>JALRAY010000048.1 GCA_023257955.1 Amoebophilaceae bacterium | reverse complement strand
AGGTCTTGTGATTAAAAGAACTTGAAACTCATCGTTGATTACATCTTTGATGAACAGGCTTTTGTCTACGTACTGGCTACTTTTTACCAGATTTTTAAAATCATTTGAGCCTATGGTGCCTTTTTGATAGGTGTTATTAGTTGGATTCATAATTATGAGGGGTTATGGATATGTTAACGAATCGCAATGGTTTTGCGACTAGATGAAGCCTAGGAGAACATACGCTTGTTAAAAGAGTACTTTTGTTAACCAATTATTAGACTTGACATCTCGGAGCAAGACGCTATTAGTAGGCGATTAGTCCTTCTGCTTGAGACTGCAACCATTGCTGGTATTTGGTATTGGCTAAAACGGTATCTAACCTACTGTCTGTGATATTCCGCAGGTACACTTTTTCTGGAAGTACATGCATTTTGAGGTAATGTAAGATATCTGTAAGATGACTTAAGCCCATCAAACCTCCTCCGGGACCTTGTGATACGCCTACTAAAGCGCATTTTTTATGTCGGAAAGTACCTGGAAAGTCTAACCCATCTATAAATGTTTTTAAGATTCCGGGAAAGGCGCCATTGTACTCTGGAACGATAAAGACGTACTTAGTGGCTTGCTCTACAACTTGCTTCAATTGATTGAAGGCTGCGTTCTTACCTTGATTTTCATACAATGCGGTAGCGGTAAAATCGCTAGGGAGGGAAGTCAGAGATAATGTTTGGTTCGGTTGGTTGTTGTCGCTTAACAACTCGGCATAGTACTCACCAACAGCAGCGGATAAGGAGTTGATACGATTGGTGCTGATGATAATTAATATAGGATCTTGGCTCATAATGCATCTAGAATCATTTGGTTGTTTTGCAAAATGTATAATGTATGTAGTGATACAGCGAAGGGAGTCAACCTAAAAGCCTTGAAAGCGAGGATGACGTTGCTCGAAAAAAGCTTCTATGCCTTCTGTGAAGTCTTCTGACTGACAACAATGTGCGAAGGCATTGGCTTCTGTTTGATAGCCGTCTTCTTCTGGATTGT
Organism: Amoebophilaceae bacterium; assembly: GCA_023257955.1. Lineage (GTDB taxonomy): Bacteria > Bacteroidota > Bacteroidia > Cytophagales > Amoebophilaceae > Amoebophilus. The sequence goes on along the minus strand of JALRAY010000048.1, from coordinate 6,103 downwards.
ATACGGTGTTGGTGCAACTGATGCAGGCGCCTATGGCCAAAGGGGCATTCGTGATGATTTTATGTAGTAACTCTTTGCTTTTTTTGATAGCTGCTTCTTGATAACTGACTACATGGGTGATAAGACCTATTTCTTTTGCTTCTATGGCAGATATTTGCTCCCCTGTCAACAGCAATTCCAACGCTCTTGCTTTGCCAATCAAATAGGTAAGCCTTTGTGTGCCGCCAAAGCCGGGAATCATACCACGGCTACCTTCTAAAAACCCAAAGTTGGCATTTTCAACAGCTATACGCAGGTGGCAGGCTAATGCTAGTTCACATCCTCCGCCCAAAGCATCGCCATTGATGGCTGCTAGAATAGGTTTATGACAATTTTCTATCAACGCGAAGGCTTCTTGTCCGTTCTCCGCAAATTTTCTACTATTCAACTCATTGAGTCTTTGTAATTCCACTAGGTCTACGCCTATGCTAAACGCTTTCTCGTCTTCTGCGGTAATGATTACGCCTTTGATATTATTGTCATCATAAACTTGTTGTATCACTTCCTTTAGCTCATCAATCGTCTGCGCTGTTAAGGCATTAGATTGTTTTGCTCTATCTAGGGTTATCGTTAAAATTTCTTCTTCTAAATCAGTGTAAAGTGTTTTATATTTTTCCATATAGTTTGATTGTTTGTTTTATATGCTTAAATCTCTTTGCAACTACATTGTACTTCATACCACGACCAAGCCTATCAATAGACAAGTGAGGACAATGAGTATACAGTGTACAAAAGAGAATCTACCCACGGGAAGCGTACGTGCTTGTTTGGGTAGTTTATTAAATAAAGTATAAGGGATGCGTAGGTAATAATACAGAGAAATCATGGTTCCTAATACGCTCGTCAGCCATAAGATAGGTATACAAACACTAGGTGCTTGCTGTATACTTTCCCATAGCTTGTTCCAGAGCACAAATTTAGCAATAAATCCTGATGTAGGTGGCAGTCCTATCAAGGCTAATATAGCAACCGTGATACACAGGCTGACGATAGGAAATCTTTTACCTACGCCTTCATAATCTGATAGGTGAAAGCCATTGATATTTTTATAGAGCGCGTCTAGGCTTAACCAGGAAGTGATATTCATAAGGGTATAAACAATGAGGTAGTAAATAATATGGCTATAACTACTCAAATCTGTTACTACTAACGCTAACAAAGCCCCTGTCTGTGCAATACCGCCATAGGCAAGTAATTTACCTATATGCTGCGTAGTGAATGCGGCCATATGTCCTATCGCCATTGTGACAACAGCAATAATAGCCAATAAATTACGGAACATCAAAATTTCTGTAGATCCCTCTATCACATAAATGGTATAGCCGACGTTAACCAGGAAACCCACAACGGCTACCTTTGTAATCGTTGATAAATACGCAACAAGGGAACAAGGCAGAGCGGTATAAATATCAGCTATCCAAAATTGATAGGGGAAACTACCCAGCAGCATCAACAGGCCGAGTAGTGCAAACAGCACGCTGACTTGCGGGACTATAGCGGGTCCTACGACAGCCTTAGCAGATGCTATCAACCCCTGCACAATATCCAAAGATCCTGAATAACCATATACATACGATATGCCAAACAGCATGAAACCACTAGCTATCGTACTGCTGTACAACAAATATTTCTGACTAGCTAAGATACCCCGCTTATGCCCCGTGTGTATATACATCAACATCGTGGTAGCGATGCTCATAAAAGTGACACTGGTATATACCATCAGCCAATGTTGACATGCGGGTAAGAGATACGCACCCATCAGCAACACCAGCATAAATATGAAAGATAGATTCAGTCTTGCAGGATGTAGGTTATGCTCCGCATACATAACCACTACTATCAACAAGGTGATAGCAACACTGAGAAGTTGTATGATGGCAATCCAATGAGTCTGCTGTAATAAATGAGGCCATATAGTCATCACTGCTTGCGTCGGGGGCTTCGTTTGCAACAAAGTTGCGGTAAGCCCCAAAAGCGTCATGAGGAATGATATTTTACCCACATGCGTAGCTTTAATCACTACCGGTAGTATGATGTTTATAAGCAAAGTAGCTACTAGTATGATCAGGGGTAACAAAGCACCTACATGTATATCACCATAGGCTAATTCATTTAGTTGCATAGACATATACGGATCTGCTGGCTATGACTATTGGCGTGTTGTAATTCAGTAGAGAGGAAGGTATACCAGTGCTACAACAACATGGTTGTGTCTCTCTTCATTAATCTACAACCTCCAGCGCCAATTGCGTCTTTAAGTCGTTTAATAGCGGGTTTTTATTTGCTAAGTATTGGAATTTTTCTTGTGCCGTATACGGTGTCTTCGTGATCTGCTCCTGCGCATCCCATTTGCTAGCAATATTCAAGACATCATTGGCCAATGCCTTGCGTAGATGATTGATCAAATGGTCTTTAAAGTCATCTAAAACGATCTCTTCTGCAGGGTTTGCCAATTTAATGAAAATCATATTGCCAGCTATTTCAATCTCCCTAGCCATCAAATTGTAGGCAGCTAGTTTCCTTTCCTCTTTGATTTGTGCCCTATATGCTTCCCAAGCCGGAAGTAGCTTATCTAGCGTTAAGGCACGCTTTTTTTTATAAGCACTTGGCTCATCTACATCACATGCTATAGCCTGTGGAGGAGGTATTGTGGCTGTCAGTTGCTCGATTTGGGGTATTTTAATAGTCCTTGGTAATGCCGTTATCTCTGCTTTATCTCCTTGCACTGTATGAGAAGTACTCGGTTCCAGAAATGGCTTTGGAGGATCTTGGCTGATACTTTGTGATGTTTGCTGCGTTACTTCAGTAGGAGAACTAGTTGTAGTATCATGCGCTATAGCAGGATTAGTACCAGAGGAGGGCGTTATAGGTGTAATGACCGATTCGGCAGGCTTTGTAGGTGCCATATCTGCTGTGGATGATGTAGCTATTGCCGAAGTGTTGGCCGCCGCAGGGGATGTAGGGTTCAGCTTAGGAATAGGTTGATCTGCAAGTATAGCAGGTGGCGTTACAGCACGGTGTTTATTTGCCAATTCCACCAACATCAGTTCTATATGGAATCTCCTATTGCAGCTTTCTTTGTACTGCATAGCGCATTTGCTGACGCATTGCAAAGCTTCCAATAAAAAAGGAGTGCTAGCTTTCGCTGCTTGCTGTTTGTATTCCTCCTTCACATGGAGAGGCACTGCCAACAAGGGCAATGTAATAGCATCTTGGGCTACCAATACATTTCTGATATGCTCCAACAAACCTTCCAGGAAATAGAAACCATCAAAACCGGACTGAAGCACTTCATCGTAAAGAAGCAAAGATTCTTGAATATTCCCTGCGAGAAAGGCCGCTACCAGTCGTAAGTAGTAACTATGATCCAGCATATGTAACGTCTCTAGCGTAGCAGCATACGTCAATTTACCCGCGCCAAAGCTCACAATCACATCCAGCATAGAGAGCGCATCTCGCAGGGATCCATCAGATTTTTGGCTAATGATATGCAACGCTTCTTCATCATATGTAATGTTATCGTTCGTTGCGATATGCTGCAACTGGGCTATAATGGTTTCTGGTTGAATGGGTTTAAAGTCAAAGACTTGGCATCTGGAAAGAATCGTAGGGAGGACTTTATGTTTTTCTGTAGTAGCTAAGATAAAGATGGCATAGCTAGGAGGTTCTTCTAGTGTCTTCAAAAAGGCATTAAACGCTGCGGGGGATAGCATATGCACTTCATCGATGATGTAAATCTTATATAAACCACTGGTAGGCGCATACCGCATCTGATCTACTAAGCTTCTGATATCATCCACGGAATTATTGGAGGCAGCATCCAGCTCATAAATGGTTAAGGAACTCCGCTCATTTAAGCTTTTACAAGAGGGGCAAACATTGCAAGCCTCAACATCACCTGTCGGCTGTTCGCAATTAATGGCTTTCGCCAATACCCGTGCGCACGTAGTTTTACCTACACCTCTAGGTCCACAGAACAAGAAAGCATGCGCTATGTGGTTAGAGCTGATCGCATTTTTGAGGGTAGTAACAATGTGGGACTGGCCTACTACCTCATTAAAAGTGACAGGACGATACTTTCGAGCTGAAACGATAAAATTTTTCATTTTTATAAACCTTGGGTAGGAGGATTGTATGTAGAGTAAGTTGAAATGATTTTTATCACGCTTAAGGTAATGTTATAGATATTGTTCAAAAGCAGGACAATACTGTTGGCTCAAAGTACTTAATTTTAACGAAGTCCCGCAAAAGTAAACGTTACTAACGTACTGCTTTATGTGAGAAAAGATAATTAGAAGGCATTCTAATTGACAATACGTGCTTTATGGTATGCTAAACTTGCTTCCACAAAAGCCGCAAACAAAGGATGCGCTTGGGTAGGTTTGGATTGAAATTCGGGGTGAAATTGAACAGCTACAAACCAAGGATGATTACACAATTCAATAATCTCTACTAGGTTTCGCTCATGGTTAATGCCTGTCATGCGCATACCCTTTTCTTCTAATATGGTGCGATATTGATTATTCAACTCATACCGATGTCGGTGACGTTCTTGTATGATGCCTTTGCCATAAGCTTGGATAGCTAAACTTTTCTGCTCTAATCTACAGGTGTAAGCACCTAATCGCATAGATCCCCCTTTAGATCCCCCTTTTCCTTTGATAGTATGTTGCTCAGCCATCATTGTAATGACAGGATGTGATGTTTGAAGATCAAACTCTGTGCTATTAGCATCTTGCAAGTCTGCAACATTACGAGCAAACTCAATGATGGCTATTTGTAAGCCCAAGCACAATCCAAAGTAAGGAATCTGATGTTTACGTGCATAAGCTACTGCCAAAATTTTTCCTTCTATCCCTCGGGCACCAAATCCGCCAGGGATAAGTATCCCATCCACATTTTCTAAATGCAGCGCTATCGTATCTTGGGTAATGGTTTCCGAATCTATTTTTTTTACTTGAATACACACACCATGTGTAATACCTGCATGCGTTAATGCTTCAAAGACAGATTTATACGCATCATTTAAGGAAATGTATTTCCCGACAACAGCGATGCTGAGCTGGTGCGTTGTATGTTGCAAACGCCAAACGATATTCTGCCATTGTTTAATCAAAGGAGCAGATGTTGTCAACTGCAAGCGATCTACTATGAATTGATCTGCTTTTTCCGCATGTAGTCTCAAAGGAAGTTCATAAATAGATGCTACATCCTTGGCCTCTATAACCGCTGAAACAGGTACGTTACAAAACAGGCTTAATTTCTGACGTAAGGTTTTAGGGAGGTCATACTCTGTACGACATACTATCACATCGGGCTGAATGCCTATTTCTCTTAACTTCGCTACACTTTGTTGAGAAGGTTTTGTCTTGAGTTCTCCTGCTGCTTTCAAATACGGAACTAAGGTAACGTGTATAAAAAGGATATCTTCGCGTGGTAATTCTGAGGCAAGTTGCCTGAGGGCTTCTAAAAATGGTAATCCTTCAATGTCTCCTACTGTGCCTCCTATCTCTGTAATGACAATATCAACATCAGGATTTGCATCACGGATATGTTGCTTAATTTCATCTGTGACATGGGGAATCAGTTGGACAGTTTCCCCCAGATAATCTCCGTGACGCTCTTTCTTCAAAACGCGTTCATAGATTTTACCGGAGGTTAAACTATTGACTTTTGACAATTGACAATGTGTAAAACGTTCATAGTGTCCTAAATATAAATCTGTCTCTGTTCCATCATCTAATACGTACACTTCCCCATGCTGAAAGGGATTGAGGGTACCTGGATCTACGTTGAGGTATGGATCAAATTTCTGCAAACAGACTTTCAATCCACGTAGTTATAATAAAGTTCCTATTGTAGCAGCTGTTAATCCCTTTCCTAATGAGGAGACAACGCCACCTGTAATAAATATGTATTTCATATTTCTAATTTTTGATCTTAATCCACAGAATTATTGGAGGCGGCATCGAGCTCGTAAATATTTAAGGAACTCCGCTCATTTAAGCTTTTACAAGAGGGGCAAACATTGCAAGCCTCAACATCACCTGTCGGCTGTTCG
>JALRAY010000047.1 GCA_023257955.1 Amoebophilaceae bacterium | reverse complement strand
CACCTGGTGCCTAAACAATTCTTTGATGTCTTCCCCCGCAAAACCATCTGGACACCGGTACCCGAAGGGATTAAACTCGATAAGACGCAAACGGTTATAGCAACGCCCTATTATTTACTGCTTAATCAACCCACGGGAAAGATTATGTTATACTTTGCAAATAGTGAAGCATTTGATGAAGCTGACGCCAAAGATTTACCCCCTGCTACATTCTATACGGCTAAGATCGTACCCTTCAATCCGTTTTCTGAAACCAGGTGCTGTTTTACGCTCCTAGAGATCGTAGAGGATGAAGAAGCGTATCATTTACGAGGGTTGCTGCCTCACCCCTATCCATATACCAGAAAAGAACACAACGATCCTAATCAAGTTTACGAGATCAAAGTAGATAAAGCTACAATGGAGGATAGGCCAAGTTGGCTGAAGAAAAAGGACTAAGGGTAGTATTTAAGTCCAAACAAGCAAGGTTTATTCATACTATTGGAAGCGCGAGATCCCTCACCTGCAGAGGAACCACAGGTAGCGGTAGTAACAAACCTCCTAAGACTTCAGTAACCCCAGCGCAAATTAACCAAGAAACAGCAGACGTGCTGAAAGAAGTAATCTTTTTAAGTGATAAAACGGTGATTTGTTCGAACCCCATCCCGCTCAACAATTAATAATATTATATTTTTAAATAAAAGAATATTGTCATTATTACATGTGTGGAAATGTGGATAACCAAGAACCATTACGCTACATGTGTTAGGAGTTGTGAATAAAATGTGAATAAAAAAAACTTATCCACATAAAATAGTTTTCTTTAATATTTGATTTTCAGCTTGGTTTCAAAAATTTTGTGCATAACAAGGAATCAGTGAAATAATTACCTCGTATTTTTATTGTGTTGATAACGCTGTTCTTAACTAACCTATTATTGCGCAAATCTACTCCCTCTCTACTCCCTTTCTGTTTATCAACCTTTTATAGGTAGTTATTGACACTTCAAAATCCGTTATTCTTTGAGTTATTAATACACTTATCCACATTATTGAGGAGTAAGTATTATCTCTGGAATATATATACCTATGATTACTACTACAAAAGAGCTATACGAGCATTTATTCCATCGCATTCTACCTTTTGTGCATACTCCTGGAGAATGCAGAGCTATCGTTTTACGGGTGATAGCGCACTTTTATGGATACGATGCTGTAGCCATTGCCCTCGATAAAAAATTATCCACGAACTTATCAACAAACGTTTTAGAAGATGTAGTCACTCGATTACATAACCGAGAACCGATCCAATATATATTAGAAGAGTCTTACTTTGCTAGTCGGGTATTTAAAGTCACGCCTGCTGTACTTATCCCTAGACCGGAGACGGAAGAACTAACTCTCCGTATTGTACAGGAAAATCCGCTCTCTAATTTGCAGGTATTAGACATAGCTACAGGCAGTGGTTGTATCGCCATCACTTTACAAAAAGAATTAAGCAATCCTTTTGTAGATGCGCTAGATATTAGTGAAGAAGCCTTACAAATAGCTCGCCAGAATGCAACCCATCATCAAGCGATTATACACTGGCATCAACTAGATATCTTACAATATCGCTTACCAAAGAAAAAGTGGGATATTATTGTCAGCAATCCACCTTATGTATGCATCTCAGAAGTAGCGTGCATGCGGGCACAGGTTACTGCCTACGAACCAGCACTGGCCCTTTTTGTACCTGATGAATCTCCATTAATGTTTTATGAACGGATTGTACAGCAGGCTAGTAAGCATTTAACATCCAGTGGAAAGCTGTATCTAGAAGTCAATGAAAGGTTTGGAAAAGATGTATCCGCGCTATGTTATAAGCATCACTTTAGGGAAGTAGCTGTAGCACAAGACTTGCATAACAAGGATAGGTTTGTGATAGCCGCTTATTGAGTAAGCTAATTCAAACAGCTATAGGCGCTTTAATGCCGGGATGGGGGTCGTAATCCGCTATTACAAAGTCGCTGTATTGAAAAGTAAATAAGTCCTTGATGGCTGGATTGATCTTCAGTTGCGGTAAAGCACGCGGCGTACGAGACAATTGCAGATTCGCTTGTTCTATGTGATTAGTATATAGATGCGCATCTCCTAAGGTGTGGATAAACTCACCTACTTGTAGGTCACAAACCTGCGCGACCATACACGTCAGCAAAGCATAGGAAGCTATGTTGAAGGGTACTCCTAAGAAGATATCTGCACTCCGTTGGTATAACTGACAAGAAAGCCTATTGTTCACCACATAAAATTGAAACAATACATGACATGGAGGTAGTGCCATCTTATGTAATTCTCCCACATTCCAAGCACTTACTATCAACCTTCTATCATTCGGATTCGCCTTTATCTTCTTAATTACCTCCGTTATTTGATCTACAGTATCACCTTGTGTTGTAGGCCAATTGCGCCACTGATGACCATAGATAGGGCCTAACTCTCCTTGCTCATCGGCCCATTCATCCCAGATAGTTACCCCATGCTCCTGCAGATAGCTTACGTTGGTACTCCCTTGTAGGAACCAGAGCAACTCATAGGCAATGGATTTAAAGTGTACTTTTTTGGTTGTTAACAGCGGAAAACCCGCGGATAAGTCAAAACGCATTTGGTAACCAAATATGCTTTTAGTACCCGTACCTGTGCGGTCTGTTTTTAGTTCTCCATTATCCACCACATGTTGTAATAAATCTAAATATTGTTTCATAGTCCTGTGTTGTTATTGTTGTACTGTTAAAGGTTTCTATCGTTGCTAGATACATTGGCTAATTAATAAAGCCTTTCATATTTACAGATCTAGACTGACCATCTCCACCTGTAATGATTCCTCTTCTTCTTGCGATTCTTGAGCCATACTTTGTGTTGTTATATCATCATCTTTCAAATCAGGCGTTTGTACATAGTCAATAGGAATACGCGCAGGGCGTATAAACCTTAGCCATACTACTTGCCCAAGTTGCAAGTCCGTAACTTCCTTCATTCTATTTTTATGCCATAAAGCGGATAGTTGCACCCCATACTTTTGCGCAATACTCCACCACGTTTCTGCTGGTTGTGTAATGTGGTAGTGTATAGGCCCTTTACTATGTTTTTTTTGAAAGTAATATACTTGTCCCGTCTGTATTAGATGCTCTGCTGTGATATCATTATACGTTAAAAATTCAGAGAGTAATATGTTACCTCTTTCCGTTAAAGAGGCGAGTGTATCTTCCTCCTTCGCAACTATGCCAGGAATACCATTAATTAATAAGGCCTCTGTTGGTAAAACAGTTGCATGATTCATTTTCCTTTTTGGAGCATTGTCAAGAGCTATTGTTGGGAACTTATCAGCATGCTGGTAATAGGAGCTGTAATCTATCACGTCTTTTTTAGGTCGTTTTGTAGCAGGCTCTGTTGTATCTAAACGTTTGTATTGTCCATGCTTAAGGGGTACAATAATCGCACATCGGGTGTTGGTAGGCACCTCTGTAGTCTTCAACCATTTGTTGTACTCCTGTATGTGTTGTAGAGGTACTTCAAAATGCCGACTAATAGCTGCTAGTTGTTTGCCAGAGGAAGCTTTGTACTCATATAACCTTAAATGTGGATGCTTTTTTTTTCCTATAACTTTTTGAAAGACGAGCTTATGGGCTATAAAGTGATAGATATACCAATGTGCGCGATGATCAATAGCGGCTTTCTTGGGTTTAATGTGCCATTTTTTTTCCTTGATGTAGAGGATAGTTCCTCCTCTACCTAGATAAAAACCCAACAGGGAATAAAGCCAATTGTTGAAATGGGAATAATGCTTTTTGACATACTTGGCAAAACCACGTGTGGCTTCCACAATGTGCATTCTCTCATCAATATGACTATTTATCTGCATGCCTACCTCTGTAGCCGCTTCTTGTTTAAACTGCCAAAAACCTACTGCATTGGACTCAGAGACCTGGTCGCTGATCAAAGCACTTTCTTGGATGATTAAGTATTTAAAATCTTCTGGCATGCCTTCCTCTTTCAGAATCTTTTCTATGATAGGCATGTATAGGTTCACTCGATCCAGTAGTATTTGGTAATGTGTAGGGCTAGCAGTTAAAGATTTTACTTTCTCCTCAATCTCTTTTTTAGCGGATGGACTAATGTGCAACTGCATGTTAGCAAAAGTGATTTTTGAAGGGACCGTAATCGTTTCTGCGTACGTAGTGGTGTAAGAAGCTCCTATGGAAATTAGAAGGAATAACCCAAGCAGTACCTGTTTGATAACAGGTGCTAGCAAAGATTGCATCTGGTGATGTAGTTGATACAACAGGGGATATATGCGCTTGCTCATAGTGGGTGGGGTAAATAACTTGTAGGTCATCTATCATATAGAGGGAGTTGTATCATTGTTTTTTAGCCGCGCTTTCTTCACCGTGCGATAAGCACTAATGGCTACCAGTAATAGCGTAAATAATTCACTCAAGACAATTGCACTAGCAGCGCCCTGGGTTGCAAACTTCGGTATCAAGATAAGATGTAAGCACACAGCTACTAACCCCGTTAACAGGATAGCAGCCGTATATAGATACCCTTTTTTTAACGGAATCAACACATGCAGACCTAGTACATTGTGCAGTAACATGATAGCGGCGATAAAGGCTTGAATTTTAAATACCTGCACCGCTTCTGGAATATGCTGTCCCTTCAAGAAAAGCCACATAATAAAATCTGCAAAAACAAAATATATCACCCCAACGCCCAGTAAGATGGCAAAACCCGTTTTGCAGAAACGCCTTAAATACCGCAAGCCTTGATATAAGTTCTTCTCTAATTGAGAATGAGAGATCGGATACAACGCCTGCATGGCAGGTTCCAGCATCCCTTCCGTAGCTTTGGTGATTTTTTCCCCTAAGGTATAAATACCAACAGCCTCGGTACTCACGAAAAGCCCTAAAAACGTGATAGGAAACCGTGCATAAAACAACGTAGCCAATTGAGAGAAGAAAATATTACTACCCTCTTTTAGTTGCTGCTTCATGATCGATACCAGCGGATATTTAAAAGGAATGCCTTTGTACCCGTACAAAACCAACAAAGACACTAACAAGCGAAAGAAATCTATCCCCGCTAAGAATCTAGGAAACCAAATAGCATCAGCAGGTGCATGAATAAAAAACAATACGCTGCCTAAAAAAAGCAGCTTAGCACCCAGGTTAATGGCTACCAACGACCGCATCATATTGATACCTTGGAAAATAAAAGTGGGAAACAAGCCACTGGTGATCACAATAGGGAAAAAGTTCACCAAGTAAATCGCATTACTTTGCACCTGGGGCACAAAACGGATCATCCCCCACATCACCAGCGCAGAAATGACTATAAAAATCAATTGAATGAAATATATAGAGCTAATGATTTGCCCAATCCTGCCCTTATCCTGCTGATGCACTGTAATTTGTTTGGTAGCCGCATACCGAAAGCCATAGCACACAAACGTAGTAAAATACATGGTGATCGCTTTGGATAGTTCCAAGATACCAAAAGCATTTACTCCTATCGCTTTGATTAGGAAAGGCGTGGAGATCAGCGGCAAGATGTGAGAAATGGTGCGTAAAAGCGATAGGTGAAAGAAATTATGTAAGAAAGTATTTGTTTTTGTAGCCATATAGAAAATGTGTATGTCGATATCAAGCCGAAGCTATCCTTGTGAGGGAGGGGTGTAACCTTAGTCTGCTGCTAGCACTGCTGCAATTTAGTTGCTTCATACGCAACCCGAACCCATGTATTGATCGGTATCAAGCAAGCACCCCTATTTTTAGAATGCCACCAAAGATAATACCTAGCAGCTGCGTTATCTTACAATCGGCAATCGCAAAACTGATTATAGTGCCGCTCCTTGTCTCCTCCTAATGATACCAAAAGTATTTAGCGTGCTTTTATGCCACGCTCGCGCGTATTCACGCGTAAAGCGTATGTTTAAGGAAATGGATTGCTTCGTCGCCTTCGGCTCTTCGCAATGACGGGGATGGGTGGCGTAACACAACACAACGTATGGATTGCTTCGTCGCCTTGGGCTCCTCGCAATGACGGGGATGGGGCGGCTCCTGGCAATGATATATTTCCCTTATAGCAATCATACGAATAACGCAAAGACTACTTATCAATAGTTTCACGTGAAACGGTTTTAGGATCCTTAGTCTATTAGCTTTATGCGATCAAAGTTAGTTCTGCGATATATAGATGTGACAATCCTTTATTGCCTGTAAGCAAGCAGCTTTCCATTTTTTAGCTCGAAGAGACGGTCCATATGCCGGAGCATAGTTTGGGAGTGGCTTACCATAATAACCGTAGGAATTGTCTCCATAATTTGTGTCAGTAGTTTATGGGCAGTCACCTCATCTAGCGCATTAAACGTTTCATCTAGGATAATGACTTGTGGGCGCTTTTGTAGCGCTGCTTGTAATAATACCTGCTGATATTCTCCGCCGCTCAACGGTTTTTGCTTCAAGTGGACGCCATACGCATGGTCTTCTACTGCAAGCTGTTGAATAAACTGTCGTTGTGGTATATACACTAAGGAAGCTCCTAAAGAGGCGGATGTTATTTGATCCATAGCTGCGTCGCCATACCATACCTTCCCCGTATCTGTTTGTATCAACCCTGCCATAATGTAGCACAGTGTAGACTTGCCTGTCCCGGAAGCTCCTAAGATACCGATCTTATCTTCCGGATGAATCGTTAGATTAATACCGGATAGTAACGGTTTATGTGTCTCATATCCGAAGGTAACGTTCCGTAAGTGAATGCTTTGCGGCGTGCACGCTCCCAACTGCAGTGGTTTCTTCTCGGAAGGCATCTCTAGGATAGCCAATGTTTTATGCATATCAATAATGCCTCCCAGAAAACGCGTCAGATTCCGCAAGACCTCCATCAAAGGATGGTGTAGTGAACCTAATAGTCCGTAGACTAGGATCAACGTCTCTAGCGACACGCTACCCTGTGCATAGGTTATCATCAACCAACAAAACACGGCTCCTGCTCCTAGGTAAAAGATACCATTCTGCACCAAATACAAGCTATAGAAGACGGTATTGAATCGCTCCCATGCCTTGGCTTCTAAGTCAAATAAATGCGTCAACTCCTGATGATGCCGCGTAGGGTTAAAACGAATAGAAGCTGTATTATATAGATTATGCCCCATAGCCACATTCACGGTATCCGTTAAATGCCATGCCTTCATTTTGGCAGCTGTGTAATATCTCAAGCCGAGTGCAGCTATTCCAATGCCCATATACGCAGCCAGGATTATGCCTCCACACAGCCTATGCGCCGTCAGTAGGGCGATAGACAGACTCACTATCTTGGCGATGCTAGGGAAGATGGAGATAAAAGAAACCCGCATGAAGTTGCGCACGCTCTGCGAGATACGTCCCGTGCAGTTGATAATCTCCTGTACATTATACCGTGCGAGATCCAGTATGTTAATGGTATGCGTCTTCAGAATCACCTGCAGTCGCAGCTGCTTGATAACCTGATTCGTCATAGAAAAGATAGTCATCTCCCGGAAGTACGCTGTATTCTTTACAAAGAACCACGCTAGGAATAGCAGCATTGTATGGCTGATAAACCACTGCAAGTGTTGCGCTGCTAGTGGCATGCTAATCAAATTTTTCCAGATGTAAGGCAAATACGTAGTAGCTACTACATCCAAGGC
>JALRAY010000046.1 GCA_023257955.1 Amoebophilaceae bacterium | reverse complement strand
CTTCCGTCATTGCGAGCGGAGCGCAGCAATCCATACGAAGCAACGCGTCATGGTTTGCTTCGTCGCCTTCGGCTCCTCGCAATGACGGGAGGGGAAGGGCTCCTCGCAATGACGGGGAGGGTAATGACGGGGTGTGAGTGAAGGTGAGTTCAGTGCCTTCTATAGTGGTGGTGTGAAACGCAAAGGGTTCATCAATAGCGTTGCTTTCAAATCCTATGTGGCTATCATACGTTTGTATGGGTTCTTCATAGGCCTCGTGTATGGGTTCTGGTGATGGCCTACTGGGGACTATGGTTTCTTTAAACCCGCCGCAGCTGGTCAGGTAGTTGACTGATGAGTAATAGGGTGGCTATGCCTTTGTTAAAACGTGTGATGTTGCTTTTTACGTTCATCTGAATGTTATACTTCATAAGGATTCGATGTTATAGGTTAAACTTTATATGTATACGGGCACCTGCTAGGCAGTGCCTAGCTTGTATCTGACTGCAAGATAAGGCATACGCACATGCCTGGCAAGTAAATAGGGTGACATATGCGCAGGCTTTAGCTGTGCAGGGGGCCGTTGCTACAGGATGCTAACTGTTGTCTCAGGGGTAGCTCCCACTGAAGATACTAGCCTTATCTGGACGCGCAAAAGCTATCAACAACATTTCAAGCTCCTGCATTCCAACATTCTCCTTACCTTTGCCACAAACATTCACCCCTTACGTACACTGCTATGAAACACGCACACCCACATAGTAAGCTTACCGCCCAAGGCCTAATTATAGTAGGCTGTTGCTGCATAGCCTTGCTAGAGCAAGACTGTAGCTGCATAAACCCCCATGTAGAGCCCTATAGCAAGGATGACATCGAAAAAACACAAGCCATAGCAATATTCACAGCAGCAACAGAATCGCCCGAAAATATAACCACCGAGCCGCTATCACCACCTCCTGACGACGAAGAAGACGATGACGATGAAGAACCATCAGCCACCACCCTATCAACTCAACATACTACCCTGCCTCCTAGCCCTAGCTTTCAACCCGCCAACTCCCCTCAACCGGCCATTCCGCACCTGTGCGCCACGAGCACAGGTGCGGAATGGCCGTTACACGTCTGAAATTTGAAAATCTCAAAATTGGCGCATGCTGCAAATAAATCATAATCCTTACAATAAGACCCTATGGGATGGTTATGCTTATCTACGCAACAACACGATTACGACTCATAAAAGGCTTTAAGTACTTTGGAACAAATGTATTGATATCCACAAATTGCTGCTTCCTAAAATCAGCATAAGCCAAAGCCCCTACCTGTTGTGCAGAGGAGGAGATACCGTCTATAAAAATGGCATGCTTGTGATGCGCTAATAATGGCTTACATTTCGCTGCACCATCTCCGAAAAACCATACATCCTGTCTAGTAAGTAATTCCTGAAAGCTATCCTCCGTCACAATATGTGGATGCGCTTCTGTTACAATCTTGCCATCGCCATCCGTCAATAAACAATACACTTCCATACGTCTAGCATCTATCATAGGGCAGCACCACGCTCCTCTCATATTGAAAGGCTGTGCCTGCGATACCATAGCCTCCAGTGTATTAATAGCTATCAATGGGATATCGAGGGTATAACAAAGCCCCGTAGCAGTGGCTGCTCCAATCCGTAACCCTGTATACGAACCAGGCCCCTCAGCAATGGCAATAGCTGCCAAGTCTTGCATTGTATAATCCTGCAAAAGATGATGGATCATAGGTAACAAGGATTCCGCATGAGAGCGATTGATGGGGACCGCTTTATACGCCAACAACTCCTCATCTGCATGTATTGCTACCGAACAGATAGCAGTACTGGTTTCTATACTCAGGATAAGCGCCATAGAGGTTTTATGAAAAGCTAGGAAACAAGATTATCACTCCCATCAATAATTACCTGATTGAGATAAGCAATGCTTGCCAAGATTTGATTTTGAATAGTTACAAAGCTGAGATGGATGTCGGAAGCGGTATACACGTAAGCTAATAAAAAATGCCCTGCTGCCTTATTAGCGAAAGGGAGTAGTAAACGATGCTTATTAAGTCTATAGGCTTCCCGCATTTTGCGTTTCAACCTATTTCTATCCGCTGCATGCTTGCATCGCTTCTTGGGTACGCTAAATAATACCTGATGATATGTCATAGCCTCGTCTTCTACAGGTAAATAAATCAACTGTAGCGGAGAGAAATCATTGATTATATGCCCTTCTTGAAAAAGCGTTGCAATGCGTTTTTTTCCTTTCAGGCGTTCGTATGCTTTAAATGTGTATCTCATAATAGTTTTGCGAATGAAATAAAATGAGTAGCTACTCAGGTAGTAGCATAAATACCCGCTTCAAGGGTTATAGCGTGATGAGGCACTACTTCAGTTAGACTACAATGCAAGGTTATGTAATTGTTATCGGACATTGGCACTACTTCAGTTGGACTACACTGAGATCTCATGAAAATTTACGTTTCTTACAGCTACATTTAAGAACTGTAGTACTTCTCACCTTTAGTAACCTGCGTAAAAACAGCTTCCAAACGCTTTGCTGATCTTAATTCCTCTAATGGCCTCGATACCCCCCCCCTTATACAAAATAATCACATGGTCACAGATAGCCGCTACCTCCTGCATAATGTGTGTAGAAAGCAAAATAGCCTTTTCCTGCCTTAATGCTTTGATGCCCTCCCGCATGTGGTGGATTTGATGCGGGTCTAAGCCTGTCGTAGGCTCATCTAGGATCAATACTTTCGGATGATGTAACAACGCGCGTGCTAAACCTACCCTTTGTTGATACCCCTTAGATAATGTCCCTATCTTCTTTATGCTACATATCCTGGATATCAAATTGTGAGATCACCTCATCAATGCGTTGCGCGCACATAGAGTAGCAGAAAGATGCTGCATACGTCCATCAGATGAAGGTATTCGCGTACGTACATGTGAGGATATAACGGGTTTTTTTTCTGGCAAATAGCCTAATTGCCGTTTCGCCTTTAAAAGTTTGTTGAGAGATGCTCCTTACAAAACCTCGCATGCTGGCACTATTTTTACCTTACCGTCAAATCCTGGCCACATGTCGTTATCACGCTTTTCACCTATCAATGCCTGTTAGAGGCAAAGGCTGCATCTTCGTTGGTGTATTTTGATTCTGTGGCGAAACATGTCTAACATGTGATACCCATGCATTACAACTATAGCTTTCCCTTGATCTACACAATTCTGACACCAACTACAAACCTCACAATTTTCTGTTGATACATCTAGGTGGGTTCGTACGCAGTACCCCTGAATACTATCCGCAATTAACATCGCACGATATGCATCCAAGACACGTTCCGGCTCACTCGTGTACTCGCTATTGGCTAACTGCATAAATGTAGCTGCCGCTTGCTTCAATCGATCGGTATTTCCTCGCTGGCACCAAAGAATCATCCACAGCATTAAGTCCGCTCGCTCGGCATACACACATCGCTTATTCTCATCAGTCTCTAACTCAGCAACACGTTTCCATCGTGCGCGCAAGCTTCCTTCCAGCGAAAGCAAGATACACTATCCGACAAATCAAGCCGTTGGGTAAAATTATCATTGCTCAAACATGCGAAACTATATGCTGATTGCTCCGCGCATATGGCCGACATGATGTAGTAGTACTGCTGCATCCCTACATCGGTTACGCGTTCTGCAAGGCCCTTTCTTTTGCAAAAACCATAATCCGAAGGCACAGTGTATACACTGTAAAATAACCTCATTAGTGCAGCAGTACAGATTAACGAACCGCCATTGACAAAGCGTGATGTGTCGCAATCTGCTCCCTTATGCCCTGTGCACAGTAATGATTGCTGCTCATGCCCCATATACACCAGCGCAGCACCCGCTGCAAAACCAATTCCATAACCACTGACCTTCCCCCAGGGCAAGTGCTGAAAACGCATTTTACAAGTCGCACAGTTGCTGTAACCTAACGCAGCTTTGTACCACTCACCCGCAGCTACCAAATCGCCTATTCCTCTTTCCTCTCTGCTGCTAACAATTTTGTCGATAGTTGAAAACCCCATAAAAACCTGGCCTACAAGCGCCTTTGCATAACCACTATTCAGTAGCGCTTCCGATACATCAACGTGCGATGTTGAATCCGTGTACGCATTAGATACCTCCGACTTAGTTGGTCCTTGTGCCCAGGGTTGGTCTGCTATATCCCTTCATTGGTGCTAATTCTACCTCCCTAGCATTGGCTTGCGCTGTTACTTCCTCTGACGAAGCCTCAGGTACAATAGTTTGTGCTCGCTCAGCACCTCCACAAGCACTCATAGCTAAGCATAAGGCGGATATAATCATATTGCGCATTAATGCCTTCGTAAATATTTTCATAGGTTTTAAATAGACTTTGTTAACAATTTCTCTATACGCTAACAAACGTAGCAATGCCACAAAAGAGCATATAGCCCCCTACTTTGAACGATTTGAGTTTATCCCACCACATCTTTGGTAACCCCCGTAAAAACATCCTCCAAACGTTCTGCTGATCCTAATTCCTCTAATGACTTCGATAATCGCAACTCCCCTCGATACAAAATCATCACATGGTCACAGATCGCTGCTACCTCTTGCATAATATGTGTAGAAAGCAAAATAGCCTTTTCTCTACTTAATGCTTTGATGACCTCCCGCATGTGGTGGATTTGATGCGGGTCTAAGCCTGTTGTAGGCTCATCTAGGATCAATACCTTCGGATGATGTAACAGCGCACGTGCTAAACCTACTCTTTGTTGATACCCTTTAGATAATACCCCAATCTTCTTATGCTGCATATCCTGGATATCACATTGTGTGATCACCTCATCAATGCGTTGCGCACACAATTTAGCAGAAAGCTGCTGCATATTCCCCATCAGCTGAAGGTATTCGCGCACGTACATGTGTGGGTATAACGGATTTTTCTCTGGCAGATATCCTATTTGCTGCTTAGCATGTAGGGGCGTTTTTTGCATATCATACCCGCAGATATGAATGGTTCCGGATGAAGGTAAAGCATACCCCGTCAACATGCGCATGGTTGTAGACTTGCCAGAACCATTAGGGCCTAATAAACCGACTACCTTGCCAATAGGGATCTCAAAACTAAGCTGATTGACGGCGACTTGTTGGTGGAAGGCTTTCGTAAGGTTGCGGGCTACTATAGACATAGGGAAAGGGAGGAAAGGGGATAAAAGAAAAATGGCAAACCGAGTATCGACCGCTACAACTACCTGCCCTTGCTTCCTTCCAGACCTAGGGGATTCGAATAGGAGCTGGACATACCGATTTGCCGATATAAAATTACGCATCCCCCACATAGTTTCAAAAAGAAGCTGCCGAAATTTATAAATCATTCATTTTCTTCTGCAGATCTGAGGCCTTATGCCTAATTTAGTTCCCTATGAAACGCGTCGCTTTTTATACACTTGGTTGTAAACTCAACTTCTCTGAAACCTCTACCGTTAGCCGGATGTTCACAGACCATGGCTATGAAAGGGTAGCATTTGAAGACAATCCCCACATTTTCATTATCAACACCTGCTCGGTGACGGATAATGCAGACAAAAAATGTAGGCACATTGTGCGCAAAGCCCTCTCCATCTCTCCACAAGCTTTTATCATCATTATGGGATGCTATGCCCAACTAAAGGCACAAGAGATAGCAGATATCCCTGGCGTAGATGTAGTACTTGGTACCAATGAAAAGTTTAAACTCTTTGAGCTGATTAAAGACTTTGAGAAAAAGCAACAGTCCGAAATTTATGTCTCTTGCATCCACCATGTACATGACTTTACCCCCGCCTATTCCATCGGAGATAGAACCCGCACCTTTCTGAAAGTCCAAGATGGCTGTAACTATAAATGCTCCTTTTGCACCATTCCCCTCGCACGTGGCAAAAGCAGAAGCGATAGCATGGAGAACATTGTCGCACAAGCCAAACAACTCTCCAAACAAGATATAAAAGAAATAGTGCTTACAGGCGTGAACGTAGGTGACTATGGCATTGTAAACAATCGCAGGGTAACTAACTTCTTAGCCCTCGTACACGCCCTAGAGGATGTAGAAGAAATCGCAAGGTTCCGCATTTCCTCCATAGAGCCTAACTTATTGAAAGACGAAATCATTGATTTTGTCGCACATTCCAAACGCTTTGTTCCTCACTTTCACATGCCCCTACAATCCGGCAATAACGATATCCTGAAACAGATGCGCCGCAGATACGACCGCGAGCTATATGCCGAAAGAGTGGCCCATATCAAAAAACTTATGCCCAACTGCTGCATCGGCGTGGATGTAATCGTAGGCTTCCCAGGAGAAACCGAGGAGAAATTCCTAGACACCTATCAATTTCTGAATCAACTACCGATCTCCTACTTGCATGTATTTCCCTATTCAGAAAGAGACAATACCCCCGCCATTACACTGCCCAATAGCGTCCCTATAGCAGAAAGAGACCGCAGAGCCACCATGTTACGCACACTGTCTATGAAAAAGGAAAGATATTTCTATGAAGAAAACGTAGGAAAGACAGCAGCCGTCCTCTTTGAGAAGACCGCTACCCAAGAAGGACATATGGAAGGATTTTCTGATAACTACATCCGCGTAAGCACACCCTATCGTTCCGATTGGGCTAATACCATACAACAAGTACAGCTCCAACAATTGAATGCAGAGGGCATCATGGAAGTAGATAGCGTAAAAGTTAGTGCCTGATAGCAAGGGGAAGCTGGATAGCGATGATACTTATCCCTTCACCGTACTTTGATTGCCTATACACCTTTGCAACAAGTTTCCGAAAACAATATATACTAGCAAACTTAAGCCAATACCTTCTACCCGCCATACAACCATACTTATAATAGCTGAACCTAAACAGATATACCGGATACGATTAAGCCGCCAGCTATAGCCCTGGAACTTCAACGCCATAAAGGGAATGTTCGAAACCAACAACATAGACCCGATACAGGATAAAGCACCTAACGTACTGGGAGCCGCCAACATCTGCGTAATAATAGGGACGTGATTGTTAGCAATAATAGGAGGTAGGGTGCTAATAAAAATACCCAACGCCGTAGTAGAAAGTCCTAAGAACCTATTTTTCTGATCCGTAGATATGTTGAACTTAGCAAGCCGCAAAGCCGAACACACCACAATCAGGAGTGCAAAATAAGGGAGAAAGTGCGCGGAAGTTGGTTGTTCCAAGAGGGTATACATAATCAACGTTGGCAAGAACCCGAAAGTAATCAAATCCGCTAACGAGTCCAACTGTTTACCCAAAGGTGAATACAACCGCAAGCCACGTGCCACCAAACCATCCAAGAAATCAAACAAAGCACCTACCCGCACCAACAAAGCCCCATCTAATAACCTTCCTTGGAATACTAAAATGGTACCAATGCTACCACTTACCAAATTGAGTAACGTTAAGAAATTAGGAAATGACCTATACGAAAAACGCAGGAAGCGGGTTATTTGATTACGCATGATAAAACTATGTGAATGAGTCTAAAGTACTTGGATTGCTAAAGCATCCAACTGGTGGCAAAGAGACATAATGTTCTGCTATATGCCCTACAAAGGTAAGTGTCATGTGTTTATAAGCGAGCAACACCTATCACAAGGTGGGTAATGCTATCACCTCATGCACCACCGCTACTTCTTTCTTATGAAAGGCGATCCCTAGCTGTAAAACGCTCTTGAT
>JALRAY010000045.1 GCA_023257955.1 Amoebophilaceae bacterium | reverse complement strand
ATCTATGGTGGCTTTAGCATGTGCATTTATTTGGTTGCCTATGTGAATTGTAAACATCTCCTAATACCCATACTTTTTGGCCAAAGTGTTTGTAAAGGCATTCCATTAAATAACTGATGGAATCTTCTACCTCTTTTTCTGTGATATTTGTAGATAAATAGCGGTTAAATGTAGCTTTCTCTATTTCAGTTAGCTGGGAACTAGCTAATAGATATTTATGTTGATCAAATACTTTTCTAAGCTTAATCTTAAATCCTTCTACAATCTTTTCATAGGTAGAACCACCTAGGTCTTTAAAGCTCATCATGATTACAGGATACCTACCCAATGTATTCATGGTTTTTCTATAAGCTTCATAGTCCTTTTCAGCAGAGTAGTATGCTTTGTCGATAACTTTTAATGGAGGTAATGTCTGTTCTATACCATCCTCCTCTATTATTCCTCCCGTAAAATAGACAGGGTTTGTCTTCTGTACATCAGGTAAGGGATTACCTTCTTTATCTACTTCTAGTTCTAGAAAAGTTTTTAAGAGACTCATATTAGAAGACTTTCCCCAGCGTCTAGGTCTAGTGATAAGAATCACATCGTTTTCATCATCGATGACTTCTTTTACAAAGAGACTTTTATCTACATATGAGTTTTTAATGACTAATTTCTTAAAGTCATCTGATCCTATACCGCCTCTTTTGATTGTACTTTGTTGTGAATCCATAGTTGAGATGTTAGAAATGTATTACTTCCCGTGTTTTTTTGCAATGCCAAGGTATCTATAAAAACTAGATCTTGATATTTGTAAAGTTCGACAAATATCGTTTATACACATATCATGTTCCCCATGCATTTTTTTAGCTATCCATATTTTAGGATTAATTGAGTTCTTTTCTTGGGCTTAACACCCGACAGATAAAAATTTGTACTATCTATTCTATGATAAAATGATCCATATCCTTGTGAGCTTTTACATTTAGTCACACAACCTCATATTTTACGGAGCTGTAAAAACGCTGTCGGTGGTAAGATTTAAATGCCGTAATCGTATAGTATTTAAAAGTTTTATGTAATTTTGATCACCTTACAAATAAGAGGTCTGGTAGTTCAGCTGGTTAGAATGCCTGCCTGTCACGCAGGAGGTCACGGGTTCGAGTCCCGTCCAGACCGCTTCTTCAATACTCACATTATGCATATCGTTAGCACATATGCTGATCATTACTTCCGATTCCTTCTCTAATCATCAAAACGGCAAATTGCTCCCTGCCTTTCGCCTCCTTGTGATTGCATCCCTCAACTCAACAATCCCCAACTTCACATGAAGCGCTACAGAAATATTTGTTGGTATAGCGCTTTGCTAGGGCTCTTCTGCGTGCTAGGCATAGGGTCTATAAGCGCTACCGCATTAGATAAAGATCAGTTTAGTAAGGATAGGAAGGTACTCTTGCAACGCATTAAGACCATCAACCAGATTTTACAGCAGACTACTTCTAAGAAAGCCCTCAACACAGGTCAACTCACCGCTATCAACAAAAAAATAGAATCTAATGAGCAGCTCATTGGTTCTCTCTCAAAAGAACTGCAGGTGGTAAATGCTCAAATGGCGCAAAAAGAGCATAAGATACAAACCCTGCAAGCGGAGTTGATACAGTTGGAAGAGGAGTATGCTAAGATTTTATTTTGGGGATCTAAATCCATGCAACACATCAATGTACTGGTCTTTATCTTCTCTGCAGATACATTTCAGGTACTGCTACAAAAACTAAGTATCACCAAGGAGTATGTAAAGCTTAGAAAACAGCACTTTGCGCAGATAAAAAAAACGGAACTACAGCTGCAGCATGAGAAAAAACACTTAACCAATAAAGCTAAAAGAAAAGGCTTGCTGCTGCATAGGAGACAGTGTGAGCAAACAGGCTTGCAAGAGAGCAAAACGCAGCAACAAGAACTGATTGGAGTGCTAGAACAACAACAAGGGCAGTTAACCAAGGAGCTCCATCAACACAATGCAGCCGTTAAGCGGTTAGATAAGTTGATCTCCGATATTGTTAAAAAAGAATTAGCCCTTGCCGCAGCAGCAAAGAAAGCGGCAGCTACAGCCCAAGACAGTAACAAGCCTGCTAATCGTGCTGCACAAGCCATATCTGCCGCAGGCAAATTGTTATCAACCCGGTTTGCCAAACACAAAGGAAAACTACCTTGGCCCGTCAAAAAAGGATTCATCAGCAACAAATTTGGGAGAAGGGCGCATGCTGTTTTCAAGAATGTACAAGTGGAGAACCTAGGCATTGATATTCAGACAGAAGCCCAAGCCACCGTCCATGCTATCTTTGACGGCTTTATCAAAACCGTTTCCTTTGTCCCTGGAATGAACTATGTAGTGATCATTCAACATGGGCAATACCATACCGTATATGCCAAATTGAGTGCAGTCCACGTAAAAGTAGGACAGGTAGTGCATATGAAGGACTTTATCGGCATCGTGAGTACGGATAACAATCACATCAGTGAGCTACAATTACAAATTTGGAATGGCCTAGAGAAGCTTAATCCTGCACTATGGCTCACCAAAGAGCCCGAATAAGGATACGGAATGCTTAACAGCCCCTGTATAGAGGCATGCAAAGCGCTATACAAGACCTTAAATGGATACCCCACTATAGGCATAGTTTTCCTTCAAAGAATAGATATAATTATGCAGCCAGCGCATACAATACGGTTCAATCCATTGCTGTAACCGCAGCAAATAGTGATCCACCACATAACTATCAGGTAGCGGTAGTGCCAACGTATGTACCAAGCTAAAAAAGAACAGGATACAGAGTCCCCATTTAACAGCCCCAAGTAGCGCTCCGAATAATTGATCTACTCCTCCTAAAGCCGTTAAATGAATCAAGTACTTACAGAGCTTACCCAATAATGTGACGATAATAACAATGGCTAGAAAAGCAACCATAACGAGTACATAAGAAGCAGGTGTGTTGCAGTGAATGTTCCAGGTCTTCAAAAACTCCACCAACAACTTCATTAGTTTTAAGCTACACATAGCAGCGATGACAAAAGCCCCTAGGGAATACAATTCTGCCACAAATCCTTTTTTAAAGCCACTGTATATACCCCATAGCAGCAGGCAGGTCAATAAAATATCTAAAGCTTTCATATCTATAAAAATTTCAAATGTTAACGCAGGCACCCCTCGTCACCACAAACCTAGCTCGCATGCAAGCACCCGTTATGAGAGATTTTAGGCTGTTGAACATGATCTACAAACCTTAAACACAAAGTATGGAAAAAATTCATCAAGCATACGACAAAATGACGTAATTCATTTCATCACCCCCTTCATCTCCTATTTACCACAAATTTACCACTCTAGTCGCTACTGGAAAGGTGGGAGGTTGTTGGCGGGTCCATGAAAAGGCGATATGGGGAGGCATAGCGTCATTGCGAGCAAAGCGAAGACAACCCCGAAGGACTCATCGGGGCGTGGCCTCTGCGTACGCGGATATAATCCATGGTAAGTGGATGGCGTGGCTTGTGTGTATGCTTCGATAATGCCCTACGTCTGCTTCATACTAATGCACTACGTCTGGTTTGCTTCGTCGCCTAAGGCTCCTCGCAATGACGTAATTCATTTCATCGCCCACTTCATCTCCTATTTACCACAAATTTACCATTCCAGTCGCTACTGGAGAGGTGGGAGGTTGTTGGCGAGGAGGTAAAAGGGTGGTGATGTGTGGTGGCTGTTGGTTGATAGTGAAAGGTGGTTGCGCAATGAAAGGCACAAAAGTCATGATATAATCATTGCTTTAACATTTGTTAAAAATCGGGGTAGCCTGATACCTGTTACTGAATCCTGTTAATGCGCTTCCAGCCAGCTCCTTCCTATCCCCGCTTGCACTTCTATAGGGACCCCTTGTAAGGGCAACGCATCCTCCATCAGCTTTATTACAGTGTCTTTTACATGGATTACTTCTGCTTCAGGGCCATCAAACACTAACTCATCATGTACTTGTAAGATCAGCTTCGTTTCCAAGCGTTCGTGCTGCAACCAGTGGTGGATATTCACCATGGCTATTTTAATCATCTCCGCAGCGGTCCCTTGTATGGGTGCGTTGATGGCATTCCGTTCATCTTCCTTTTGCAGTGTGGCGTTTCTGGAGTTAATGTTCCGGAGGTACCTTTTTCTACCCAATACGGTCGTGACATAGCCTTGCGCTTTGGCCTCCTTGATAATGTGTTGCATATAGCTACTCACTGCATGGAACTCCTGAAAGTATGCGCGTATAATTTCTTCGGCTTGTAAACGCGTTATCCCCATTCTTTTGGCTAGCCCAAAGGCGGAGATGCCATAGATCATACCAAAGTTGGCCATCTTGGCTTGCCTGCGCATATGGGCATCTACTTGTGCTAGGGGAACTTTAAATAGTTTGCTAGCGGTAGAAGTATGGATATCCTTCCCTTCTTGAAAGGCTTGCATCATAGTTTCATCTTGTGAGAAAGCAGCCATAATCCTTAACTCTATCTGCGAATAATCTACCGATAGTAACACGTTCTCTGGTTGGCTAGGCACAAAAGCTTTGCGGATAGCTTGACCTCTTTCTGTGCGGATGGGGATGTTTTGCAGATTCGGACGCGCGGAGCTGAGCCTGCCTGTGGTAACAATTTCTTGATTATAGGAGGTATGTAATTTCCCATCTATGGGAGAGATTAACTGCGGTAACGCATCTATGTAGGTGGATTTCAGTTTTTGTAACTCCCGGTGCGCAAGGATTTTAGGGATGATGGGGTGTAGGTGCGTTAAGTCCGCTAGTACTTCTTCGCCTGTGGCATATTGCCCTGTCTTCGTCTTTTTGCTAGCAGCGGTAATCTTTAATTCTTCAAACAAAATACTTCCGAGTTGCTTAGGTGAGCTCAGGTTGAAAGACCTGCCTGCCAGGTTATGAATGTCAGCTTCTAAACTTGATAATTCTACCGCCAGCTCTGATGATAGCGTTTGCAATAAGTCAGTATCCACTTTCACCCCTTGATGCTCCATATCTACGAGCACTTGTACCAATGGAAACTCCACGTCATAGCATAACTGTTGCAAGTTTTCCTGCGCAATAGCCTTTGCCAGTGGTTCCTTCAGCTGCAGGGTAATATCCGCATCTTCTGCTGCATAGTCCTTGATTAGTTGGAGATCTACCTCGCGCATAGATAGCTGCGTGCTTTTAGTGTAGCCAATCAATTCTTCAATAGGGATGGGGTGATAATGCAGGTAATGTTCCGCCAAGGATGTGAGGTTATGGGGTCTATCATGCGCTATCAACGCATGTGCTAACATTGTATCGAAGATCGGACGGAGGCGCTCTACTCCATATTGCCGCAGGATCCCTTGGTCGTATTTGATGTTTTGCCCGATTTTGACGATGGCAGTATTTTGTAATATATCCTTGAATTCGGCTACTATTGCTTCTGCTTCCTTCCGATCTGCAGGGATGGGCACGTAATATCCTTCCCCTGGGTAGTAGGCAAAAGCGATGCCTACCAATTGCG
Source organism: Amoebophilaceae bacterium (assembly GCA_023257955.1). Classification (GTDB taxonomy): domain Bacteria; phylum Bacteroidota; class Bacteroidia; order Cytophagales; family Amoebophilaceae; genus Amoebophilus. Next base: position 2,957 of record JALRAY010000045.1, on the reverse strand, counting down.
CTTGTTGAATGTTGAGGCTCGTGGTTTCGGTATCTATGCAAAAAGCAGATTGGAGCTGCAGGTAATGTATGAGTTGCGCTCGCAATGCAGGGGTATCCATCACATGATATTGATGCGGAGTGGTATGTAGGGTTACGTAAGGAGAAGGATTTACGGGTGTGCTATCAAGCTCCGTAGGCGAAGGTGTGGGAGCAGGTTCCGCAAGAGGTAGTTGCGGAAGCGGGGATGTGCTGGCAGTATTATTTTTTCCCGTCCCTAGTACACGACGTGCCAGTGAGTTGAATTCCAGCTCTTGGAAGATAGCTTGCAATGCGGAAGTATCTGGACCTTTGTAACGACTTGTGGTTAGGTCAAAGTTCAAAGGCACATCGGTGTGGATGGTAGCTAGTTCTTTGGATAACGTCGCTTGTTCCGCATAGGCACGCACATGCGCTTGCCATCTTTCCGGAAGCTCATCCGTGCGGGCGAGAAGTTCCTCTAATGAATCAAATTGTTGCAAAAACTTTTGTGCGGTCTTGATGCCGATTTTAGGAATGCCAGGAATATTATCGGAAGTATCTCCTTGTAGCGCTAGGATATCCTTTACTTGACTGATAGTGCTAATCCCCCACTTCTCCAAGACTTCTTTTTCGGATAGAATCGTTGCGCTAGCACCCATATAGGCAGGTTTATAGATATAGATGTGATCTCCTACCAGCTGCGCATAGTCTTTATCATGCGTAACTATGTATACAGAAAAGTCTTTCTTTTTCACTTGATAAGCAATCGTGCCAATTACATCATCCGCTTCATAACCGTCTAATGCAATCGCAGGTATATGAAAAGCGGCTAGTATCTTTTGAATGGAGGGAATCGCTATGGAGATATCTTCAGGTTGCTTCTCTCTATGCGCCTTGTAAGCTGGATAGGTCCTATGTCGCCATGTGGGGGCACTGGTGTCAAAAGCGACTGCCATGTGGGAAGGTTTTTCTTTCTGAATGATTTCTACTAAGGTATTCGTAAAGCCTAAAATAGCACCCGTATTCAATCCTTTGGAAGTCAATCGAGGACTGTTGTTAAAGGCGAAGTAGGCTCTATAAATGAGCGCCATGGCATCGAGGAGGTATAGTTTATTTGTGGACATAAATGATAGATAATAGGGTGCTTGAAGCTATGCTATACATTATGTAGGTAGCAGATTACGCATACATACTAGTTATGAAAAGACTGCAGTAATGGCATGTCTCATAGACTCCGTGCTTCTTTATGAGTAACAAAGTAACTGCTTTTATGCTATTTATAGCATCAGCTCTGAGTGGTTCCGAAGTTTGTAGCACTGCAGCGGATGGCCGAAACCATTTTTCGTAAATAAAAAAAGTGTATTTTTGTTGCAGTTCTTTTTGGAATCGCTTTTATAGAAAGAGGGCTCAATGCCTTCATGCGAGAAAAGCTGTTATTTACATTTTATAATCTTTAAAACATTAACATTATATGCAAGTTCAACATTTATTATTACTCGATGTAAGTTTAAGTTTAATAGGCGCAGGAATAGGCGCAGGGATCGTTGCCTTAGGTGCTGGCTTAGGTATTGGCAAAATAGGCAGTTCTGCTATGGAAGCGATAGCAAGGCAGCCGGAAGCAGGAAATAAAGTACAAACCGCTATGATTATTGCCGCGGCTTTGATAGAAGGCGTAGCTTTATTTGCCGTGCTTGTCTGCTTACTGATTGCTACTAAGTAAAATCCCTTTCTTATAGCTTCTTGATTATGGATTTAATAACGCCAGGTTTTGGTATCATTTTTTGGCAAACAGTCACACTGCTGGTTGTCATCTTCGTTTTAGGCAAGTTTGCCTGGAAACCCATTTTGCACCTTTTAAGTGAACGCGAGCACCATATTGCCAAGTCGCTACAAGATGCTGAGGAAGCAAAGGATATGGTTGCACGCATGAAAGAGGAACACAAACAGATGCTGGACCGGATAGCGGAAGAGGAAAAAACAATCGTTCTAGAAGCTATCAATAGTAAAAATGCTATTATTGAAAGCGCTGTAAAAGAAGCCAAGCAAGTGAGTGAGCGAATGCTTAAACAAGCACAAGAGCTGATAGCACGTGAAAAAGCATTGGCTTTTGACCAATTAAAGCAGGACGTAGCCCACTTGTCCATACAAGTAGCAGAAAAACTATTGCGACAGGAATTAAGTACACAAGCAGGTCAAGAAGCCTTGGTGAAAAAGCTTGTTGAAGAAACCAACTGTAGGTGCTGAAGTATTCAGTATATATCTTCCCTTCCATTGATCTGTAAAAACAAAATCCAACCGCACTATGAAGTTAAATCTCCGAATAGCCTTCCATTATGCAAGCGTCTGGTTTCAGCAAGCAGAAGCAGCTAACTGTATAGAAGAGACGTATCGTGATGTGGTATTGCTAAAAAAGATAATCAAGCGAAATCCCAAGATTATTCAAGTGCTGCAAAATCCTAGTATCCCGGGCGCCAAAAAGCAAGATATATTTAGTAACGTCGTTGCCCCGCATGTCCATCAATTAACACGTACTTTTTTTTCTATCCTGATTACTAAAAGACGAGAAGCTTATTTTTTGGTGATCATCAAACAAATTTTAGAACACTATAACGCCCATCATCAGATCCAAGTAGCCCGTGTTACCACGGCTTTTAAATTACCCGCTTCGTTGGTGACTCGTATGGAAGATATGGTCAGAAATATGAAGGCTTGTAAAAGCGTCTTTTTGAAACAACGGGTAGATCCGAACCTGTTAGGTGGATTTATACTCAAAGTTGGTGATCAGCAGCTAGATCACAGCTTGGCACACAAGCTAACTATGCTCAAAAATATATGGTAATTGGCTTTGACCAGCATACGAAGGTTAAGCTACAGATGGGATTATACACATCAGATTATGAAATACGAAAAATCAAGCTACGTTAACGATGTGAAACTTAGTTGTCATAAGCGATTTTA
>JALRAY010000044.1 GCA_023257955.1 Amoebophilaceae bacterium | reverse complement strand
TATGATCTATATCGCAAAGAGCAAGATACGTTGCATAGTAACCTAGCCTGTGCAGAAAGAAGGGGGAAAGCAGAAGGTAAAGCAGAAGGTATAGCCGTAGGTAAAGCAGAGGGAAAAGCAGAAGGAAAAGCAGAAGGAAAAGCAGAAGGAATAGAGGTAGGTAAAGCAGAAGGCATGGCAGCAGGCGCACTAAAAAGCAAGATCGAGATCGCTAAAAACATGTTACAAAAGAATTTTGAGATACCCGTAATCCAAACGCTAACGGGGTTATCTGCCGAAGAAATACGGCAATTGCAAGCTCAAATAATCTACCCCCCCCATTAGCAGCACGATAATATGTTAGAAAAAATCAACCTGCTGCACGCAGAGGTAGCACAATCACAACCGCAGAGTCTTGCTGACTTAGAAAGCTTTCGGTTGCAGTTTATGAGTAAAAAAGGCGCATTTAAACAACTATCTTCCGCATTCAATGAACTGGAGGAAGTTGAAAAACGGCATATAGGTTCCCAATTGAATGAACTCAAGCAATATATACAAGCGCAATATAATCGTTATAAACAATCATTATCAGCAAAATCCAATGCCAAAACAACGCCGCAAGAAGATTATACCCTACCACCTCCTGTTGATACATTGGGATCTAGGCACCCGCTGAGCTTATTGAAACATAAAATTCTGGAGCTCTTTGAGAAAATAGGCTTTTGCATGGTAGAAGGCGATGAGATAGTAGACGACTGGCATAACTTTGGCGCCCTCAATTTTGAACCCAATCATCCTGCTAGAGACATGCAGGACACGTTTTTTATCACCAAGTCGCCTGATTTCCTCTTAAGAACGCATACCTCTTCCGTACAAATCCATGTAGCAGAAAGCCAAGCCTTACCTATCCGGACTTTATCCCTAGGAAGAACCTATCGCAATGAAACCATATCAGCGCGCTCACATTGCATGTTTCATCAAGTAGAGGGATTTTATATCAATGAAGGAGTCAGTTTTGCAGACCTCAAACAAGTATTAGCTTACTTCATCCAAAGCCTATTTGGCACCCAAGTTCAAGTACGCTTGCGACCTTCTTACTTCCCTTTCACAGAACCTAGCACCGAAATTGATATCACCTGTACCGTTTGCGCAGGCACAGGCTGCAACATCTGCAAGCATAGCCAATGGTTAGAGATTGGCGGAGGAGGCATGATAGACCCTCAAGTATTACAAAATTGTGGCATTGATACCGATCGCTATACAGGCTATGCCTTTGGCATAGGGCTGGAACGCTTGGCTATGCTATTGCATCAAATCAATGACCTACGACTATTTACGGAAAATGATGTGCGGTTTTTGAAACAATTCAAAGCTTATCACTAATTTTGTCTCCAGTTAAAATTTCAACACAACCTATAAATCATCCATTACATAATATCATGAACACAAGTTTCACATTCGCTATTATCAAACCTGAAATAGTAGCTCAACAAAAAGCCGGAGCCGTTATCAAACAAATTGAAGAAAATAACTTTAGCATCCGTGCACTCAAAATGACAACCTTAAGTTCGGAAGACATTACAACCTTTTATGCTATGCATAAAGATCGACCCTTCTTCCCCGAACTACTCGCATATATGATGTCTGGACCAGTTATCGTCCTCGTGTTAGAAGCTGTAGATGCCGTACCTTCCTTTAGAAAACTTATTGGCGCCACTAATCCTCAAGAGGCAGCACCAGGCACCATTCGTCAACTTTTTGGTAAGTCTATCGATGCCAACGCCATCCACGGATCTGATGCTGATGAAGCTGCGCAAACAGAGATAACGTTTTTCTTCCCGGACTTTTTCCAAGAGAAAGGAAATAATATGCATCAAACACATACCTGTACCTGTTGCTGTAACCATTAAGCAAGATCTCAAGAAAAAGCGCATTAAGGGAAGTAAGTAAGAGAATGTTATAAATTTTAGATGGAACTGAAAACGTGTAATTTAACCAAACAATACAAAGGAAGACAGGTAGTAAATGATGTATCTGTCAGCGTTTCTCAAGGAGAAATTGTGGGCCTGCTAGGCCCCAATGGCGCCGGCAAAACAACCACCTTTTATATCCTCGTAGGGATTGTTAAACCGAATCTTGGCGATGTATACCTAGATAATACCCCCATCACACACCTCCCCATGTACAAGCGCGCCCAACTAGGGATCAGCTACTTGCCGCAAGAGGCATCCGTCTTCAGAAACTTAACGGTAGAAGAAAACTTGATGGCTATTCTGGAGTACACCAAATTGTCACCACAAGAAAGAAAGGAAAAGATGGAGTCGCTACTAGAAGAATTTAGTATCACCCATATAAGGAAGAATAAAGGGAAAGTACTTTCAGGAGGAGAACGCAGAAGGACGGAAATAGCTAGATTATTGACCATTGACCCCAAATTCGTGTTACTCGATGAGCCCTTTGCAGGCGTAGACCCCATTGCCGTAGAAGAGATACAATATTTAATAGCCAAGCTCCGGGATAAAAATATTGGGGTATTGATTACCGATCACAACGTAAACGAAACTCTTTCCGTGACGGATCGTGCCTACCTGATGTTTGAAGGGAAGTTATTGAAAGCAGGCACCGCCGAAGAGCTGGCAACAGATGAACAAGTAAGAACGGTATACCTCGGTCAAAGCTTTGAGCTTAAGCGGAAAATATAGACTTTGTAAAACAAAATAGGGCTACATGCTAAGCTGCCTGAAACAAGCCGCGCAGTCTTCCGAAACGAGAAATCCGTTATTCTAATTTTAGAACAGCTAAGAATGCTTCTTGTGGGATTTCTACCGCACCAATTTGCCGCATACGCTTTTTCCCCTTCTTCTGTTTTTCTAACAATTTCTTCTTGCGAGATATGTCGCCTCCGTAGCATTTGGCGATGACATTTTTCCGCAAAGCTTTCACCGTTTCGCGTGCGATTACTTTAGTGCCGATGGTGGCTTGTATGGGTATTTCAAACATGTGCCGGGGAAGTAATTCTTTCAATTTGGCACACAGTTTTTTGCCTAGTTCATAAGCTTTATCACGGTGGACAATGGCAGAGAGGGCGTCTACTTTCTCTTCGTTGAGAAGGATATCCAGTTTCACGAGGTTAGAAGGTTCAAAGCCGATGATTTCGTAATCCAGCGAAGCGTAGCCTTTGGAAATGGTTTTTAGTTTATCGAAGAAGTCAAATACGATTTCGGCTAAGGGGATCTTAAAGGTAAGCTCTACTCTGTCTGCAGTGAGGTAGGTTTGATTTTGTAAGTATCCGCGTTTGTCCATGCAAAGTTTAATAACATTCCCCAAGTATGCAGGCTTGGTGATAATTTGTGCCCTGGTGAAGGGTTCTTGTATTTCACTAATGGTGCTCGGATCTGGTAGCTCAGAAGGGGAGTTCACGTGAATGCAATTTTTGAGCTTATCGATGGCATGAAACTGTACGGAAGGTACCGTAGTTACGACAGTCATATCAAATTCCCTTTCCAATCTTTCTTGCACAATCTCCATATGTAGCATCCCTAAGAATCCGCATCGGAATCCGCTCCCTAAGGCGATGGAGCTTTCTGGGGACCATATGAGGGAGGCGTCATTAAGCTGTAATTTTTCTATGGCAGTACGCAACTCTTCGTACTCACTGCTTTCTACGGGGTATACGCCAGCAAAGACCATTGGTTTTACTTCCGCAAATCCTCTTATCGCTTCTTTGCAAGGATGTTTTACGTGTGTGATAGTATCGCCTACTTTTACTTCTCGGGTGTTTTTGATACCGGAAATGATATAGCCCACATACCCCGCACTGAGGGATGGTTGCGGAATTTGATTGATGCGCAATACCCCTATTTCATCTGCTTTATAGGCCTTTCCCGTATTAACGAATTGTACCTCATCACCTTGTTGTATAGTGCCATTGAAGATCCGAAAGTAAACTTCCACGCCTTTGAAGGGATTATAGACGGAGTCAAAGATCATCGCTTGCAGAGGGGCATCTATCATACCTTTGGGAGCCGGTATGCGGTTGATGATGGCGTCTAGAATTTCTGCTATACCTATTTTTTGTTTGGCGCTGGCTAAAATGATGTCTTCGTCCTGACATCCTAAGAGGTCTATTATTTGGCTTTTACTTTCTTCTATCATGGCGCCTGGTAGGTCTATCTTATTTAAGACGGGGATGATGGTGAGGTTGTGTTCTAGGGCTAAGTAAAGGTTGGATATGGTTTGGGCTTCAATCCCCTGTGCGCTATCTACTACGAGTAGGGCGCCTTCGCAAGCGGCTATAGAGCGAGAGACTTCGTAGGAAAAATCTACATGTCCAGGCGTGTCTATCAGGTTTAAGATGTAGGATTGATTCGCATGTTGATAACACATCTGGATAGCGTGGCTTTTGATGGTGATGCCTCGTTCGCGTTCTAAGTCCATGTTATCTAGCACTTGGTCTCTTATGGCTCTGCCTTCTAAGGTATTGGTGGCTTCTAGGAGTCTATCTGCTAGGGTACTTTTCCCGTGATCTATATGTGCGATGATGCAGAAGTTGCGGATATTATTCATGGAGGGTTGCTAAAAATGACTGTACGAAAGTACGGCAAATAAATGATATAGCGCTATGTTATGAAAATTTAGTTCGCTGGCTGTGAATCGAGTAGTTTAAAGCCTGTTTGTGCTTTCAGTGGTAAGGATTCAATAGGAAGAAAAACGGGAGAGTGATAACGAAGACATCAAGTCAACAACGATTATGTATCGCTTTTGAGGCGCATAAGTTGCTGTATGCCTTCTTCCGCGGATATGCTTTCAAACAAAAGTTTATACACCATCTCTACCACCGGTAAATGCATAGCGTATGCCCGTGCTAAGCTGTATATAATCATCACTGTTTTGACACCTTCAGCCATAAGTTGGCCTTTCACTTGTATCTCTTCCAACGATTGGCCTTGTGCGAGTTGATACCCTATGCTATAATTTCTGCTGAGATTACTATTACACGTCGCTATCAAATCCCCTACACCTGCTATGGTTAAAAACGTTTGTTTGTGAGCACCCATGGCGACACCTATTTGCATCATATCTATCAATCCCTTACTCATTAACAGAGCTCTGGCATTTTCCCCTTGTCCTAGTCCTGCTAAGTAGCCTGTTCCTATCGCGAGGATGTTCTTAAGCACGCCACATAACTCTATCCCTAATATATCAGGATGTGTATCAACCGTGAGTTGAGGACTTGCTAGCAGCTGTTTTCCTGTTTCTCTGACTCCTGATGAAGTGCTAGCGACTACTATGCCGGCTAGCAGGCCTTGCGCGAGCTCTCCTGCTAGGTTAGGGCCTCCTATATAGCCTACTTGTTTGATATTGGTGTGCTGTAGCATGCGTTCGCTCATTGTATATACCTCCTTTCGCGTGAGCTGTAGATGATCGGTATGCGGATGCGCGTCTGGTGAAGGGATAATATATAAGCCTTTAATGCCATGGATAAGCATATGGTCAACATTCAGGATAGGAGAGAGTTGCGATAATAGCTCTTCTAAGCCGTGTGAAGGTATAAGGAGGAAAATAGTTTTACATCGTGCTGCTACGTCTTCTAAAGCATTCGTTACAGCAATATTGGGTGCTAGTTGCTGCCCTACGAATATGCCTGTCTCCTGCATTTGTTCAGCTTTTTCAGGATCCCGTGTGTATAGCAATACTTCTGTATTATGCGCGAGTAGATTGGCGATGGCTGTGCCAAAAGCGCCTGCGCCTATTACGCCTACTTTATTGGATGAATTTTTCCAGTTCATAGCCTGTTAATTTATTGTGATAATATAGTAGTGTGCAGATATCTCTGGTAGTGATATCGCCATTAGCATCTCTTAGTAAAGGGGTATGGTAGTTGTATATGCCTAAATTGGAGATACCATGATCAATCATACTGGCGATAGTACCTGATTGTAGTTCGTCAGCTACGCGTATCTGCTGTGCGTCTGCTAAGGCCAATACGCCATTTCTGACTTTTATAAAATGCTTGGTTAGTTTTTCATACGGCAGCGTGAAGCAAGCATTCTCTAGCTGCAGGAAGTCCTTCAGTGTATATTCAGCGTATTGTTTGCGAAAGAGTTGAAAGGCTGTAAAGGCAAGTAAGGAGCTGGTCAATACGCAATTATTTACACGGTATGATGCAAGAATGTTTTTCCCTAATGTTCTTGTGTAGGTCTTTAGTCTTTGGTCTGCATCTGTTTCATCTTGCATATCCGCTAAAGCTTGTTGTAAATCTACTGGCTTACCTGCTAGGTCATAACTATTACCGTTACTATCCACGTGATTACCCATCACATCCATAGGGATTCCTATCGATACGGTGATGTTGGAGCTTTTGGTAGCTACTTTTTGAATGAGTGTGAATAGTTTATAGGGATGTTTAAACCAAGCTTTTTTGCGTGTATACTCATATTCTCCTTGGGAGGATAGGTGCTGACGTATTAACAAAGGGGCTTCTAATACAAAATGATAGTTGCATACGACGGGCACGATAAAGATTTTAGATGCGTCATGCTCGTTATAACATGCGTAATTCATGCGCTGGGCTTCTAGGGCTGTGCCTAAAAGCCCCAGTTTTAAACTATCTTGAATTGCTCCTGTACGCGAGCGGGTGCCTTCTGGATAAAAGAGGCTATGGCAACCCCACTGTAATGCTAACTTGGAATAGTTCTTTAGGGTTTTTAAGTAAACTATATTTTTCTTTCTTCTATCTACTTTATAAGGCCCCAGCTTATTCATAAAGTAGGCAAAAAATTTGCTGTTATATAGATTGAGGCCCGCACCATAGATAAAAGGAGGCAAGCCCAGCGTATGAATGATCCACCACATTAAGACTGAATCAAAGTGACTGGCATGTGTGGGTACAATAACGATGGTTCCTTTTTGACTCAAGGCACGCAGTTCATCAATAGCCCCTACAATTTGGATTTGCTCTAATAGTTGTGCTCTGATTTCGGTAAGCTTACGGGGGCGTTTGGCTTTTACAGGGTTCAGTAGCTTGTTGAGGATATGACAACCTGCAGCTTGCGCTAATTTATAGTGCAGAATATCAAAGCCGCCAGCAATCTCTTGGGCATAATGTAGCGTTATTTCATGCAAAAGCTCATTCAGCGGAGGGTTGGGAGATTCTAAAGCACTGATAATAGGTTTCCAGAAAGTAGCTGACGTCTTCGAATCTACGCGATAAGGTATTTTCTGCAGCCGCTCTTGTTCTTGAAGGAGTGATTTAGCAATTTCCCTACAGAAAGTATCACTATGCGCATAAAGGCTTAGAATTTCTTCAGTAGTCGTGTCACTGATTGCTTGTAGAAAGGTATCTTTCGCTTGATTCAGCTTCACAATCGGCCAATCTGTTGGGGCGGGGGGGGGGGCATTCTGAAATTTTTTATCGTACTGCAATGGAGTATGCATAACTAATTTTTCTTGATTGAGGGCTGCTTCTATGATTGCTTCTTTTAATTTTTCTGGACTATTCACAGCATCTGTTGCTAAAATGTACAATAGACCTCTTCTGAAACCCCTTGTATATATGCGTCCCTGTGTATAATAAGGCTATAATTTTGAGTTTCGGAAGAGGTCTAATATACTGGTGTATCCGAATGGACTATTAACTATACTATAAACCAGTTGCGGGTTGTTTTTTTATCCAATTTAAATGGTCCCTAACGATGCCTTGTTTAATCATCACTTCCATTAATCCTGCAAGCCCTTCGTGTACCAGGTCTTTGTCGGTTTTCCCCGTTAGATCCGTCATATTAGGCGGTTTAAACATGATCTCTCTAGCTAATGCAGGATTTTCAAACATATCAAGGATATCAACAGAATATGGATATAGGGATTCTTTGCCTGCATAGATCACTTCGTTGATAATGGAGGTAATTTTTCATGACCCTCATTAAGATGTTGGTTCATCAACTGGATGTTATACTCAAATATGCGTAATGGCAACCGTTTATCTGAAGTACTCTGATATACCCTTGCTGATTATCAATGTAGAAGTTTGATAACAAAGCGCTATGGATTAAGTGGTTAACAAGGTATTGATTTTTTGTTCAATGCCTTGTTGCGTCATAGGTGACGTAAGCTGGTCCATTAGTTTACCAGACTTAAAGAGTAAAATAGTGGGAATAGTACGTATACCAAAACGCCTAGAGGCATTCATATGCTCATCTATATTCATTTTACAGATGCTAACACCTTTTTGTTGATACTGCGTAGCGAGTTCATCTAAAATAGGGCTGAGGGCTTTACAGGGCCCACACCAAGGGGCCCAAAAGTCAACTAAAACTATGTTAGGACCTTGAATGGTGGCATCAAAATTTTCATCAGTGAGGGTTAGAACCCCTGTAGTATTATTATCTATCATATTATCTATTAAGTGTGTAAGTGAGGGTTATTAGTAAAACTTTAACGGTACAAAGATATTAGTAGGACTTTCGCACGCATACAATTTATCTACAATCCACCATGATTGCTAACGGCGGGGGTATTATCATGTTCTACACTATTTTCTCTCTATCCTTAGATGGCAATTCGTAGCAATTCTACACGTGGC
>JALRAY010000043.1 GCA_023257955.1 Amoebophilaceae bacterium | reverse complement strand
AAGGATGACGCGCTCTTTTTCTGATATATTAAGTTTTGACATGGTTGATTTTTAATAGCCTGACTTGAAATTATCACCTGGGAGGGGAGTTACCCAAAGAATTTCGCTTTTTCTTTCACGATCAGTATATCGTTCCGCATCCGCACACAGGGGATTACGCTCACAGAATTCCTTTACTTTATACCATACTTGATGGGGACTAACTTCTCCAAAATGCAGATACGGTGATAGTCGAGAAGTGCCTTTTACACTTGGAATATCACGTCCTATAGCATAGCCGTCCATCGTGTTAGCTACAAAAGCAGCTAATACATCATGACCATTGCGTTCTCCCGGCTGCCAATACGCTGTAAACTTCTCTGACCAATTTGGATGTTGAGGGATTAAGTTCCAAGTAGCTATATCATCCGATTGTGGGAAGATGTCATACGGCTGAATGTGAGGAATAGGAGATAAGGGGCGTGGCTGATGAGCGGCAAGACAATGTTTCCAGAAAGGGGTAAAAACTTTAAAATAACTACCTGATTGGTTGCGGATATTCCAGGGTTCGAAAAGCAAGTTCGCGCCAAAACTATGTACCGCTATCCCCTCCCCTTCTAAGTGTTGTTGTATTTGGGTATCCCTCGCGATAGCTTCTGGTTCATAGCATGTGTTCCAGTAGACAGCATGGGAGCCTGTTTCTTTAGCCAGTTGCAAAAGGATTGATAGCGAATTGCCCTTCCGTAAAATTAATGAGGTATTATACTTGAGTAAATCAGCCTGTAGCATGCTAGGCTATGATGTAGCCACCATTGTTGTGCCGCGCCGATACCTCCTTGTGGATCATCATCAAAGATATATACAGGTAACACTTGCCCCTGTTGACATGCTTCAAACAAGGCTGGATTATCCGCTAGTCTTAAATCCCTGCGAAACCAAAAAAGAATCTTTGGTGGTTGCAACATATCCTTTAACAGAAGTCAAAAAAAGCTGTTTATCGTTTCGTAGACTTTTTGAACTTTTCTATTGCTGCTTGATCTAATCCCGTCCACCTCGTTATTTTCGTTATAGGTTCGTGGTCGTTTAACATACTTATGGCGACTTGCTGCCTTTCTTTTTGCATGCCTCGCAGCATCCCTTCTTGTCTATACCTTTGCGCTAGTGTTCTCATAAATTTTTTTCTTTCTTTTTCGTTAATGATGATTGAAGTTACTAAATTTTCTAATTCCTCTTCGCTATCGTTTGTGAAGATAGCAATATACGTTCCTGCCTGTATCCGTTCTTTGAGGGGAAGCTTCTCAAAGTATGCCCTGAATGCAGGGATAGCTTTAAATTCTTGAAAGACCTTGTAAGCTTTGCTCCCTTTTCTGCCACAATAAAAAGCCGCATAACAATACCCTAAGTGCTTATCGATGTAGAGAGGATCGCTTTTGTCGGTGGAAAGTTGCACCAACGTAAAAGGCGCCAAGTGTAGGTACTGCGCTCCTAGTTCTGGATGATCATAATGCTGATCAAAGGCAATAGCATGCTTCCAGCGCCTACTACCTGTATACAAAACGATATTCACAGGGATCGGGTAAGTAGCGTAACCTTGCTTACGATGATCTTTGATAACAGCGGTATCATAGGTAAGCAACCGCATCGGCATTTCAGCATCCTGAGTAGACTGGTGTTCGATGATCAGCAGGTAATACCCTGGCTGCCCGCCTTTAAAGGGAGCACGGTAGACGATATCATTATAGCTAGTAACGCCCAGCTCACTGAGATGCTTGCTTTCTACCTGCGCTATGTGGTCCAAGTCAGCCGTTTGGCGTACAATCAACGGCAGTTGCTGCTTCAAAAAAGCTACTGCTTTCTCTTTGCTAGAGAAAATCTGTACAAAAAGATCATTATGGGGTGTTGTGACTTTACGCATACTCTCATTTGACTTGTTATTAGCGTCTCGCAAATATCTATCACATTTGCTTCTTGATAAAATTTTGCCATGCGGCATGCTGCTGAAAGCAGTTATACAGCTTGTTTCAAAAGGCTTTGCATCATCTTGCTAGCAAGGAGAAAGTCTTGGAGAGGCTTTACCTCATTGTGAAATAGACTTTGAGAATCGCCTTCCCACTCTTTTTTGCCTTTCGATAGAAACATAATATAATCTCCTAGCGTGAAGATGGTGTCCAAGTTATGGGTAACGACTACGGTGGTAATGTTATACTCATAGGTAAGCTCTTTGATCAACTCATCAATTAACAAGGAGGTTTGGGGGTCTAGTCCGGAGTTAGGCTCATCACAGAATAAATATTTAGCATCATTCACAATCGCTCTGGCAATACCTACACGTTTTTGCATCCCGCCGCTGATTTCATTGGGGAACTTGTGGCTGACATTTTGTAGCCCTACGCGTGCTAAACAAAAGTTAACGCGATCTAATTTCTCTTTATCAGGCATGTTGGTGAGCATATCTAATGGAAACTGCACATTCTGTTGAACGGTTTTAGAGTCCAACAAAGCGCTCCCTTGAAAGAGCATACCTATATCTCTTTTAATACCAATGATGGTCTTCGCATGGCTATTGATGATATCCCTGTCATCAAACATGACGCTACCACTGGTAGGTTGTGTAATACCAACGAGGCATTTCAAGAGTACACTTTTACCTGTGCCACTAGTACCGATGACGAGGTTGATTTTGCCACGTTGAAAGACACCACTCACGTCATGAAGAATGACATTGTCATTATATTGTTTATAAATGTTTTGAAACGTGATCATACAGGGAGATTATAAAAGTAGCTGTGTCAAAACATAATCGGCAGCTAAGATGGCTATACAACTATGGGTTACGGCTTCTGTACTAGCTTTCCCTACGGCTACGGCACCCCCGGAAACATAGAACCCTTTATAGCCTGCTATCGAACTCACCAAGAAGGCGAAAGTCACAGCTTTGTAGAGAGCAAATTTGACGGTATACGGATCAAACATATGGCGCACGCCATAGAGATAGTCTTCTGCTGCTATGGGTAATACGAATTTCGCAACTAAATAACCGCTAAAAATGGCTAAGAAGCCTGATAAAATAACTAATAGGGGGTACATGCATATGCTAGCTACTATTTTGGGAAGCACAAGGTAACTACTGGCATTCACCCCCATAATCTCTATGGCATCTATTTGTTCTGTAATCCGCATAGAACCTAGTTGGCTAGTAATATTGGAGCCTACCTTACCTGCGAAGATGACCGCCATAACCGTCGGGGAAAGCTCCAAAATAACCATATTACGTACACCAAAGCCTACCAAAAATTTCCCTACTAAAGGTGAAAGCAAGTTATAGCTAATCTGTATGCAGGTTACCGCTCCCATAAAGAGGGAAACGACTGTGATGATAAAAACAGACCGCACGCCAATATCCACACATTCTTCGATCCATTGTTGTACATAGATTTTACCCTTTAACCGGTTCTGAAACATAGCAAACAGAAAGAGGGAATATTTGCCGATACTTTTCATAGATATTTATTCAGGGGATAGGTATACATGTTGTGATAAAGAAGTTAGCAACCACACACATCATAGCAAGGGTTATTAATCCACACGCAACATAATTCACGCTGACTTATGATGTAGCAAACCTTGCAGTTCTGCCATTACATCTGGCGTGAGTACATGCTCCATCAACTCAGCATTTTCATCCGTAGTAATAGGTTGTTCCTTTACATAATCCGTCAAGAAGGATTTCCACAACTGGTGCTTTTGTATAATCTGTTCACTGGCATGCTTACCTGCTCCCGTAAACCTCCACATGTTATCTTGCGGGAAGAGGAGACTGCTTTGGGTTAAATTCCGGATGCCTTGGCGTAGCGCGGGGATGGGGATGGGTCTATAAGCTAGCAATTCTGCTAAACTATGGCAAGCAAACAAGTCTCCCTTTTTTTTGCCGATTTCATAAAATAGCTTTAGAATATTCTCATGTAAAATCTTCCTTTTGTGACGGGCATGTCGTATTCTTTTGGCGATTAACCCTTTATCGGGCGCAAACAGAAAAGAGATGTAAGCAAGTGATGTAGCTATTAAGACAATCCATGGTCCCGTAGGCATGCCGGGTAAGGTATAGGAAATAAAACTGCCGATTAACCCCGAAAGCATGCCGATACCAGCAGCGATGATAACCATCATCCATAACCTATCTGTCCAAAAGCTGGCGGCAGCAGGCGGGGTTATCAACATAGCGGAGATGAGTACAATACCTACTGTGCGCACCCCGAGGACAATAGTCAGCACCATCAAGCTCGTAAAAATAAATTCTAACCAGGATACGGGGAGTTTGAGTGACTTGGCAAATAAGCTATCAAAAGTAATTAGGCTAAATTCTTTAAAGAAACTAATGATAGTAAGGGTAATGATAATATTAAGGACAGTTAAGGCATATACATCCGTGCTCACTAAGGCAGCTGCTTTGCCAAAGAAATAGTGGCTTAAACCTACTTGCGCCGTATTAGCTGAATTCTGGATGAGGGAGAGTAAGAAAGTGCCAGTTCCGAAGGTAATCGCCAACAACAAAGTAGTGGCAACATCTTCCTGGATTTTGGAGTGTTTGATGAAAAGATCTATCAGTAGCAAAGCCAGCCAGCCTGTAGCAAATGCCCCCAGCATCATATACAAAGGATGTTTGCTCCCTGTGATCATAAAAACCAGGCATATGCCAGGGAAAACCGCATGTGCGGTAGCATCTCCTAGTAACGCTTTTTTTTTCAACAACGCAAAAGTCCCCACTACTGCGGCACTGCCTGTCAGCAACATAGTCCCCAAGACTACATACCGAATGTTAGGATCTGTGAATGTAAAAAAATGCAGTATCTCCATAAATGGTTAACTATCTACTATCCTTCTTGGGTGTTATGCGTGCCATAGTCTTCCTTATTGGGAAACTCTATATTTTGCATGAACTTACCTACGTTACTTAATACCGTCAGTTTACCTCTGTACGCATCTTGCAATAGCTGCGGTTGTAAGACGTTTTCCACAGGCCCTGCGCCTATAAGGTGCATATTCAGGAGAACTATCCAATCAAAGTACCGTTGCACCGTTTGGAGATCATGGTGCACGACGATGATAGATTTGCCTGCAGCAGCTAATCGCTTGAGCAGCGTAATAATGGCTTGCTCCGTCGCAATATCAATGCCTATAAAAGGTTCATCCATAAAATACAGGTCTGCTTCTTGCGTTAAGGCCCTAGCGATGAAGATACGTTGTTGTTGGCCTCCAGAAAGGGCACTAATCTTTTTATGCGCTAAGTGGTGCATTTCTACCTGTTGTAACGCATCCATGGCCTTATCCTTATCCACTTGGCGAGGCCGTTTAAACAAACCTAGATGGGCGTATCGCCCCATGAGTACGATATCAAATACGGAAGCAGGAAAGTTCCAGTCCACAGAACTACGTTGTGGCACATAGCTGATTCGTTTTTTGACTTCCTTTAAAGGTTTATCAAATATTTTAATCACGCCATGATCTGTAGGGATGAGTCCCATAATGGATTTGATGAAAGTAGACTTGCCAGCGCCATTGGGACCTATAACGCCTACTACCTTCCCTTGCGGCACACGCAGCGTAAGATCCCATAGCACAGGCTGCTTGGCATAGGAAACGGATAGATTGCAAATGTTTAATACGTCCGATAAATGATTCTCCTGCATAGTTTTATTAACGAAGTGCGTTTACAATGTTATTTACATTACTGAGTACCATCCCCGCATAAGTAGCTTCTAACGTTCCGGCTTCGCCTAAAGCGTCTGAATATAATTCTGGGGGGCCCAAAATAACGGTATGTCCTTTGTGCTTACAACCTTCTACTACAGCTTTTAGGGCTTGCATAGGAACAGAATTTTCTGGAAAAATGGCTTTAATCTTATGGTAGACGATATAGTCTACCAAGTTGGTAATATCTCTTAACCCGCATTCTTCTACGGTAGAAATACCTTGCAGACTTTTTACTTGTATGTCGTATGCCCTTCCAAAGTAAGAAAAGGCATCATGGGCCGTAATAAGGATTCTTTGATGTTGCGGAATAGTTTGAATCAAGGCAGTAATTTCTTGATGCAGGGTTTCTAGCACCTCTAAGTAAGCTGTTGTATGAGTTTGATACTTCGTGGCTTCCGCTGGATGAATGCTTTGTATTTGGGTGCTTATGTAACGCACTACCTGTTTCCACAGCTGAATATCAAACCAAATATGTGGGTCTATAGCGGCGGTAGCTTTACAATCTCCTATATATTGGCTAGGATCTATAGCGTTGCTAACAGCATATACCGGTTTGCTTCTACTCATTTCCGTCAACACATCCGCCATCTTGCCTTCCAAGTGCAGCCCGTGGTAAAAAATAATATCCGCATTATTTAAATCCCGCATATTTTTGAGCGTTGCTTTATAGGCATGCGGATCAACGCCTGGCCCCATTAAGCTAATAATCTCTGCTTCAGGACCTACTATATTTTGAAGGGTGTCTTTAAGGACACTGGTCGTTACTACTATTTTCAAGGGGGAAGAAGCATAGCTGATAGCAGAAAAAGGAGCTAGAAAGAGGAATACAGCAAAGAGGAGACTTTTATAGATGTGAGATAGATCTGTATAGCGCATGAAGAATAATTGCTTAGTGATTAGGAATTAATGTTGGATCAAACTTTTAGTTATCAAAAATAGGCAATTAGTTTGCAAAAAGGGTTACAAAAACGTACTTACTCAACCTTAGAGATTTTGATAGCCACGCTGTATATCCTTGCACTGCGACATTTCTTGTAAAACACACAATTCTTGCTAGAAAGGAAGGCTATGCCTCTGTTAAGGGGCGTGATGGTTGGTGTTAGTGTATTGTATGGTTGTAAAAGATTATAGTTTAAATAGGTATGTTGATGTTTTTCATGTAACGTAATAGGCAATGGTTCACAATGCACTCATCATTCCCAGAAGCCGCAGGCGAACAAATACAACCCCGCAAGGGCTCATCGATGCGTGGCCTCTGCGTATGCGGAGAGATAATCCATGGCGCATGCTACGCATGCTTTGTGTGTGAACGAAAGGGGGACAAGGACGAAGGGAAAGGCAATTACAGGGGCTATGTGTTGATGTATGCTATCTCGTGCAACACTTCTACATTCTTCTTATGAAAAGCTATCCCCAGCTTTAACACACTCTTTATATGCTTTTCTCCTAATATCGTAGCGATGTATTTCTGATCTTTTATCTGATTTAAGGCCTCTTGCGCTGTTGCTACTAAATCCCCCGCTTTTTGAGAATACTTATATTCTAGGATAATAGCTTGGGTTCCTTGGTATAATTTAGGGACGATAATCGTATCTACACGCCCCTTACCCGATTCTTGCTCTTGTTCTGCTGTTTTGGTGATATGCATGCCATATAATATGGCATGCATCAGAAAATGGTAGTGCGATTCGCGTAGTTTGATAGCTCCTTTTTTGATGATATTAAAACTTGTAGCACCTTCTAAAAAGTCTTGTAATCTTTCTTTAAAGAGAGTAACATCTCCTTTGTATAGTGCTATCTCTATGTTATTGAATTGACCTTCTTGCCCCCCTAACTTATTGGCAGTCCATTTTTTAATTAAATTCTTAAACGCAGTTACTATTTCTTGATTGGGTATACTTAACGTGTACGTCATGTAATCCCCCCCCCTTTGTCCATCCTTGGGATTTAAATAGCCACTATGCAATAATAAACTCACTACCGTTTGCTTATCAGCTTGTAATAGGGAGGCTAAGTCTATATAATTATTTACAAAAACAGTTTCTTGACAATAAGGTGGGTGCATAAAGGCTTGTATTTCCTTTTGCACATCATCATCTATCATAATTTTGGTCAAGAAGCCAAAGCTTCCACTTTCCTCCCAGTAGTTTTTTATCTCTTGCTCTTCACTAAACAAGCATCTAACCATTGACCACGGATTATAGAGTTCTAAGCCACCATAGTTATACCCGTTATACCATTGCCTAATTTCTTCTTTCTTGTCTTCTGCAACATTTTGTTGCTGACACAACATATCTACCTCATCTTGTGTAAAGCCATAGTAAGGAGCGAATTTTTTATCTAAGACGCTATACTCTGTAAAGTTATTGAGCTCGGAAAAGAGATTGGCTTTGGCGATTCTGAGTATCCCTGTTACAACTCCTTTCTCTAAATGCGTAGCAGATTTGAGTAATGGCCCCATTACGTTTCTAAACAGCTCCAACACATTATTAAATTCTGCACTAAACTGATAAGGATTTTCTTTACTTTGGCCAAACTTGAAATATGCTTTATGGATGGCGTTATCATACTCATCTATTAATACCCATACTTTTTGATTGAAGTGGTTATACAGGAAACTCAGTAAATCTTTAATGATTTTTTGTAGATGAGCTAAATCTAATTCTCCTTTGAGATAACCAGATAATCTGTTTTTTTCATTTGCATCTAAATGCTCACTAAACATCAAGTATTTATGCTGTTCAAATACCAATCCCAGTACATCCTGTATACCAGCTTCTATGGTTGCATAGGAGGAACACACGATATCCTTAAAGCTCATCATGATTACAGGATACCTACCCAATGTATTCATGGTTTTTCTAAAAGCTTC
>JALRAY010000042.1 GCA_023257955.1 Amoebophilaceae bacterium | reverse complement strand
GATAGCTCCCTAAGCCATCAGGAAGATACATCTCCTACACAACTAGCGACATCAGTAGAGGAGGCAGAGGCATTAACATTAACACAAGAGGATAGAGCAGAGATTGTAGCAGTAGATGATAATGAAGAGCAAGAAGAACTTGCAGTCCCAATAGAACCCGTAGTACAACAAGCAAGATTGGTAGTACAAGGAGTAGTAGGGACAATTGCAGAAGAAGAAATATTCAAAAATATTCCCAAAAAATGGATATATCCTGGAAAAGGTCTATGGTCATGGTATACGTTCTTACAAGCTAATGCATACCCTGTAAAAAATTTTGGTAGTCAAATTCAAAAAAATATCAATGATTTATTTTGCGCTGATGCTCTCGTTAATTATTGTTTTAAAGATTTTAGAATTCTGTGGCAACATGTAGGCGGTCAAATTCTGGAACAAAGAGGAGGAAGTCACCGCCAACTTATAGGCCCCAACGGTGAACATTTATTTGGTACTTGGGTACCTCATGGAAGTGATGATAGTGCCTTTGGGATAATGGGTATAAAATATCTACAAACAGCTGCTTTATATGTTGGATTAAGACCCAATATGGATTCCGCTGATTAAGTAACTAACAATTGAAGTAGTAGCTGCTTGTTGTGGTTGTTATTCTAGTGCTGGCTTTTGTGTTATGTCCTGCTTTATACCTCTAGTACAAAAAGCCAAGACGATTTCGCAGCATTGTTCGATAAGCTCAGGGAGTTGGCCTTGCTCTACTTCCGTAAATGCGCTGAGTACATAATCTGCTTGTTGTCCTTTGTGAAAATTATTACCTACCCCAAATCGCAGTCGGGGATAGGCTTGCGTATGCAGCCAAGCTTCCAGACTCTTTAACCCATTATGACCTCCACTACTTCCTTGCGCACGTGTCCTTAATACCCCAAAAGGTAATGCGATGTCGTCTACTATAGTTAAGCTTTTCTCAATAGGAATGCGCAATTGATGGAGCCAATAGTGTACCGCTCTACCGCTATTGTTCATATAGGTGGTTGGCTTCAGGAGGTAAATATTTTTGCCTTTGTAAGTAACGTGGGCAATGTGGGCAAAGCGGTTGTGGTTGAAAGCTCCCTCCAGTTGTTTGGCTAACTGATCTGCAACACTAAAGCCTATGTTATGCCGTGTGTGTTCGTAGGTAGAGCCTATATTACCAAGTCCAGTAATGAGGTATGTCATGTGAATACTTTAGTAGTTTATGAGGGCAATGAAATGTTGACATACGCAGCACGTAGTAGTTTACGCACATCTTCAAAATCAGTGCAACGATTATCAAAGTTATAACAGCGAATGTAGAAAATCTTCCTCCCTATGAGGATACTTTACATGAAGAGCGGTCACAACCCTATGGAGACATACCCCCTGTTGATATCGGCTTTGTTTGAAAGTTACCGCACAGAGCGCTAGCTTTGTCTATTCGCAAAAATTACGCCACCGATAATTTCTACCATTTTTAAAGCTATATGGATAAAAACAAACTGACAGGCCTCCTTCTTATTTCCCTCATCATGGTGGCATATTCTTACTTTGAGGGGCAAAAACAACAAGCTACACCAACCAATCATCCCATTACCCATGTTGCGCCTGAGGCATCTTCCCCTGCGGCAGTATCTCCAGTACCTACCGTGCAGGCTATATCACAAGGGGTTTTCGCAACTGCTGCCGATGCCATGGAGGAAGCGTTAGTAGTCTTAGAAAACGAAGATATCCGCATTACATTAACCTCCAAAGGTGCGCAGGTGCAGGAAGTAGTTGTAAAGAAGTACCATGATCATTTAGGGAATCCATTTAAGATACTGACGAAAGCATCTAGTAATATGGGCTTTAAGTTTACTTCCAAACAAAGTCATATCCACACAAGCCATTTATACTTTCAAGTGGTAGATGAGCAAAAGCATCTCGCTTCCGACGAGAAACAACAAGCAGTTACCTTTATCCTTGCTATAGATAAAGACCAATATATCCGCCAAACCTTTACGTTGCCAGAAAAAGGCTATAGACTTACCCAGAGTTGGGAATTTGTAGGTCATGAAGGGTATATGGATAAAGAACCTATCCTCTTTACGTGGGAGAATGCATTGCAAAGGGCTGAGCAAGATGTGGTCGCTTGTCGCAATAAAACAACTATCAATTATTATTTGAGGAATAACACCTTCGAGCATTTAAAGGAGTACAGCGATAAGCACGAGGAGCGTGAAGTTGAAGGTATTATGCAGTGGGTGTCTTTCAAGCAAAGGTTTTTTACAACAGGTATAGTGCCGCATCAACCTTTTGTAGGCGGTAAGCTGAGCTTGCAACCTACTGCGCAAGGGAAGGAGGTGATGAAAGAAGCTTCCCTCGCTCTACAACTCGGCACGAGTAAAAACGCTGCTAGCGGCAGTTTTAAATTGTACTTTGGCCCCAACTCGTATCATGACTTAAAAGCTTTCGCACCTGGTTTTTCCAAAAACCTTTCCTTAGGTTGGCCTGTCATTAAATGGTTAAATCAATACGCCGTTATACCTGTTTTTGCTTTTATAGAGAAGCATGTCACTAACTACGGTATCATTATTCTGCTGATGGTGATCTTGATTAAGCTCGCCTTATTGCCGCTATCCTATAGATCATACATCTCTATGGCGCAAATGAAACTGCTAAAACCAACGTTGGATAAGCTGAAAGAAAAGTATGGATCCAATGTGCAGCAGATGCAAATGGAGCAAGTGAAGCTGTACAAAGAAATGGGCATCAACCCGCTGAGTGGTTGTATACCGGTATTATTACAGATGCCTGTTTTGCTAGCTATGTTTAATTTCTTCCCCAATGCGATAGAGTTACGGCAAAAGTCCTTTTTGTGGGCAACGGATCTTTCTACGTATGATTCCATTATCAACCTGTCTTTTACGATTCCTTTTTATGGCAACCATGTTAGTTTGTTTACGTTGCTGATGACCGCATCCACGATGCTATATACATGGTACAATAACCAATTGAATCCGCCACAAGGGCCTATGAAGACCATGTCATATTTATTCCCTATCACCTTTATGTTTATCTTCAATAGCTTTCCTGCTGGTTTAAGCTTTTATTACTTTGTATCGAATGTCATCACCATTGGACAACAAGCAGTCATCAAAAGGTTTGTGGATGAAGATAAGATCAAAGAAAAGTTGCATCAAAATCGCACCAACATCTTTAAAAAGGACAAATCTTTCAAGCAAAGGTTGCAAAAGGCGATGCAAGCCAAGCCCGCTAAGAAATAGCGATGGGTTAGGAGGCTAAACATACATGCGTCTAGTTGTTCATCATCCCCGCAAGCGTTGTATTGTATACGTGGATTGCTGCTATCTCTTTAGCAATCCCAAATGAAATCAGTTTGTAGTTACAGCCATCATCATACCATATGCATACCATACGATATACCCCCGTCATAGGGCTAGAAGTACATGCGCAGCTTTTACTGGAAAGTAAAATGTTTGCCCCTGAAGGCGCTGCTTATGGCGCTTTACCGAATACTCTCATTAGTCCTATCAGTCTTGCCCATCCGGGTACGTTACCAATGATCAATAAAAAGGCTATCGACTGTGCTATCAAGCTCGGCCTGGCGTGCGAGGCGAGCATCACCGCTGTCAACTACTTTGCAAGGAAAAACTACTTCTATCCCGATCTCCCCAAAGGCTATCAGATCACGCAAGATAAAACCCCCATATGCCAAGGCGGACATATCACTCTCCCTACCGTTAGTGGTGAGGAAAAGAGGATTCCTTTACAACGCATTCATCTGGAAGAAGATGCGGGTAAATCGATCCATGATATGGATCCAGCAGATACGTTATTGGATTTTAACAGGGCGGGCGTTGCCTTGCTAGAAATAGTGACTCTACCAGAAATTGCTTCCGGCAAGGAGGCTTACACCTTTTTGACAGAGTTACGCAAGATCGTGCGTTACCTAGAGATTTGTGATGGCAATATGGAAGAGGGTTCTTTGCGGTGTGATGCCAATATATCCGTGCTGCCTGAAGGGGCAGATACCTTCGGAAACCGCGTGGAGGTTAAGAACATGAATTCTATCAAAAACGTACAATTGGCTATTGAATATGAGATCGCAAGACAAATAGAGATGCTGGAGGTAGGGAAGGAGGTGATAACAGAAACCCGGATGTATGATGCGGCTCAGGGGATAACTATTAGTCAACGTGCTAAAGAAGGAAGCTTGGATTACCGATACTTTGTGGAGCCGGACTTACCACCTGTAACCATCACGGAAGCATGGATTGAAGCGATTCAAAAGGATATGCCATTGCTACCGAGGGCTTATAAAGCCAAGTTCATGGAAGTATATCAACTCTCTGACTATGCGGCTGGGGTGTTAACCGATACCAAAGAATTAGCGCTCTATTTTGAAGCGTTATGTGCGCTGACTACGGATTATACTGCTGCCGCTAACTGGCTGATAGGCCCTGTAAAGGGATATATGAATGAGCTAAATGTGGTATTAAAAGACTTCCCTTTGCAGCCAGTGCAGTTGGTTGCGTTGATAGATTTGGTGAACGAAGAGACGATTAGTTTTTCCACGGCTACCCAAAAGCTTTTCCCCGCCTTGGTAGCATCGCCAGATCGTACGCCTTTAGACCTTGTAGAAGAACTGAACTTGTCGCAAGAAAAGGATACAGACATTTTGTACCCCCTCATTAAAGAGGTTATCGACACCTATCCAGAAAAAGTAGCTGCCTATAAAAATGGGCACAAGGGTATCTTAAACATGCTGATGGGTGAGGTGATGAAACGCAGCCAAGGCAAAGCAGCCCCAGGCTTAGTAAATCAGTTGTTACAAGCAGCCTTGCAGCACTAAAAGAATAGCACTTCCTTGTTTCAAGCACTGCTTAATTGTGCGTATAGTGGCTACTCCACCAATTCCATCCGCTCCATGTCGTTGTCGCGATTGCATGCAATGCCCCCTTGCTTACTGCCTAGCTGCATCCTGTCCTCCTCCGGTGTATGATGTATGCCTACTAGCAGCGGTAGTAGATTGAGGAGAATGATGCCCAGATACCGCAAGCGATTGACTTCTGCCTCTGATAACGGTAACGGCGTAACTTAGGGTGTCTGCGTCAGCATCGGTAAGGGTGTCTGCGGCAAAGCTTATTTCAAATCTATCGCCTAAATGAATAATGCACACCGCTGGTAGTTGTCTCGCTATCGGATTATTAATTCTTGGAGAATCATTGGTGACCTGTATATCGGATTTATCAGCATACCCATCGCTGGCAATGACGGTTTTGGGGGCAATGACGGGTTTTGGGGTAGCACTGCGTATGGCTTCAGGTGCTAAGTCGTGTGCTTTTTCACGAGGATATAAAGTGTATCGTTATCTATCTCCATGGTCTGGCTTTGCGCGCGTTGTGTGTCATTTGCCAGGGCATCGTGTATCGTTAGCTGTAGGGCTTGTGTTTCGTGGCAGATGTAGCTTTTGTAGGTGTGGATAGCGTTTTGGGCGACGGTGGAGGTGGTGGCTATCGTCAAGCTGATTTTGTCCTGAAGTTCCAGATCTTGGTCTTTGCGGATGTTTTGTACACGATTGATCAGGTCTCTGGCGATGCTTTCCTGATATAGTTCCGGAGTGATGGTGACGTCTATAGCGACGGTGATGTCTGCTTCGGTAGCGGTGGACCAGCCGGGGATATCTTCGGATGTGATAATGACTTCTTCTAAGGTAATCGGGATAGTGGCGTTGTCGATAGCTAGGTTAATGATGGCGCCTTGTTCTAGTTGTTGGATGTCTGCTGCAGTGAGCTTGCCTAAGGCTGCTACAATGGCGTTCAACTGGCTTGTATACTTGCGGCCTATTTGTTTGAAATTAGGCTTTAGTTTTTTTGCAACCAATGCACTGTTATCATCCATGTAGGCGATCTGCTTCACGTTTGTTTCTGCTAGGATCAGATCCGCAAGCGCTTCTATCTGCGGTTGTATGGCTTTATCAGTGATGGGGATAATAAGTTTGCTGAGGGGCTGCCGGACTTTGATAGCATGCTTCTTGCGCAGGGAATGGACTAATGAAACGATGGTTTTGGCGCGCATCATTTTTTCTTCCAAGGCTTTTTTGATGATAGTAGAATCTGCTTTAGGGAAATCGCTCAGGTGTACGGAGTGCCTTTTTGCGGCATGGGTTTGCAGGTCTTGATAGAGCCTATCGGCATAGAAGGGCATAAAGGGGGAAGCTAGCTTAGCGATGGTTGTTAAGCAGGTATGCAGCGTCTGATAAGCTGCTATTTTATCGATACTGGCTTCACTTTTCCAAAATCGTTTTCTATTCAGGCGTACGTACCAGTTGCTGAGCTCATCGACTACGAAGTCTTGTAGGAGCCTAGCGGCTTTGGTGGGCTCGTAGGCGTCTAGTTCTTGGGTGACTTGCTGGGTAAGGGTATGTAGCTTGGATACTATCCATTGATCTATTTCGGGTCTATCGGCAATAGGGATTGATGCTTCCAAGGCTGTAAAGTTGTCCAAATTGGCATATGCCGCAAAGAAGTTATAGGTGTTATGGAGGGTAAAGAAGTACTTGCGGAGGGTGGCTATTAATCCTTCGGTATCAAACTTGAGGTTATCCCAGGGGGAAGCGCTACTGATCATATACCAACGGAGTGCGTCTACGCCGTATTGTTCTATGACTTCGGATGGGTTGATAGAGTTCCCGAGTCGCTTGGACATTTTGTTACCGTGTTTATCTAGGATCAATCCATTGGAGATGACGTTTTTGAAGGCTACGCTATCAAATAGTATCACGGCTATGACGTGGAGGGTAAAGAACCATCCTCGTGTTTGATCTACCCCTTCGGCGATAAAGTCGGCAGGGAAGTGTTGTTGAAAGGTGTCTTGGTTCTCAAATGGATAGTGCCATTGTGCATAAGGCATGGATCCGGCATCAAACCAGACGTCTACAAGGTCTGGTACGCGGTGCATTCTTTTGCCGGAGGGGCTCACTAGTATGATTTGATCTACGTAGGGGCGGTGTAGATCTAGGTCTTGTGGTAGTTGTTTGGACATATAGCCGGCTGCTATGGCTTTTGTTACTTCTTGCCGCAGTTCTTCTATAGATCCTATGCAGATGGTTTCTTGCTGGTCTTCGGTTTGCCAGATAGGTAGCGGAGTGCCCCAGAATCGGTCTCGGCTCAGGTTCCAATCGACTAAGTTTTCTAACCAATTCTCAAAGCGACCTACGCCTGTGGAGGCGGGTTTCCAGTTGATGGTTTTATTGAGGGTGATGAGTTGCTCTTTGTACTGGGTAGTAGCTATGGCCCAAGTATCAAGGGGGTAATACAAGATGGGTTTATCCGTCCGCCAGCAATGGGGGTAGCTGTGTTCGTATTTGGCTACGAGAAAGGCTTTGTTGTCTTTTTTGAGCTTACGGGTGATCAACTGGTCTACGGATTGATAGTCGGACTGTTCGCGTACGCTTGCTGGCTCGTAGTCTGCCTTTACGTATTGCAGAGCCCAATCTGTGATTTCTTCCACAAAACGTCCTTGTTTGTCTACTATGGGCACGTCTTTGTTTTCTCTCCGCACGGTGATGGAGGGAATGTTTAGCTTTTTGGCTAGACGCATGTCTTCGGCGCCAAAGGTGGGGGCTATGTGCACGATGCCTGTGCCGTCTTCGGTGGTCACAAAGTCGCCTGCTACTACTTGAAAGGCGGGGGTAGCGGGTTGTACATTGGGTAACAGTTGTTCATAAGTTTGCCCTACTAGGTCCTGGCCTTGGTAGTGTGTGATGATTTCCCAGGGTATGGGGGTAGTGCCTGGTTGATAGGTTGCTACTTGCGCTTTTTCCGATTCATGTGGAAAGTAACGGGAGAGGGCGTCTTGTGCGAGAATCACTTGTATGGGTTGATGGGTGTATGGGTTGTAGGTTTTTACGCACACGTAGGTCGTTTTAGCATTGACGGCTAGGGCGCTGTTTGCTGGCAAGGTCCAGGGGGTGGTGGTCCATGCTAGGAAGTATTCATTCTCTGTATTGGTGCGTTTAAACTGGGCTACTACGGAGATATCCTTCACCATCTTATAGCAGCCTTGTTGATTGAGTTCGTGTGAGCTGAGCCCTGTGCCTGCGGCTGGAGAGTATGGTTGTATGCTGTAGCCTTTATACAACAGTCCCTTGTTGTAGAATTTTTGAAGTAGATGCCATAGCGTTTCTATATAGTCCGTATCGCACGTTGTATAAGGATGCTCTGTGTCTATCCAATAGCCTAGTTGTTGTGTGAGTTTCCCCCATTGCGCTTGGTAACGCATGACGGTTTCTCTACAATGTTTATTGTAGTCTGTTATGGTGATGGTTTTACCGATTGCTTCTTTAGTAATGTTTAAGGCTTTCTCTACTTGTAGCTCTACGGGTAAGCCATGGGTATCCCATCCGCTTTTACGTTTTACTTGGTAGCCTTGCAGGGTTTTATATCTACAGAACAGGTCCTTGAGAGTTCTTGACAGTATGTGGTGGATACCAGGCTCCCCATTAGCTGAGGGAGGCCCTTCATAGAAGGTGAAGATAGGGTTATTTACTCTGTTGTTGATAGAATTGGCAAAGGTTTGACTTTGCTCCCAATAGGTAGCTATTTCGTTTGCGATTTGGGTTAGGTTTAAATGTTTATATATAGGGTAACTTGCACCAGTAATTTGAGAATGCATAAAGTATGTAAGGAAGTAGTAAAAAAGACATCTAATATATGGGGAATTGTGTAATTTTACCGGCTTTAGAATTAGACTAATTATAAATTACTGAATTAATCCTTTAATCATTAAAATTATCACATGCAACCATATTTATATAGATACACGAATTTAAGCATAACTTCACTTAATCTAAACCGTCTTCTTTTTTATTTCCTGATATTACTACCATTAATATTATACTGATCGT
Organism: Amoebophilaceae bacterium; assembly: GCA_023257955.1. GTDB lineage: Bacteria > Bacteroidota > Bacteroidia > Cytophagales > Amoebophilaceae > Amoebophilus. The sequence continues at coordinate 65 of JALRAY010000042.1, read as the reverse complement.
GAAAGAAAAAGCGAAATTCTTTGGGTAACTCCCCTCCCACGTGATAATTTCAAGTCAGGCTATTA
>JALRAY010000041.1 GCA_023257955.1 Amoebophilaceae bacterium | reverse complement strand
TAAAATCGCTTATGACAACTAAGTTTCACATCGTTAACTTAGCTTGATTTTTCGTGTTTCATAATCTGATGTGTATAAAAGCATGACATTAGCTGCCAAAGCTGTTCCTACTACCATCGTGTATCACAGTAACTATTCACAAGAAGCGGGAATTTCTTAACTTTGACTCCATTAGACGTAAACGTAGCTCTTGCGGGAGCATAATGATTATTTTATCGCATGAATAAAGAACTTAAAGTAGGCCTGCTAGTAACTATTGTCGGCGTGATGCTATACATAGGGGCGAATTTTCTGAAAGGGAAGCATCTATTTTCTTCCGATCGTATCTATTATACTACGTACGAAAATGTGAAGGGCTTAACAAAAGGGAATCCTATAACCTTCAATGGTTTGTGTGTAGGCAGGATTCAGCAGATAGCACTAGCCAAAGAACCCCATCAAATTCAAGTTACCCTCACCGTAGATAAGCAAGTGCAAGTGACTAACAATACGATAGCAAGACTGGAAAGTAGTTTGTTGGGGAATAAGAATATTGAACTATTGATTCAGGAAGGAGAGCCATTGAAACAGCATAGCTTTGTGCAAGGGGAGATAGAACAAGATTTGACAGCGCAATTTTTAGAAAATAGTTCTCCTGCTTTCAATGATATTAGAACAATTACCTTGCTGATGAGTAAGTTTATGCAAAACATGGTGGAAAATACAGATCGCATCAATGCGATTTTTGCGCACCTGGAGCATACCTCCCAGCAGTTAGACAAAGCTATGACGGCGAATCAGCAGCATTTTTCCAATATCAGTAAGAACATTGCGCATATTGTAGAGACCTTGGCTGATAAGGAGGTAGGGATAGAGCCCATGTTGACTAAAACGAATCTATTGCTGCAAGAGGCGAATAATCTGCAAGTGAACGAAACAATCACCAAGCTGAATGATATTTTAACGCAGCTATCTGAGGGACCTTTATATCACCACATTGATCAAACAGTTCTGGAGCTGAATAATCTCCTTAGCGATCTCCAAAATCACCCTAGTAGGTACGTGCACTTTTCTATATTCGGGAATAAGTCAATAGCAAACAATAACAAGTGTAGCAAATTACCTCCCCCCGCGCTGAATAACACACCTTCCACACAAGCACAAGCTTTAGCAGAAGAAAGGTATAACTAAATTCAGGTTGTGTGTAAGAATTACCCAACGGGTGTAATAGCTTGCAATGCCTTTTCAATCCTTTGAGTTGTTGTTGCTTTTCCTAATACCTCCATACTACGCATCAAATCAGGCCCTGTAGTTTTATCAAACAAGGCTATGCGGATCGCAAACATAATGGCTCCTAGTTTGAGATGCTTTTCCTCTAACACCTGCACAATGGCTTCTTTAATAACCGGAGCTGTAAAAATTTCTACCTTTTCTATCACTGTTACCAGTTCTTGCAATAGTGTATGCACTTCTGTAGTAAACTTTCCCTGAATAGCAGCGCTTTGATAGGTATGCGGAGGCTCAAAAAACACCTTGCCTTGTTCCACGATATCTTGTGGGAAATGCGCCCTCTCTTTCACTAACTCTCCTACCTGGCTTACTTGTGCTAGGGTATAAGGTATCGCGGCTTCATCTAATGCTTGTATCAAGTATTCCCCCAATGCCGCATTGGACTTTTGTAGTAAATGTTGGTGGTTGAGCCAATTGGCCTTTTGGATATTAAATTTTACACCTGCTTTACCTATACCTGCTATGGAAAAGGCTGCTATCAAGTCTGCTATATTAAATAGTTCTTGGTTGCTACCAGGGCTCCAACCTAGGAGAGCTAGGAAATTGATCATTGCTTCTGGTAGATACCCCTTTTCTCGAAAGCCCATCGCCTGTTGTTGCGTAACAGGGTCCGTCCAGGAAAGCGGAAAGATGGGAAAGCCATGCGCATCAGCATCGCGTTTGCTGAGTTTTCCATGTCCTTCAGGCTTTAGCAATAAGGGGAGGTGTACCCACTGCGGCATTGCACCTTCCCAACCGAAAGCTTCATAAAGTAGTACATGCAAAGGCGCTGAGGGCAACCATTCTTCCCCGCGGATGACGTGGCTGATTTGCATGGAGTAATCATCTACTATATTCGCTAGGTGATAGGTAGCCATCCCATCAGACTTCAACAGCACTTTATCATCCAGCGTGCTAGCATCTACTTTGATCCACCCACGTACTTGATCATAAAACCTTATTATCTGCTTGTGAGGCATCTTAAACCTGATTACATAAGGCGCTCCGCGTTGCAAACGGTCTTCTACCTCCTCTTGCGGTAAAGTTAAGGAGTTGCTCATCCACTCTCTGCTGATAGCATTATACTGCGGGGAAGCTACTTTGGCGGCTTGCAACCGTTCTCGCATGCTATCCAGGGCTTCTGGAGTATCAAATGCGTAATAGGCGTGCCCAGTTTCCAGTAACTGCATGGCATACGTGTGATAGATGTCTTTCCTTTCTGATTGCCTGTATGGGGCATAGGCTCCCCCTTGGTTGATGCCTTCATCCGGCACAATGCCTAACCACTCCAAAGCGGATAGGATGTATTGTTCTGCCTCTGCTACAAACCTGGTTTGGTCCGTATCTTCTATCCGTAGAATCAATTTGCCATCATACTTTTTAGCAAATAAATAATTGTAAAGCGCTGTGCGAATACCGCCTATATGCAAAGCCCCCGTCGGGCTAGGCGCAAACCGGACGCGTACTGGTTTTTCTATATCGTGCATGTTGTTTTTTTGCTATTCCTTGCTTATGGTTTGTGATCGCATCTAAGATAAAATCGAATAAAGATTCTTTTACCGTCTTCTGTATTAAAAAATCGGGAAGAGGTGATTCTTGGCATAATCTGTTAGTACCTCATGGATCGTATGTGTTGCTTGGGAAGTTTCTATGGGATTGGATGTGATTACACCTGCTTTGATAATGGCTGCTTTCCATAATGCCCAGGCACGTCCACGGTGCCAAGTATCGACATCCAAAGGCAGTAGCTCGCAAAATATTGCCCTTTCTGTTGCCTGAAAGAATTTCCATGCTATGACTATATCACACGCAGGATCGCCAACGCCCATACATCCAAAGTCGATGACCGCACACAGTTTGCCGTTATTGAGGAGCAGATTGCCTGTACTAATATTGCCATGCACCCATACCGGTGGGGATGTCCAGCGACGCTGCAAGGCTTTTTCCCAGAGTTGTAGTGCCAATACAGCGTCTATTTCGTGCTTCAGTAACTCAATGGCTTGTCTGAACTGCTGATCATAATAATTCAGTCCTGCTACATGTGCAAATTGATGCGGTTGCGGAATAGGGCCACCGTCAGTATTGATGCTTTGTAGGGCGATAATAAACTTCGCAAGGTCAATAGCGAATTGATTTTTATCTTTTATGGTTGCCGTTGCTGCTGTTTCTCCAGGTAACCATCGGTAAATAGACCACTTAAAAGGGTATTCCATATCAGGTTCTCCTATAGTCACAGGTGTTGGAATGGGGAGTGGCAGAAAATTTGCTAGCTGCGGCAACCACATATGCTCTTTTTCTACCTGCTTTGCATACTGTGTCGCACTAGGCATGCGCACCAGCATATTGTCTCCTAAGCGAAAGGTTCGGTTATCCCAGCCTTGCACTGCAACAGGTCGAATAGGTAGATGCGCCCATGCGGGGAATTGGCTGGCTATGAGGCGATGTACAAGGTGCGTATCGATCATGCGTGTATCGGCTTTTGAGATGGTTGAATGAGCGTTATCATGCTTTGTTCAGGGAGTCGGGAGGTGCGTATTACCTAGCGCAATAGAAATTTAATAATTCAAAATAGTGACTTGGCCATGTTTGATTGCGGGCGGCTTTGGTATGAAAAGGTTGCGGCTGCTCCATACAATCAAGGTGGCGGATGTAAGCGCGTAGCTTTTTGTAAATCACGGTGTTTTTAGCAATATCACCGGTTAGTAACACATGATTTGCTTTTGGATTAAGTGCAAGGGTGTGCATTACGGTGAGTATGTATTGCAGCCACTCGTCTCCTGTATGGTACTCAAAGCTATTGTAATACACAAGGTTGTCATGATGCATAACGGTTATATACATATATTTTCCCTGCGTTACAACGCATACATGCGGCGTGCGTGTCAGTTTGTTTACCCGTAAATAAAACTGTACGCTTATGATGATGGCGTTGGTTTGATGGGTAATGCATAACTGATTTGGGAGATAGGTCGTGTTTAACCAATCCCTCATCGCTTTATGGATGGCAAATAATACGGTGGTATGACTATCAATCTGTGCGTCACAAAAACGCATATCTGCTTGCAAACAATCCCCAGAAAGGCGTAAATAGTCAGCAATAAAGGCTTTTTTATAGAATGCTGTAGGGATAAGCGTATACCATGGATTGGCGATAATGCATGTGACCGTGCTCCATGCGCTATTTGCCATAAAAGGATATGCCTGAAAGAAGGATTGCAGTTGGGGCAATGGTCCATTGGCAGGCGTACTATTGGGGAAGACATAGGTTTCTGCCGCCAAACAAGTATGTGGATCTGCCATACAAATGAGCCGTATACTATCTTCATTGAAACTAATGATTAAGTCATATTCATGCTGATGATGAATATTAAATCGCTTGTCTTGAAAGGTGTGGATAGGTGTATACATAGGGAGATGAATTAGAGAATACCTCTGCCATACTTTAGGGAGCTACCAGGGTACCTGATAATGGCGGTTACAAATAGTGATTGATCAATTCAATAGATGACGGCAAGCTATTGCAGAAAAGCTTCTAGCAGCGCATTGAACTTAGGGGGGGTCTCCATCATAGGTGCATGGCAGCATTGATCTATGAAGCGTAACTGACTATTTGTTAGTAATCGATTAAACTCGTAAGCTACTGCTGGGGGGGTAATGGTATCATTCAATCCCCATATCAATAAAGTCTTGTTAACGATGTTAGGTAATTGATGAGCTAAATTATTCCGCTGTGCGGATTTAGCTATCGCAATGATGCGTAAGAGTTTTTGTGAATCTTGCACCAGGTTGAATACCTCATCAATATATGTGGTGCTTACTACAGCAGGATCATAAAAGGTGTATCGTACCCGCTCGGATATGTAATTATAATTACTGCGCTTGATAAATGCCCCTCCCATATTGTTTTCATACAATCCGGAACTACCTACTAGTACGAGGTTATTGACTTTCGTTGGCTGTTGGAGTGCGTAAAGAAGTGCTATATGCCCTCCTAAGGAATTGCCTACTAACGTAAATCTATCTAATTGCTTGCATGCGATGAATGCATTTGTAAACGCTACCAAGCCTGCTAGGTTCGCCTGTTTAATCGGCATATCATAGATAGGAATCAAAGGGATAATAATGCGGTATCGGGAAAGGAAATGATTTACAACATGTTCCCAATTACTTAAGGCGCCAAAAAGACCATGTAAGAGTAAAAGGGTTTCGCCTTTTCCCTCCTCAATGTACTGAAAGTCATGTATATGTTGCACCTTGTAATTCATGGTAATATTGGATGAATGCACGTTGTCTGATGGGAGCGTCACGGGTTGCTATAGCGCCCTAGGTACATGTAAAGCTACATGCGGAAGCGTGTTTTATGCTTTTGAGTAAATAATAGATTGCGTAGACATTGTCCACTTGCGGCCCCTAATCCCCCTAAGATCCCGCCTACAAAGCCGGTTATTAAGATTAATATCATAATGCTTTTGAGCCCTAGCATCGCTGCTATTTTCGTAGAAAGGATCGCCTTCGTAGATATGTCTATGATAGTAGCCTGCACCATCCACAAGAGGCTAATGGCAGTAAAGCCACCTAAAAATTTAGCAAAGAGTTTGTTGGGCTCTATAACAAAGGCAACCAATAAGGCAATCGGCACAACAATCCAGGCGGTAAAGAACTGCTGAAAGATATAACACAATAGGCTTGTGAAAAAAACTTGAATTAAAAATTGCATAATGTCGTTTGTATGAAAGAGGTATTAGATAGATGCGTCATGCTGCTATCCGGGTATAAAAACAAGGGTATGGTTAGAAGTTTTATAATCGGCAGGCAACTTCAAGGTAAGGGTAATGTATTTGCCGGTACTCCATAGCGGTAAAAATTGCGTGTAGGCAGGATTGCCGGGGTTGCCGGATTGACCTCCTGGATAGATATACCAAGCCGTAGGCTCCTTTTCTACAGAAACCAACAAGCGCATAGATACGCCATGTCCTCCATAAGTCCCTGCACTATTCGCATTCAAGATACCTTCGCCTCCGCCGATCTGTACATTGTCTACACCCAGCAGATTTCTAAATAGCAAGTGAGGTATATTCATCTTGCGATAGTTGCCCCATTTGCATGTTTTTTTATGCTGCGTATCCCAGGCGTGCAACGATTGCACAGCATATTTAAAGCTATCAATAATGAGTGCTTTCAATTCAGCTTCATTCGGTAAGGCCAACCGGGTATAGCGTGCAGGATCTCTTAGGATACGCATTGTTTCATAGAAATCAGGTGTTTTTATAGCGGGCTCGCACGCATACAGTTTCCGCCATAGTTGCATCATCAGATCATTGGTAAAGGCAAGAAACATAGAAGGTGCTACTTGATCTATATCGTTCTTAAAGTTCCAGGTCAATAGAGTTTGATACATGTGTTGCTCCTGACTGTTGAGTGCTGCATGATGATCTACAAAGCTGAGTAAGAAGGCTAAGTTTTCACTGGCCGCAAGGTTATAATTATCGTTTTGCCATGCCATCAGGGTTTCTATACCCACCTTCTTTACTTGACTAAGCAATTGCTTGAGGCGGCGATTGCGATAATTTTCTTTGGCATATTGATAGTACACGTAGGGATAAAGGTGATCCGTAGGCTTTTCATTAGCTGAACTGATATAGCCTGTAGGTGGGTTAAGAATTTTAGGCCAATGCTCCGGTATAATATAGCCTTGTATTTGATACTTGCTATCATCTCCAGGCATGATAAATTGCCCTTGTTTTTTTACGCGCTTGGGGAACTTGCCCGCTATCTTCAACGCTATATCGCCGTCATTGGCTGCAAACGCAAAGTTTTGCGCAGGTATCGCATAGTTCTTCAGTCCTTCGTCAAAGGTTTGAAAATTGTTGCTGCGGTTGATGAGATAGAAAGTCAAGATTTCATTACCTGCATGATGCCCCGTCCATTGCATAGCTACATCTTTGTAATGCCCTGCAGGGGCAAAGGCTTCATCATAAACAATAGGTCCCCAGTGGGTATAGAGCACTTCTTCCGTTATAGCATTACCACCTTTTACATATATGGTCTCCTTTTTGCGTTGCGTCTTCAATAGCAAATCATCGTAGTAGTATTCTTTTCGAGTTGCGTCTTTGAAGTTAATAGTATAAAAATCACGTACCGTCCATGCTGCATTGGTGACTCCCCAAGCGATGTTTTCATTAAAGCCAAGAATGACATTAGGCGTCCCTGGAATGCTACTCCCCATTACGTTGACGGTAGGTGAGGATAAATGTACGGCATACCAAGTAGCAGGAAGCTGCAAGGGGAGATGTGGATCATTAGCTAAATGGGGGTAGCCATTTAGGGTTTTTTTGCCGGAGATGACCCAGTTATTGCTGCCATCTATGTTATTCTTTTGTACGTCATGTTTAAGTTGGTCATTGGATAATACTGCTTTTCCTTGAGGAGTGGTAATAGCATGTTTGGGTATAGCAACAGGTTTAAAAGCCCAATGCGTGTTTTTAGGGATAATAGGTTCTTCGTGGGGATCATGATCCGGAAAGAGTAATCCAAATTGCGTTTCGCCTAGTACATCAAAAGCATATACATTTTCCCAGCTCTGCTCATAACCGCCTAAGTTATCCGCCATCTGTATGCCGATAAGCGCCGTATTTAAAGGCGTCCAATCTTCTGGACTATAGGATAGGAATTTATATTCTACAGGTAATGTTTTGTAAGACAAAGAATGAATGTATGCATTCACACCTGCGGTGTACGCATCTACCACTTCCTTGCTAGTAGCATTATTATTCATAGCTGCTAAGGCATTCTCCGCGGCATATACCATACCTTTCCGGCGTTGTAGGCGATCATTTGTAACAGTTCTAGGTCCTAGAATCTCTGATAATCTACCTGCTGCTAAGCGTGACATAACATCCATTTGGAATAGTCGATGAAAGGCTGTTATATAGCCCTGCACAAAGTAGAGATCATGGTCATTAGTAGCTTGTATATGTGGGATGAGATGCTCATCGAAGTAAACATAGACTGTATCGTTTAGTTCCTTGAAGCATAAAGAAGGAGGTATCGTTAGGGGCTGTTTTTCTGCATTTTGCCAAAACCCATGGAAAGGATCTAGTAACTTAGCTATCGGTGGATAGGTCTTTATATTGATATTGAGAAGAAGGGTTATTACGAGCGTGATGGTACATATACTATACCCTGTGATTCTTTTCATGCGGTTGAATTAAAATTTTATATGGTTTGAATTATACTGGTTATAATAGAGCATACGAAAACTTGCATAGATAACTAACCAGTACAAGCTTCTTAAATTTAGTATCAGTGGCTAAAACAATACCCCAAAATTATACCCCAGACTATAGGTAGCAGTAATGAACTTGTTTTCTATTTCGTAAACATCTAATATATCTCTCAACCCTATATCTCCTATTACTTTTATTATAATCCCCATTTTGAATTGATATCCTAATCCCATTGAAACCCCAATATCAAAATGATTTAATGTGTCTACTAATGAATCTTTGAGGTCTGTTTTGCGATGCTTAATACGAAGTGAGCGGGAAGGGGATGATATAATTTGCTCCTGAGCATACATAAGATAGCCTGCATATAAGCCAGTAGCAATAAAAAACTGCCTTTCTTCCCCAGGGAAAATATGTAGCATCGGATTAACCTGTCAGTAATGATAATCATATACTGCGCGTTGCTTAGTAAAAAATATATCTACTCCCTTATTAGGAGCTGTTTACATTTGAATAAAATCATTGCTATATAGATTAAAATGACTAAAATTGTGATTTTAACCTAACTT
>JALRAY010000040.1 GCA_023257955.1 Amoebophilaceae bacterium | reverse complement strand
AGAAGAAGAATTATGTAGCCATTATAGAAAAAGAGAAACACGTCAAAAGCGTGTTACAACTTGGCATAGCTTTTTATAAGAAAGAAGTAGCGGTGGTGCATGAGATCAAGGATTTAACGCTTTGAAACCAAAACAATGGAAGCTGACTGGTATTGCTTTGCAAACTCCATGCCCGCACTTCATACCCCTTAACCTTACAACCAAATGACTATCCTTGATTTTTTGACGCAACTACAAGCCAATAACAACAAAGCTTGGATGGACCTGAACAGGGATACCTATAAGCAAGTGCGCGAAGCACTCCTGAACCTCACAGAAACGGTGCTCTTGAAGATGCGGGCTATAGATCCCAGCATAGGCTTACTCAAACCTACAGATTGCATCTTCCGCATCAACCGGGACATTCGCTTTAGCAAAGTAAAGACGCCCTATAAGACCAATATGGGGCTGTATATAGCTCGGGGAGGAAAAAGTATGTCGTATGCAGGTTACTACCTGCATCTAGAACCTAATAACAAGTCGTTTATCGCAGGGGGGGTATACCAGCCGGAGGCAGCTGTCTTGAAAAGTATACGACAGGAAATTGATTATAATGGAAGAGACCTGGACGCCATCCTCTCTCATACAGCATTCAGGAAATTCTTTGGAGGCACATTAAAGGGGGAAAGTTTGCAACGCATGCCTAAAAGTTATGATGAGTATCATCCCTATAAGGAATGGCTCAAGTTGAAGTCTTTTCTCGCTATCCATCCTCTTAAAGACACTGCCGTTGAACAAGCTAATTTGCAAGACAAGGTACTGAAAGGTTTTACAACCTTGTGCCCACTGATTCAATTTCTGAATCATGCGATACCAACAGATAGCCAATAAATCGCTGTCGAGTAAAGCATATCCTTAATACCTAAATTAAGTAGGTTGCTTGCTGAATACAATATTTCAGAGTTATCACTACACAAAACAGGCTTTTGGATCCTTGCATCAGAATGATGAGTAGAATGTCAAAGAATAGGATACAAAAACTGCAGCCCAGAGAAATAAATAGCCAGGTGAACCTAGGCATCATTTTAAGACAATTTTAGGCAACCGTTCAAGAAAGCTTTGTTAATGAAATACGCAATACATACAATCAATCACATGATGCATTTAATTGATATGCTCAACAAAAGATTACAAAGCTGGACTCGCTGTCTGCTATTGATAGTAGCCATCACAAGCATTGCCCCGCATAGCGCTTTGCTTGCCAACAACACTGGTGTAAAACATAGCGGCGCTAGTGACCCTACGCTTGATGTGCATATAGCACCGACACAGCTATGTGATTTACTACATACTAAGCTAGAGGTTACCTTAGATTGGGAACAACAACAACTGCATAGCGTAGCAACGATACAGCTAAAACCGCACTTCTACCCACAGCAACAAGTGATCCTAGATGCCCATCACTTTACCATACATCAAATCAGCTTATTGAGTGATGAAGAGCAAACAGAAAAAGCAGTGCAGTATGCCTATGACCAGCAACAACTCACCATTCAGCTAGATCGTACCTACGCCCGCGAAGAGGTAATTACCTTACGTATTGCCTATACCACGAAAGGAATCGATCCCAAACAAAAAAAACACCATGATGCAGAACGCGGTATTTATTTCATCGCAGGGGATAATGAGCAACATATCCCCCAACAAGCCTGGACGCAAGGCGAACCGCATACCAGCTCCTATTGGTTTCCCACCATCGATTCCCCTACACAACGGTTGACACAGGAAATATATGTGACGGTAGCCAATCATCTGAAGACTTTATCCAATGGCACCTTGATGTACGCCGTTTTAAATGAGGATGATACCCGAACAGATTACTGGAGGCTGGAATTACCGCATGCGCCGTATCTCTTTATGCTGGCCGTAGGCGATTTTGCCGAAGTGGAAGATGAGTGTAATGAGGTACCGATTAGTTATTATGTACCCCCGAAGTATGAAGCGTATGCCAAAAGCATCTTCAAGTATACACCTGCCATGCTAGATTTCTTCTCGGAAAAATTAGACTATGCCTTCCCTTGGCCGAGATACAGCCAAATCATCGTTAGAGATTACATAGCTGGTGCCATGGAGAATACCACAGCCGTAGTTTTTTCGGAAGCGGTGCAAGGAGATGACAATACGTTATTAGACAAACCAGACCGGGAACACATCATTGCCCACGAACTCTTTCATCACTGGTTCGGGAACGTTATCACCTGCTATGATTGGGGACAATTAGCCATACAAGAAGCCTTTGCCGAATGGGGTGCACATCTGTGGTATACCCATAACTATAGCCCCTACGATCGCGATTACCTCATCAGCAAAAGCATAGCTGAGTACCTAGAAGAATACAAAAACAAGCAGGTAAGTGTAATTCGGTATCATTACCAGCACCCGCTAGATATGTTTGATAGGCATACCTATAGCAAAGGCAACCTTATTTTACATATGCTAGAGGCCTATATCGGGCACGAAGCATTCGTAGAATCTCTCAGTCAATATCTAAAAAAATACGCCTTCTCTGCCACAGACATTCATCAACTGCGCAGGGTTTTTGAAGAAGTAAGCGGGCAAGCACTGAATTGGTTCTTTGATCAATGGTTTTTACAACCCGGGCACCCTATTTTGCAAGTGAATCATACCTATGAGAAGGGTAAAGTCGTCTTGAAGATATCTCAAAAACAAGCCGGCACTCCCTACCAATTGCCTGTAGCCGTAGATATCTGGGTGAAAGGCAAGAAAAAGCGGCATATGATCACCATTCAGAAAGCCTATCAAGAATTTCGTTTCCCTACAGCTGAAGAACCCGAGGTGGTGTATTTAGATCGGAATTACTTATTGGCGGCAGAGATCACTCACCTGCAAAGCAATCAAGCTTATAGACTGTTATATGACCGAGCGATGGACTATTGGGCAAAAGCAGCTGCCATTCATCACTTCAATACCCGCAAGCATAAGAACAGCGTCTACTATCATTTCTTCAAAAAAGTAATCAAGGATCCATTTTGGGAATTTCAGGTAGTAGCTATGCAAGCCTTTGCGGGTTATAAGCAAGTTGATAAAAACTATCCTTCCGTTGCAGCTATTGAGAAACAGATCATCACCGTCCTAGACGCTCCAGACCCGCGGGTGCGAGCGCAAGCATTGGAAACGTTGAGTTCCTTACCCACCGCTAAAAAATATATCGCTACCTACAAAGCCGCCCTAGTAGATCCTTCCTACAATGTAGCCAGCAAGGCCTTATACGCTTATGCCTGCCACAGCACGGAAGCAGAGGATATCAAAAACAAGATCCTCACTCAATTTGAACTATGTAATAATATGCCCTGTATCGAAGCACTCGCTTCCTACTACATACATACCCAGCAAGGGGATAAATATGATTGGATCTATGAAAAAACCACCACGCTATACAAACAGTGGGGCTATGAAAATTTGTTAGCCTCCCTCGCTGAATACGCTACTAGTTATGGTACCGCTGCCCAACAGTCAGCTACTTTACGCTTCTTGCAACAGATTATAGATGAGGGCAATATGAGCTTCAACATGCAGCAAGCCGTGTATCATGCGTTACAAGCATTGCCTGATAGCAAAGAGGTTAAGAAACTATTAAACCTAGTGCGGGATGTATGACAGATTCCTTCCCTTGCCCAGCTCTCAGAGAAGTGGAAATCGCAATGCCAGCCCTTTCTCGTCCACACGTAAACTATCTCTAGCAAAGCGCTCAATATATTCCCCAACACAAAGTTTTGTAATACCTTTGTCATATAAATAAACCACCAGCACTCAAAATACTACTGGGGAGAAACTATATACCGAATACATACAATCTCAAAACATTCCACGTTTAGTAATTTTCGAGAACCTTAGAAAAAACGCTATTATCAAACAACAACACTACTATGGATCCTATCGTACATATACAAGGCCTATACATTTACCAAGGCGATAATCCTGTATTGCATAATGTGCATTGCAGCATTCATCCCGGGGAGTTTGTCTTCCTGATAGGTAAGACAGGCAGCGGAAAATCTTCTCTCTTGAAAACGCTATATGGTGTACTCCCTTGTAGGCAAGGCCATATTCAAGTGGCAGGGCTACCGGTGCATGCCCTCAAACCCAAGCAGCTACCTTTTTTACGAAGGAGGTTAGGGATCATATTCCAGGACTTTCAGCTATTGATGGATAGAACGGTGGGAGATAATCTGGCGTTTGTTCTACATGCCACTGGTTGGAAGAAAAAAGCAGAGATTACAGCTAGAATCCATGAAGTACTAGAGAAGGTAGGCCTCAGTTGGACCGGGCTGCAAATGCCACATCAATTATCTGGAGGAGAACAGCAAAGGGTAGCGATCGCACGCGCTTTGCTCAACAATCCCGCTATCTTGCTAGCAGATGAGCCTACAGGTAATGTAGATCCGGATGTGGCGGATGAGATCTTGCGTTTGTTTTTAGATATCAACCAAGCAGGAACCACAGTGCTTATGGCGACGCATAATTATCATTTCTTAGATCAACCACATAAACGGATCTTGAAGTGTGAAAATGGCTATTTGGTTTAGGGCATTGCTGGATACAGCAATGAGATGAGAGTTGTGGCGCGGTGCTCATCACCATCCTAGTCCGTAATATACGCGTTTCTTACTGTTGTTCGGGTAGATACCTTCTACAAGGATGCCGTCTTTTTTGTTTTTCAAGAAAGTAGCAAGTTTTTCTAATGTGTCTATCGGTTCTTTATCAATGTAAAGTAGGATAAATCCTTTTTTGATACCTGCTTGCTGCCATTTACCTTGCTCGAGACTCTTCACTTGCAGCCCATGGGAGATTCCTAATTTTTGTTTGGTAGCCGTGTCTAAGAGCTCAAAGGTAGCGCCTTCTACTTTGTTGAACTTACCCTCTTTTTGCATCATTTGCATTTCGTTAGGGGCGCTTTTGAGGGTTATTGTCACAATCATTTCCTTGCCTTTTCTATCGATGGTGAGTTTTACCTTATCTCCTGGCCTATAACCTGTAAGCTGTTCGTGCAGCTGTGCCAGATTTTTAATCTTGATGCTATTAATCGCTACAATGATGTCGCCTTCTTTGACCCCACCTTCAGCTGCTGCGCTATTTTCTGAAAATCCATGTACATAGACACCATCAAAGCGTTTGAGATTTTTCTCTTTAGCCAAGTCCGCATTGACATCTACAGCCAATATGCCTAGAATAGCTCTTTGTACAGAGCCATACCTTTTTAAATCACCTACTACGCGTTGTACAATGGAACTGGGTATCGCGAAAGAATACCCTGCAAAGGAACCATTGGGGGTAGAGATGGCGGTATTAATGCCCACTAATTCACCTTTCAGGTTCACTAGTGCGCCACCACTGTTTCCCTTGTTCACAGCTGCATCCGTTTGAATAAACGCTTCTATTTTGATGCCACTACCTAACTTGTGTAGATCTGCTCTACGAGCTTTTGCGCTGACGATCCCCTTGGTAACAGTAGAGGTCAAGTTAAAAGGATTCCCTACCGCCAATACCCATTCGCCCACTTCTAGTTTTTCGGAATTGCCAAAGGTTAAATAGGATAGTTTATTGACTTCTATCTTCAATAATGCTAAGTCCGTATCGAGATCTACGCCAACTACTTTGGCCGTATACTTGCGGTTGTCATCTAAAGTTATGTATACTTGATCTGCTTTATCGATCACATGGTTATTCGTCACGATGTAGCCATCTGCACTGATGATGACGCCTGAGCCGAACGCGGCACTGGGTTGTGTCTGGTATTCTTTGGGAGCTAACTCAAAGCCTTCTCCTAAAAAATCTTTAAACAACTCTTCTATAGGACTTGTACCCCGTTTCATGGTCTTAGCATCATACTTGGCTATGACATGTACAACGGCTTGGGTAGCCTTTTTAGCGGGGGATACAAAATTGGGATCGGCTTGATGGAGAGTGTCATTAGGAGAGGTGTTGTTATAACTGGTGAAGCTAAACTGCTCTGGTGAGGAATCACATGGTTCCGAAATCGGCACCGAATCTGTTTGGTAAGAAGTAGCAGTTTCGAATACTGTCACGCGGCCTACGGCAAACATAACTAGCAACAATCCTATGAAAATATTTCTTTTGCTGAACATAAATCACATACGTTTAAAATCTTATTTCTCAAAAGTAAAAAACTATTCTTGAATAATGCCATGAAGGGGACAAAAATGAGCATATTTTTTCGATGTTATGGTGTGGTTGCTAGTGACAGGATACTAACTATGCGCCTGGGGCATTAAAGCTCCTTGCCTGATTGATACGCTACCCTGCTACGTAAACACAAAATAATCCGTACTCTTGAAACCTGAATTCCGGACCAGTATATAAGGTACAAACTTTGAGTCCTTCAAAACCCGAAGGGATATCACCCGCTACAGTACCTAAACCTATATGGTAACCATACCAACTAGCCTCCGATTGTGAAGATAGCTCCTTACAAATACCCCATGTTACGGGATTGATAGAAAACAACAAAGTCTCATCTTGGAGATACTTCAGTATAGTTAAATTGACTAGCTCCCGGACGCCACCTACTTGGTAGCTTTGATAATTGGCCTTCATGTATAGTACTTGATCGTCATAAGTTTTGTTTCTACTGCTTTGTAATACGCCATGGTCTGAGCCTAGTAATAGCATCCAAAACGGGGCATTAGAGACTGATGCGTCGTAGTAAGAATCCGCTGGTAAAATTTCTACATATGAATATGCTGTACTAAAGACATCCACTCCCTTCGCCTTACAAAGCCTTTCCATCTCCGCTATGCTTTTGCCAAGGTCAAGCACCAAGAGCGGTTGTTGCTTGAGTTGGTGTAGCCGCTTGACTTCTGCGATAAGGGCTGGAGAAAGCTCCGGGAGATCTGATACCGCCACATCTAACTTCTTCCAGGCTTGGGTGGCTACAAAATTATTCCCCAGGACTTTGGGCACTAACAAACGATCTCTGGTTAATGCCTTGTTCCGAAGATCCAACGCTTCCAAATAAGCCCCCGATAGCTGATAGGTCGCCACGCATGTCGTTGCATCGGTATAGCTGAGGATGTTTTGCAGGACAGGGGGTGGTAGGGTTGCTATGTGGGTGGCATTGGTTTCGTCTGTTAATGCCGTATCCAATACTTCTCCGCAACTGGTTAGTAGCGCACACAGCAGTAATACATGGGCGATTCTTTTAAGGATGTGTTTCATAGAATAGTAGATGTTGTTTCTCATCATTCCATTTGAAACTCCAGCGTTTATTTTTAAAATAAGGTATCTATAGCCTCTTGTGTAACCCTATGAGGTGCTTGTGCAGGTCGCATGGCGCCTAATAGTTATCCTGCTGACATTTGGTATTTTTCCAAGGTTTCATCGCCTGTCCGTAAATAGGCGGTAGCTCCTGCAGCGCCTGTCATTAAAAAATGGTTCCATTCATTGATCCTTCGTTCATCACCACTATCGATGGCTTTATATTGATCCTTCGTTCATCACCACTATCGATGGCTTTATTTAGTTCTGCTCTGGCTTGTTCCTTGGTTATCATGCGTAAGGTATGTTCCTGAGCAGGTGCGTGTGCAATAGGATTGGGTGTTGGTGCCTTCTTTCTTTCATGCTGTTTAGTTATGCCACAGCTGCTCATGAATACATGAGCGCATAAAACGATGATGGTAAATTTTCTGGTTCTCATAGTTATAAAATGTTAAAATGGTTCATGATTAAAAGTTTAAACGGTACTAGCGGGGTTTTTGCTAGCTTTTGGAAAGGCACATATAACCCCGGTAGCGTATGCTTAACGAAGTGTATGCGTAGCTAGTGTTGAATATGGGAAGAGTTTTTGAGAAATACAAATGTTACCAATAGAAGTGGTGCATATGTTGCACTTGGAGCGGTATGATGTATGCTATCAACACTACAAGCGTCAACAATTTTTTACAACCAACGTTGCTGATATAGATATTCTGCTATCTGCCAGGCATTGGTAGCTGCGCCTTTGTATAAATTATCAGCTACAATCCACAAGTTTAAAGTTGCGGGACATGAATCATCTCTGCGAATTCTGCCTACAAAGACTTCATTACGCTCCCTAACAAGACGGGGCATGGGGTATAATTTTTGAGAGCTGTCATTTTGTACAACAATGCCAGGGCTTTTCTGTAAGATGTCTATGACGGCATCCAGCTCAAAGTCGTTCGCAAAGGTTGCATTCACGGATAAGGCATGCCCCCCCATAACGGGCACACGTACGGCTGTAGCGGTGATAGCTAGATCCTTTGCTGCTAAAATCTTCCTAGTCTCGTTCACCAACTTCATTTCTTCTTTGGTATACCCATTGGCTAAGAAATCATCTATTTGGGGGATTACATTCAAATCAATAGAGTGCGGAAATGCGATAGCTTCAGGAGGCAGCTTGGCGCGTTCTGCCATCAACTGCTCTACTCCAGCGTTGCCAGCACCTGTTACCGATTGATAGGTAGATATAACAACGCGCTTTAATTGGTATGCGGCGTGTAAAGGCGCCAAGGCCATTAGCATTTGAATGGTAGAGCAATTGGGATTCGCAATCAAGCGGTCTGTCTTTCGCAAAAGGTGCTGATTTACTTCTGGAATAATAAGCGGACAGTTTGCCTCCATACGCCAGGCGGAGGAGTTGTCAATGACCGTAGCGCCTGCGGCGATAAAGTCGGGGGCCCAACACAATGAAGTGCTATCTTTTGCCGCGAAGATGGCTAAGGTAGGTTTAGCAGCCAAAGCTTCGGTTACCAGAAAGATTTTATGCTGCTGATTGCGAAAGGTAATCATGTCCCCGAAGGAATGGGACGAAGCTACTGCTATTAGCTCATCAATGGGGATAGAAGAACTTTGCTCGATAATGCGTAAAAGCGTTTTCCCAACTAAACCAGAGACACCGATGATAGCTACTTTCATATGTGTTGCTTAAGATATTGTGTGATGTTGTTTGAATAATACAGTAGAGTTCTTCCGAAACTCAACACAGTAGTTCAGAGTTATAAATTCCAGCAATAAGATTAAACCGTAATCCAAATCTTTTT
>JALRAY010000003.1 GCA_023257955.1 Amoebophilaceae bacterium | reverse complement strand
CAGTAAGGGTGGCAGGAACTCTTGATAACCAATTTACTTTATCTGAATATTGGATGAGATTCGCATAAGCGGCAGCATCGGCTACGTACAAAAACGATTCAGACATCTTGAGTTGCTCACATAGATCATTCATACGCGCGATAGCATCAGGTAAAACCGTTGTATCAGAGGCATTACCGGAATGTGGCTCCATCCAGATAGGGAAATTGCTTTTGCCTGTTGTGGCCAGATTAAGAATCATTTGCTTTAAATCATCACGGCATGATTTAGAATAACCATAAGCAGGTATAACTGCTTGAGGATCAGTAGATGCTTCAGTATTCGTGTATGCGCCTTCAAGTTGCAAGCTTGTTGTATCAAAATGGATACTCTTCCCAAACAAGTTGTGTTGCTGGGCAATACTAAAGCTCAATTCTGTAAATAATTTTGTGACTCCATATTCAGCAATAGCATCTAAACAACGGCCTAGACTATCATCATTAAACCATGCGGCATCCATTTTCCTGCCAAAGAGTCTAGAAACAGGTCTTTTCTCTAAAAATTTAGGAAACATGTAGAGGCGCGTATCCACAAAACCTAAGCCATTTAAAACCATGGCGGCAACTCTTTCGCCCATTGATGTTTTACTGCCATTACCCGTTATAGGTAAACGCTCATCTATGAGACCTATCAAGTTCAGCTGATCTATTTAATCGGCTACTAAGCCTAAGTGATCTATTAAAGAGGTTGATAAATTCTCGGTTGATAAAGTAGTTTTTTCCATAATATCCTTGCAGTTAGCCATTTTGTTAAGCTTCTTTAACTGAAGATACATGGTTTTTTTACACCAAAAAATTTATTCCTTATTTTTATAAATCCAGGTGCGGAATGTCCGATCAACCCTTGCATTTGATAAGAAAAAAGAAGAAAATGCAACAAATTAGCTACTCTAACATTTTTCAATCACGCCTTGAAGCCTGTAAATGGTGTTTATGGTACCTGAGTAGTTACGAATAAAAATAATAGCACAATTAAACCCTATGAGATTAAACGTCAAGTAGAAGTTCCTTTACCAATAATCAAGCTGAGCAGGATATCCGTATAGTTAAGCTCAAACAAAAAATTTCTGGAGGTTTTAGAACAACCTCTGGGGTAGATAACTTTTGCATTGTCAGAGAATTTTTCTCAACTGCTCAAAAACAACAACAAAATATCTTGAAAGCTATTTATGCTGTCTCCTAGCGGGGCCCCTGAGTAGTTACTGTGGAATGTTATTTGGGGTAAG
The DNA here is from genome assembly GCA_023257955.1 of Amoebophilaceae bacterium. GTDB lineage: Bacteria > Bacteroidota > Bacteroidia > Cytophagales > Amoebophilaceae > Amoebophilus. The sequence goes on along the minus strand of JALRAY010000003.1, from coordinate 28,856 downwards.
CTTTTTCATAGTCATATGCATGGAATAGTTTAAAACTTTATTTTCCATTGAAAGAGCTTCGCGGCTCTTCATAAAAGGAAATAAAATTTATGCTTGCTGGGTGAAAGAAGTAGGAAGGAAGATGAATGACTGATATGGTGCTTATGTTGCAAGACAACAGAGAGCTAATCGGAAAGGAGAAGATGTGTAAAAGGCAATGTATTGATACTTACTATGTGGCTACTGTCGTTCAAGTAAATAGCGCTAAAAAGATTAGCAGACATAACCAGTTCTTATCTGTGAATATGACAGTAAATATGGGAACTAATAATAATAGGTAACTCCTACCTATAGCGCCACTAGGCTACCAACTTACCTTCGTGACGCCAGGTAGTTTTCCTTGGGAAGCCCAATCGCGGAATACGAGTCTTGAAATTCCAAATTTGCGCATGTATCCTCTTCCTCTTCCTGTTATTTGGCATCTATTGCGGACTCTTGTGGGGGAGGAATTCTTGGGTAATTTATCTAACGCTACATAATCTTTGTTTGCTTTTAGCTGCGCTCTTTTAGCGGCATAGCGATCTACTAAGTATTGTCGTTTTCGATTACGTGCTTTTATGGATTCTTTAGCCATCTAGTTCTGGTTATTGCTTGTTTTTAAAAGGCATGCCCAAAGATTTCAGGAGACTATATGCCATTTGATTATTAGTAGTGTTGATGACGAAGGTAATGCTGATGCCCTTCAATTTATTTACTTTATCGATACTAATTTCAGGAAAGATAATTTGTTCATTGATTCCTAGTGTGTAGTTACCTCTTCCGTCAAAACTTTTTTCACTGACTCCTCTAAAGTCCCTTACTCGTGGTAAGGATATGGTAATAAGCCGATCCAAAAATTCGTACATTCTTTTACCCCGCAAGGTAACGGCTGCGCCAATAGCTACGCCTTCACGTAGTTTAAAGTTGGATATAGATTTTTTGGCTTTTCTAGGAACTGCTTTTTGGCCTGTGATAGTCGTTAACTCCTCTACAGCGATATCAATGAGTTTTTTATCCTGAACACCTGCACCCACACCTTGATTGATACATATTTTCTCTAATCTAGGTACTTGCATGCAAGAGGTTAGTTGAAATTGTTTTTGTAATTCAGGAACAATTTCTTGAAAGTATTTGTGTTGTAATCTTGGGACTATCATAGCTTATATAAAATGGCCTGTTTTTTTGAAGTACCGTTGTAGCTTACCTGCTTCATTGGCTTTTCTGCCAACGCGTTCAGCCTTGCCTGTAGCAGGGTTAACAAGCATAAGGTTACTGATATGCATAGGAGCCTCTACTTTTAAAATTTCACCTTGCGGCTTTTTAGAAGTAGGTTTTCTGTGTTTGGAAACAATATGTATACCTTCCACTACGGCTCTATAGCTCTTAGGGAAGACTTTTAATACGATTCCTTCTTTTTTACGATCATTACCAGCAAGTACACGCACGGTATCGCCTTTTTTGATGTGTATTTTGTTGCCTTGATGATGTTTGTTGTTACTGCTTTGCATAGTCTTATAGTACTTCTGGTGCCAAGGATGCTATTTTCATAAAATTCTTTTCCCGTAACTCTCTTGCTACAGGACCAAAAATACGGGTACCTCGTAGTTCTTGATTGTTTTGCAATAACACGGCTGCATTATCATCGAATCGTATATAGGAACCGTCTTTCCGACGCACTTCTTTTTTAGTTCTTACGATAACGGCTTTGGATACGGTGCCTTTTTTAATATTACCATTGGGTCTAGCGGATTTTACGCTCACCACAATATTGTCTCCTACGCTAGCGTATCTTCTACCAGTACCTCCTAATACACGTATACATTGCACTTCTTTTGCGCCACTATTATCGGCAACAAGCAATCTTGTTTCTTGTTGTACCATATTTATTTAGTTTTTATAAGGATATCTTTTAATCGCCACGTTTTGTTTTTGCTCAAAGGACGCGTTTCTACAATTTTTACCCAATCGCCTTCTTGGCATGTATTCTGCTCATCATGAGCCATTATCTTTTTATGTTTCTTGATAAACTTACCATACAGGGGATGTTTTACTTTCCGCTCAACTAATACCGTGATGGTTTTGTTGCTTTTACTGCTGATGACTTTGCCTGTTTTTTCTTTCTTATACTTTCTAAGCATAAAGTTTTATAAAATATGGGTGTGTAGTGATACGCTAATGGATGATGAAGCAATAGAATATTATTTACTCATTTGTAAGCTAGCGGTCTGCGCAGTCTTGAGCTTCGCTAGCAAACGTCTTGTACGTTTAATTTGCATGGGATTTTCAAGAGGAGTGATGGCATGCGCAAACTTCATTTTTCTTAAGTTTAAGCTCTCTTCTTCTATCTTGTGCCTTCTTTCTTCGCTTGATAGTGATATAATTTCGGAGTACTTCATCTATTATCTTTCATTGATATAATCTTTATGGACTATAAATTTAACTCTGATAGGCAGTTTATGTGAGGCAAGTCGAACTGCTTCTTGGGCTATAGTTCTATCTACACCTTCTATTTCAAACAGTATTCTACCTGGTTTTACGACCGCCGCCCAATATTCTAAGGAACCTTTACCTTTCCCCATACGTACCTCTGCCGGTTTTTTGGTAATGGGTTTATCTGGAAAAACCCTAATCCATACTTTCCCTTGTCGCTTCATAGCACGTGTGATTGCGATACGAGAGGCTTCTATCTGTCTAGCTGTAAGTCGCACAGATTCTAGGGCTTTAATACCAAAAGTACCAAAGGCCAAAGTACTTCCTCTATGGGCTAGTCCTTTTACTCTACCTTTCTGTACCTTTCTATATTTTGTTCTTTTAGGCTGTAACATGATTTACTATAAATTCTTGCAAGATGTTATAATCCTTTGTGCTGACGGATGCTTGTATAGCTTCGTTGATGTTTTCTCAAAGGATTTTGGCCAGCAAATTTATTATCTGGAGTAGTAATTTTTGAAGAGACGCTGCTATCAGATGTATCCATACGCTCGTAAACTTCTTTTCTAAATATCCATACTTTTATACCTATTTTTCCATAGGTAGTTTGCGCTTCTTCCAAGGCATAATCAATGTCAGCACGCAAGGTGTGTAACGGCACTCGGCCTTCTTTAAATTGTTCACTCCTGGCTATTTCCACTCCTCCTAATCTACCTGAGATACTAACTTTGATGCCTTGTGCCCCTGCACGCATAGTAGCGGCTAGTGCTTGTTTTACAACTTTTTTGTAAGCTACCCGCGCTTGTATCTGTTGCGCTATAGAGGCAGCAACTAATCGTGCTTCTACTTCTGGACGCTTAATTTCTAAAACATTGATGTATATCTCTTTAGCAGTCAATTTAGCAAGTTCTTCTTTAATCCGCTCGACTTCTGCCCCACTTTTACCAATAATCATGCCTGGCTTAGAACTATGGAGATTAATAACAATCCTTTGTAATGTGCGCTCTATAATGATTTTGGCGATACCAGATCTCGACAACCTAGCATTGAGATATGTACGAATTTTGTGGTCTTCTATGAGCTTTGCTGTATAGTCTTTTTTACTCGCTATCCAATTAGATTCCCACTCTCTAATATAGCCCAACCGAAGATTATTTGGATTTACTTTTTGTCCCATTAACTTTCCTTGCTTATTCTTTGTTTTATTTTTTGAGGCATATCATGCATGCTTTAAACTAGGTTCTGCAGATAATCAGCTATGCAGCACTGCAACTTATTTGATGATTAAATTTCAACTTACTGATCATTATGCTTTTCTTTTCCCTTAACAACAACATTATTGTCTACAACAATTGTAACATGATTAAATCTTTTTCTAATTCTATTGGCCCGCCCTTGCGGGGCAGGCATAATACGTTTAAGCATACTAGCCCCATCTACGTATATAGTTTTTACATACAACTGTGCTGTTTCCAAGGCAATGGAAGGATTTAGGGCTTGCCAATTAGCTATCGCAGAGAGTAATAACTTTTCGATATGTATAGCGCATTTTTTAGGTTCTGTTTTTAGAATAGCTAATGCCGTGTTGACTTGCATCCCTCTAATTACATCAGCCATAAGTCTCATCTTACGAGGAGCAATGAAAGATTTTTTTAATTTAGCGACAGCCTCCATAATTATTTCTTTTTATTTTTCTGCGTATGTCCTTTAAAGGTTCTTGTGGGGGAAAACTCTCCTAGTTTATGACCTACCATATTTTCGGTGATAAATACGGGAATAAATTTTTTACCATTATGCACAGCAAAGGTCTTACCAATAAAGTCGGGGGTAACAGTAGATCGCCTAGACCAAGTCTTAATGGTACTTTTACTATTCGCTTCATTGGCCACATCTACTTTCTTTTGTAAATGATGCGCTACATATGGTCCTTTTTTAATAGATCTAGGCATTATTTTTGTCTTCTTTTGAGGATATGGTGTTTAGAATATTTATTACGGTTTCTTGTCTTTTTACCTTTAGTATATAATCCTTGTACAGATCTAGGATGTCCTCCGGATGCTTTCCCTTCCCCACCTCCCATAGGATGATCTACAGGGTTCATGGCTACACCTCGCGTTCTTGGCCGAATTCCTAACCAACGATTTCTACCCGCCTTACCTATAACCACATTGTTATGATCACTATTGATGACAGCACCAATGGTTGCCATACATTCACCCAATACTTCTCGCATTTCTCCTGAAGGTAATTTGAGGGTTACATATTTTTCTGTTTTAGCGAGCAGCCTTGCATATGTACCAGCGCTTCTAGCCATAGAAGCACCTCTGCCAGGATGTAACTCTATGTTATGAACAACAGTACCTGTAGGCATTGTCTTCAATGGCATAGCATTCCCTACATCAAATGTAATATCTGTTCCTGAAAGCACTTTAGCTCCAACTTTCAAACCTTCCGGGGCTATAATATAGGCTTTAGCACCATCTACATAATGTAATAATGCAATATGCGCAGTACGTAAAGGATCGTATTCGATGGAGTGAACAATGGCAGGGATATTATGTTTTTTCCTTTTAAAATCAATTATCCGCATGCGCTTCTTATGACCTCCTCCGATATAACGCATAGTCATCTTACCTGTATTATTTCTTCCGCCTGATTTTTTGACTGGGAGCAAAAGAGAACGCTCAGGCTTTTTCTTACTGAGTATTGAAAAATCAGGGGCTACCCTAGATCTTTGCCCCGGGGTGAGTGGTTTTATTTTCTTGACTGCCATAAATGGTTATATACTGATATTAAGCGCTACAAAAATATAGGATTGTTGCGAAAGTCTTCTGCATCCCTTATAAGACATGCGTTCTTGTTGATAATAAGGCTATAATTTCAAGTTTCGGAAGAACCCCTATTGATAATACCTGAGTTACATAGTATCATAAAAATCAATCACATTACCAGGTCGTAAAGTCACTAAAGCTTTTTTATAAGAAGCAGTCTTACCTCTATTGATACTTGTCTTGGTATACCTTACTTTCTTTTTACCTGCATAACGCATGGTGTTCACACTTGCCACAGTAACATTATAGAAACGTTCTACTGCTTTCTGGATATCGATTTTATTCGCCTTATTATTGACAATAAACCCATATACTCCTTTATCATTAGCTTTTGTTACTTTCTCGGTGATTAAAGGTTTTTGCAAAATGTCTATCATGGAGATGGTATAAAATGGTGAGTTAATTTTTCTAAAGCAGTTTCACTGATTAATAACTTGTGCGCATGTAACACATCTAAGGTATTGATTTGATCTACTAGCATAACTTTAGCCCTGGAGATATTTCTACTAGCTAATATGATGTTTTTATCAACAGCAGGCAACACAAATACCGTTTTTTTTCCCTCAAGCTGCAATCGATTTAACATCTCTACATACGCTTTGGTTTTAGGCTGATCAAACACAAAATCCTCCAGTATAGCAATCCCTCCTTTCTGTGCTTTATAGGTTAAAGCGGACTTTTTGGCTAATTGTTTAAGCTTTTTGTTGATTTTAAACCCATAATCTTTTGGCCTAGGACCAAATACGCGACCGCCACCCTTAAATAAAGGAGACCTAACACTTCCTGCCCGTGCGCCCCCCGTACCTTTTTGTTTTTTTATCTTTCTCGTAGAACCTACCACCTCCCCACGCTCTTTAGTTTTATGCGTGCCTTGACGTTTATTAGCTAAGATATGTTTAATATCCATATAAATAGCATGATCATTGGGGACAATGTCAAATATATCCTGAGCCAAGGTAACCTTTTTACCTGTATCTTCTCCTGTATGTTGTATTACAGACAATTCCATAATTATTTTTCTAAAATAACGTATCCATTTTTTGCCCCCGGCACAGAACCACTCACCACAATCATATTCTGATCAGGCAATAGCTTAAGCACACGCAAGTTCATTATTTTCACCCTATCATTCCCCATTCTACCTGCCATGCGCATACCTTTAAATACCCGAGATGGGTATGAACAAGCACCTATAGCCCCTGGAGCCCGTTCTCTATTGTGCTGTCCATGCGTTCTGCCACCTACCCCACTAAATCCATGTCGTTTCACTACGCCCTGAAAGCCTTTACCTTTACTCACCCCGATCGCATCTACATAATCACCTTCTTCAAAAATATCTTGCACAGAGATACAATCCCCAAGCGTAACAGTTTTATTAAAATCTTGAATAAAGTCTCTAAACTCTACGAGCCTTCTCTTAGGAACAGTTTGAGCGTTTTTAAAATGCCCTAATAAGGGCTTCGCGGTATGTTTATCTTTTTTATCATCAAAACCCAACTGCACAGCACAATAGCCATCTTTATTGGTTTCTTTAACTTGAGTGACCACACAAGGATCTACACGTAATACAGTACAAGGCGTACTATACCCTTTCTCGTTATAGCGCGTTGTCATCCCAATTTTTTTACTTATGATTCCGATCACTGTGAATTGTTTTTATATAAAATATAGATTACTATTATTAAGCTCTATTGATGCGCTTCCTCCGCGACTACATTTATTTGAATAGTAGCTACCACATCTTTATGCAATCGCACCATAGCTTTATGAAAACCTAAAGTCTTGATAGGATATTGAAAACTAATATCCCTGCGATCTGCTATATATCCCGTTTGCACTCGCAATACTTCAACAAGCTGTAAAGCAGTAATAGCACCAAAAATTTTACCATTATCTGCAGCTTTAACACTAAGCGGCAATGTAAACTGACTTAGTTTATCAGCCAAAGCCACCGCATCCTGCTTATGCTTAGCCACTTTATGTGCGGACTGTTTAATATTCTCTAAAGCTATTTTTTTATTAACGCTATTAGCAACTAATGCAATCCCTTGAGGGATGAGGTAATTCCTAGCATAACCAGGAACTACTGTAACTAATTCATTTTTATAACCCAAGCCTTTGACTTCTTGTTTTAGTATTATTTCCATCTTCTATTGATTGCTATTAGTTACTTCAGATTATCAGTCACATACGGCAACAAGGCCAGGTGCCTAGCCCGTTTGATAGCTTGTGCCACCTTCTTCTGATATTTGAGACTATTCCCAGAAAGTCTACGAGGCAATATTTTCCCTTGCGGATTAAGGAATCTGAGTAGGAAATCTGCATTCTTATAATCTATATACTTGATACCAAACTTTTTAAACCTACAATATTTCTTTTGGCTATGCTTTTTATTGTTTAAGTATTTACTGAATACATTATTAGTCATATGAGAATTATCTATGCGTGTACTTCTGGGGATTCAGGAATGGATACTACTTCAACTGGTTGACTAATTTCATCATCAGCATGAGCAGCATGTGAAGGAGCTGCAGCATGTGCTCTTTGCTTTTTGTTATAGGCAATAGCATGCTTATTAAGCTCACAGGTTAAAAAACGCATCACCGATTCGTCTTGGCGGTAAGCGCGCTCCAATTCTATGAGCACACTAGGCATAGCGCGGAATTCGAAAAGCTGGTAAAAGCCCGTTGTTTTATGCTGTATAGGGTAAGCTAATTTTTGTAAGCCGATCTCTTTTTCATACACTATATCTGCGCCTACTTTAGCAAGAAAGTCTTTGAACTTTTGAACAGTGCTTGCCGTTTGCTCATTGGTTAAAACTGGCGTTAATACAAACACTGTTTCGTAAAGCTTTAATGTGGGGGTTTCTAAGTTTGAACTCATATTGTATTAATGAAGATAATCGGAACGAGGACGAAGTTAGTAAACTTTACCTTTAAATCCATAAACTTTTATTACCTGTATCTTAAAATTGTTTAAAATCATAAATCCACTGGCAAGGAAAGACCGTTGTTTGGGGCATCTAACTTGTATGCACGCCTTGAGTTAATTCAAGCTTCAGAAACTGCGCTGTATGACTACTAGCATGCTGTATCACTTCCTCAGGGGTACCAGTAATCAATATTTCTCCCCCTTGATCACCGCCTTCTGGCCCTATATCGATGATATGATCCACTACTTTGATGATATCCATGTTATGTTCTACAATCACGACAGTATTGCCTTTATCTGTTAGGCGGTTTAATACATTCAGCAGGTGCTGAATATCTTGAAAGTGTAAGCCTGTGGTAGGTTCATCCAGGATGTACAGTGTTTTACCGGTGTCTCTTTTAGCTAACTCCGTAGCCAATTTTACACGTTGCGCTTCGCCACCAGAGAGGGTCGTAGAAGATTGCCCTATAGTCAAATAACCGAGTCCTACTTCCTCTAAAATTTTTAATATCTTATGAATGGGAGGGTGCTTCTCAAAAAAGGTAACGGCATTGCTTATGGTCATATCGAGGACGTCGAAGATATTTTTACCTTTGTAGTAGACTTGTAACGTTTCCCGGTTGTAACGTTTGCCTTGGCATTTTTCGCACGGCACACATACATCTGGCAGAAACTCCATTTCAATGACGCAGCTACCGCCCCCTTTGCAATTTTCACACCTCCCTCCTACTACATTAAAGGAAAACCTACCCGGCTGATAGTTTCGGATCTTCGATTCTGGGAGTTGTGAAAACAAGGAACGAATATGGGTAAATACATTCGTATAAGTAGCCGGGTTAGAACGAGGCGTCTTGCCGATCGGCTTTTGATCTATTTCAATGACCTTATCTATATACTCCAAGCCCGTTATGCTTTTGTGCGGAAGCGGGTTAGTAGTCGCCTTATGTAAGTGATTTTGCAAGAGAGGATATAAGGTCTGGTGAATGAGCGTAGACTTGCCACTACCCGATACACCCGTGATACAGATCAATTTACCGAGAGGTAGTCGCAAAGTGACGTCTTTGAGGTTGTTGCCTGTACATCCCACCAAAGTCAGTTCTGTGCCCGTGCCTTTTCTACGGACTGCAGGAATCTCTATCGCACGGCGTTGTGATAAGAAATCAGCTGTAATGCCCTCTTGCTGTAAAAACTCGGAAGGACTCCCTGCGGCTATGATCTTGCCCCCATATTTGCCCGCACCAGGACCAAAGTCTATGATATAATCGGATTGCAGCATGATATCCTTATCATGTTCTACGACCATTACAGAGTTACCAAGATCCCGCAGCGCTTGCAACGCTTGTATCAGCTTGGCATTATCCCGCTGATGCAGACCTATGCTAGGTTCATCAAAAATATAGAGAATACCCCGCAGTTGAGTCCCTATCTGCTTGGCTAGTCGTATGCGTTGCGCTTCGCCACCTGAGAGCGATGTTAAAGGTCTATCTAGGCTGAGGTAATACAACCCTACTTCCAGTAAGAAGTTGATGCGCTTAGAGATTTCGGCAATCACTTCATGCGCAATTTGTTGCTTGCGATCATCAAGCTTCGCCTTGAGGCCTTGGAAGAAATGAGCCAGTTCTGTTAAACTCATTTGCGCTAGCTCGCTTATGTGCTTATTATCTACCTTAAATATCAGCGAGGATGGTTTGAGCCGATTGCTTTTGCAATCCGGACATTGAATTTTGGAGGTATACGTTTCCTGTAATGTTAATTTTTCTTTAGGCGTGCCATGCTTGATTTGATGCATAATCATAGGTATGACCCCTATAAATCCGAATTCATCTTCATCATAGTCAGCATCTTTATCCAATGCATCCACATCTTGGCCAGACTCTCCCCAGATAATACGATCTAGTAACTTTTTAGGTATTTTCTCAAGTGGCGTGGTAAAGGGCACCTTATGCTCTTTGAATAACTCTTTAATCTCATACATCACAATGGATCTGGGAGATTTGGACGTTAGTGGGGCTATACCCCCTTTGGCAATGTTCAGTTTTTTATTCGGCATAATAGCCTCTAGGTTACATACCAAAGCCGTTCCCAGCCCGGAGCAAGTTTTGCAAGCGCCATATGAGGAATTAAAGGAGAATGTATTAGGGGCAGGTTCATCGTACGACAAACCCGTAGCCGGATCCATCAGAAAGGTAGAGAAGTAATGTAGTTGGCCTGTTGATTTTTCGCGCACCAGGAGTGATCCTTTGCTAAGTTGCAGGGCTAAACGGAGGGACCTTTGGAGCCTTTCTTGATCCTTGATATCCACCACTACCTCATCAACCAGCAGCTCGATGTCATGGATTTTATAGCGATCTACTTGCAAGTTTTTACCTAAGTTCTTTAACTCCCCATCTATGCGGACTTCGCTAAAAGTCCCTTTGTTGTACAGCTGTTGAAAAAGCTCCCGGTAATGTCCTTTCCTACCCTTTACCAGCGGCGCGAAGAGGGCGATGGATTGGCCCGGAAACTTTTGCAAGATATGTTCTTCTATCTGTTGATCGGTTTGCTTCTTCATGACCTCCCCACTAATGGGAGAATACGCATCTGCTACGGTAGCAAATAATACCCGCAGGTAATCATAGATTTCTGTGACGGTACCTACGGTAGACCGCGGATTATTAGAGGTGGTTTTTTGATCGATAGCAATGACAGGGCTTAATCCATTGATTTTATCTACATCAGGTCTTTCCAAGTTACTGATAAAAGAGCGTGCATAGCTGGAAAAAGTTTCTATGTACCTCCGCTGGCCTTCGGCATAGATAGTATCAAAAGCAAGAGATGATTTTCCGCTGCCACTCAAGCCAGTGATTACCAGTAGGTGATGCCGCGGCAGGCTTACATCAATATTTTGCAGGTTATGTACCCGAGCGCCTAATACTTCTATCTGTTGCTGCGTACTGCAGGACGTTGTTAGTTTTTCTTCTTGTTGCATAGTCATTATTCTGGATTAGTATCACGTTCTACTGTAAAACTACACCTTTATCACATTCTATGAGGAGTATCAATACCTAAAAGATGCAAAATGCGTTGTAATGTCCGGGCCAAGAGATCCGAAAGCTGTAACCGCAATACCTGTTGCGCATGGTTAGCCTCCGTTAAGATAGGCAAGGTGGCATACAGTTTATTATACCCTTTCGCTAAGTCTAAGGCATATTGGGCTATGACCGAAGGAGCATAGGTGTTAGCAGCTTCTTGTAGCTTTTCCGGGCAAGCAGTTAACAACACGATCAGGTCACGCGCTAGCGGATGTAAGGCGATATCGTGGGATAAGGGAACGTCACGATATGATAAGCCTTGCGCCTGCGCTTTGTGTAAAACAGATTGGATCCGTGCATAGGTGTATTGAATGAATGTACCAGTATCCCCCTTAAAGTCGATAGAAGCTTGGGGATCGAATAGCAATCGTTTTTGGGCATCTACCCGTAGCAGGAAGTATTTGAGCGCACCGAGTCCCAGCGTGCGATACAGCTGTTGCGCTTCTGCGGCGGAAAAGTCTTCTATTTTACCCAGCATGTGGGTATGTGCTTCCGCTGTCTGTATCATTTCTGCTATTAACTCATCCGCATCCACTACCGTTCCTTCCCTGGACTTCATCTTGCCAGAAGGTAAGTCAACCATACCATACGAGAGGTGATGGATACCCGCCGCATAGGGCAAGCCTAACCGGTGTATGATGCTCGCTAAGACTTTGAAGTGATAATCCTGCTCATTCCCTACGACATATACCATTTTGTCCGCTTGAAAGTCTGTGTGCCGCAGTGCTACCGTGCCTAGATCTTGGGTGATGTATACGGAAGTACCATTAGTACGTAATAGCAACTTATTATCCAAGCCCTCTGGCGTGAGGTCTACCCAGATAGAACCATCTTGCTTCGCATAGAAAACACCTTCCGCTAGACCCTCTTGTACGATTTGCTTGCCCAAGTGATACGTATCGGATTCGTAATAAGTTTTATCGAAGGTAATGCCTAGTTGTTGATAGGTCACCTCAAAGCCTGCATATACCCACGCATTCATGGTGTGCCACAAGTCTCTTACGCTTTTATCACCCGCTTCCCAACGCACGAGCAGCCCTTGTGCTTCTTGTAATAAAGGCGCCTGTTGCGCCGCTTCTTCTGAGGAAGTACCACCAGCGATTAATGCGGTTACCTGCTCTTTGTAGGCTTTATCAAAAAGCACATAGTACTTACCTACCAAGTGATCCCCTTTCAGGTCGGATGATTGTGGGGTTTCCCCATTACCCCAATGTTGATACGCTACCATGGATTTGCAGATGTGGATGCCCCTATCATTCACCAGGTTGACTTTGTATACATCATAGCCGACGGCTTGCAGGATGTTGCTGATGGCATGGCCTAAGAAATTATTGCGCAGATGACCTAAGTGTAGGGGTTTGTTGGTGTTAGGGGAGGAATATTCTACGACTATTTTTTGCCCGTTAGGTTTGCAGCAGCCGAAATGCGGATCATGATAAATATCATGAAACTGTTGTAGCCAGATAGCATCCTTCAGCTGCAGGTTTAAAAAGCCTTTTACGGTATGAAAGCTTTCAATGAGGGTAGTATTCTTTTGAAGCCATGTGCCGAGTTGAGTAGCGACTGCTTCCGGGCTTTGTTGACAAGCCTTCGCGAGCGTAAAGGTGACCAACGTATGCGTCCCCTCAAATTCTTTCCGCGTAGGTTGTAAGAGAAACGCTTCTTGAGATAAGTCTAGTTTAAACAGTGCTTTCAAGGCCTGCTGAATGGCTTCCTGCAGCATAAGATTCATTGGCATGATGATGATAGATATAACTAAGTTCTGTTAACATGTCTACAACGCGAAAGACAGAATTCTTATTGTGCGCTTGTGTGTAAAAAAAAATCGCGGCAACTTAACGCCCTTGCCTACAGTAATTGCGAGGAGCCACCCACTACTGTCATTGCGAGGAGCCATTTCCCTCCAGTCATTGCGAGGAGCCGAAGGCGACGAAGCAAACCAGACGCGGTGCTTACCATGGATTGCTTCGCGTACACACAAGCCTCGCAATCCACTCACCATGGGTTGCTTCGCTCCGCTCGCAATGACGGAAGGGAGTGTCATTGCGAGGAGCCATTTCCCTCCAGTCATTGCGAGGAGCCGCAGGCGACGAAGCAAACCAGACGATGTGCTATACGCCCCCAAACCCTGTCATTGTGCATACCGAAGGGATGTGGTAACTGAAATTCCATAAGGCAAAATTAAATACAATCGTACAAATCTTCCCAATTAGGATTTACGGTATTGATTAACGCTATTTTTTGCATTCTGGATCCTCCTTTGAGCTGCTTTTCTCTAGAAATAGCATCCTTGATAGCATCATAAAATTCATAGTAAACCAAGCGTTTACAACCATACTTTTTAGTAAAACCATCATGTATCCCTTCCTTATGTTGATAGACCAGCTGCAATAAATCTGATGTAACCCCGACGTAAATCGTGCCATTTCTTTTATTAGCCATTATATATACTGCTGGATGCTTCATAAATATGATGTAAGTAACGTGTATGCTAACTATAGAAATGACGTCTCTCTCTCCCTCATTGCGCAAAACCCTAGATGCCTTGCATCCCAGGCGTCATGGATTATCTCCGCATACGCACGGGGCCACACCTCGATGAGCCCTCCGGGGTTATCTCCGCGTACACACAAGCCTCGCAATCCACTCACCATGGGTTGCTTCGCTCCGCTCGCAATGACGGAGAGGCCACACCACAGCCCGACTGCTCGCTTACGCGCTTTATGGTGCGCGTTAATGCCACTTGCCCCCTGTCAAATTTTCGAGCGGAAAATTTTCTTCGAAAATTTTATTTTGCTAGGCCCAATACCTCCCCCACCCCACAATGGCCAAAGGAACAAGGATCAAGGGCCAAGGGTCAAGGATTTTTTTTTCAGAGCCGAGCCGGCAAAAACGGACAAACAGCCCACAAACCGCGTGTGGAGTAGTCGTAGTCGTAGGCGTCGTCGACGACGAGGCCAGCGGCAGAACCGCCTAGAGCGGCCGGTTTTTCGTTATGCCCTAAGCATATGTGCCAATCATTTCCTCCCCATCCTCCTGTCTGAAAGTTTTCTTTGCATCTACCCAATGTCAAAGGATCTCTAGGAAACAACACGGTCCCATCTTGGAGATACTTCAGCATGGCGAGGGTTACTAACTCGCGGGCGCCTCCTACTTCGTAGCCGGGGTAGTTGGCTTCCATGTATTTTACTTGATCATGATACCACTTATTTCTACTGCCTGGCAATACGCCGTGGTCGGAGCCGGGTAAGAGGAGCCAGCGTGGGCAGTCGGTGCCTGGGGCGGTGTAGCAGGCTTCTGCGCGGAGTTTTTCATCTCCTCTACTATTTTGTGTACTTAATACATTGATTCCTTTTGCTTTACATAGCCTTTCTATCTCTTGGATGCTTTTGCCTAGGTCTAGTACTAGGAGCGGTTGCTCGCCTTTGGTTTGTAAGCGCCTGGCTTCTGTTAGTAGTTTGTCGGAAACTTGGGGGAGTTGTCTTACCTGTATGCCTAGTTTGACCCACGCTTCGGCGCCTACGTAGTTGTTGCCTAATAGCCCTTGGATTTCTGTTAGGTTTTTGTCTTTTAATGTGGCTGCTGCTTGGGCTTTCAGTTTTTCGGCTTCTGCGGCTAGGGCTGCTTGTTGCGCTTGCAATTCTGCTTTTTGTTGGGCTTCTTTTTTGAGTAGTTCCTCCTGCTGGGCAGCTTCCGCTTGGGCCTGTTCTTCGGCTTTCTGGAGCTGCGCGGCATAGTCGGCGGCGAGGGCTTTTTGATGCGCCTCTATTTTCTTGCGCTCTTCACCGATGGCGGCTTCTTGGGCAGCTGCTAGTTTTTGAATCTCTGCGGCTTGGGCGGCTTTGAGTTTATCTAATGCTTCCTGGGATGCTTTTGCTTGGGCGGTTAAGGAGTCATTGAGTTGAGCTACCCGGGCTTCCTTGGCTGCTAGGTCTTCGGCTATTTGGGCAGCTAGGGGGTCTTTCTGTGCTAATTCACTGCCGAGTGCTTTGATTTTTTCTTCTTGTGCTTTCCGCTCTGCTGCTTTTTGCTTGGCGTTGGCTAGGAATCTGTTACTCTCTTTGTAGATGTTGTCTATGAATTCGCATTCTGGCAACGTCTTGAGGGCTTCCCGCATTTTATGTAGGTCTGCTAGCAGGGTTTCGGCATCAGAAAACCTGTCATCCATACTGAATGATTGGATCTGGTGGCGTTGTTCGTATATAACATGGAGGAGGTCGCGTATGATTTCGCCTTTGAGACCTGTGACGTAGTCGTGGCCGATGCGGTCTAGTTTTTTGAAGGTGGTAAAGTGGGTATGAACGGCTGCATAGTTTTTGCCGGCTAGGGCGTCTTGTATGCGCTTGTTAAGCGCTTGGCTTATTTCTCGCAGTTTCTTTTCGTCTTCTAGGTTGAGGACGGTTTTAAAGATTTCGCTGGCGTTGTCTAGGGCCGGTAGCTCTTGGATGCGCTTGATGAGGTCTGCGCGTTTGAGGCCGCCTGCTATGCATTTGTCTAAGGGATCAAAGGTTTCGATTTGGGCCTGCCCTTGTTCGGTGGCGAATACATCTTCTACTGAAAAAGCACTTCGTAAAGCCTCTATACCTTCTTCATCCGATGAATCATCGGATCCTCCTTTTTTAGGCTCTGGTACTTGTGTAATAACTAACAAACTAGACTTAAGATTTGCTTCTAATCTCTCCTCGTCTCCAAATAACCCTGTTAAGATTTTTTTTGTCTCTTTGACACCTCTTTTATTGTGTAATGAATGATAATCAATTAACATAAGTGCTTTTAAACTTTTAGCTTGCCCTAATGTTGTGCGAATATTGACTGCATTGGATATGTTGATCTCTGAACCTCGGTTATCTAAAAACCCGGGGCAATCACAATACGTAAATAAGCTATCAGTAGCAATGGCTGGAAAAAAGTTTTAGAAGTGGTTTCGTGACCTATTTCCATCATCTCTGGAATAGAAGATCCTTCTTTTACCCGTACTATTTTACCTGGACCTGGTATGCCTAGTTTCTTTTTACTTACTTTTTCTAGGGTGCAGCCTGTGAGATAATTGACGGTGGTGCTTTTACCTGCGCCTGTATTGCCTAAGAAGATTATGATCTCTTTCCCGCTGGCTGCTTTGGCACGTTCTTCGCCGATGTCTAGGCAGTTGCTGATGACGGTGATTCTTTATTCTATGCTCAAGGGTTTCCCTGGGTTGGCTAGTTTGGCTTCTGTGATGGGTAGGAGGCCGTGTGTCCTGAATATGTCTAATAATGCTGGTGAACGGGTTAAACCGGTTTGTAGGGTCACCATGTAGATGGGCAATGCTTGTGCTTGCTGAAAGACTACGAGTTCGTCATAGGTGGGTTCAACATCTTCTGCGGGGTAGTACACTTCTTCCCTGGGATTTCTATGCGGGTTTGACGGGTACAAAATGGGCATCTTAATTGCGATAGTTGCCTTTGTTTTTGAGTTGATCCATGTCTGCATGCATGGCTACGGGGTAGGCGGAGTAGAAGCTGACTTTGGTGAGGAGCAACATGCCTTTGCCATACACGCGATGGACGTATTCTGCTTGGGGTGTGAAGTAGAGGCCTTTTCCAAAGAAACCCTCATCAAGGAGAGCTAGGTTGGCAAAGCCGGTGTGCATGATGCTTTGGGCTGCAGCGGGATCGGTGCCATGCCATAGTTTGAGTTCCTTTACGCCATTGGGGTTTTTGGTGAGGCCATAGGAGGTGACGTAGTCTTGTAAGCGCTTGGCTACTTTGCGGCGTGCTGCTGCGTTGGGGCCTTGCTCCCAGGTGGGATTGAATTTGGGGTTGCCTTGCATGTTATCTAGCTTATCGACATGGGAATCGTAGCCTTGTTGTTGACTTTTACTTTCTATGCGTTCTATGGTGGCTATTTCATAGCCTTCTACGGGGCATCGCAGGTACTGTTTTTGTACTTCTTGGGCTTCATCGTAGGTGATGTCTGGGGTGGTGTATGCACGTGTGGAGGGGGTAGGAGGTGCCGCAGCGGCGGGTGTAGCGGCTGCAGCTGCGCTGGGACTGGGGTAACCGCCTGGTAGAACTTCTCCAAATCCGCCGCAGCTGGTGAGTAGTTGGCTTATCAATAATATAGAGGCTATGCTTCTGTTAAAGGTTGTGATATTGGTTTTTGAGTTGATCTTTAGGTTATTTTTCATGGTTGTAAAAGGTTTTAGTTTAAATAGTTAAGGCTATAAGTTTAGGTTTCGGAAGAACTCTAATATGTCGTTGACATCAACATATCTAAAGGACGTTATACAGAGAATCGGCAAAATATTAAAGTTATTGAGATACAAGGGCTTAGCTTCCGCAAGCAATACAAGTAGGGTCATCAATATTACATCCTGTAGGTATTTCTGTAGTTGATATTCCTGCATTAGAAACACTATGTTCTTCTGGCATTTGTTCTTTTTGGATGGTAAACTTAATGGCATCTGCAGCTGCTTTCGTTCTTAAGTAATACATTCCTGTTTTAAGCCCCTTCTTCCAGGCATAGAAGTGCATGGAGGTAAGTTTGGAAAAGTTAGCATCTTGCAAATGGATGTTCAAGCTTTGACTTTGACAGATAAAGGCGCCTCTATCTGCTGCCATGTCGATAATGGCTTTTTGTGAAATTTCCCAAACAGTTCTGTAGAGCGCTTTTACATCCGCAGGTATGCGGTCTATTTTTTGTACAGACCCATTATTGGTAATGAGGTCCGTCTTCATCTTTGCATCCCATATGCCTAATTGTATCAGCTCTTTCAAGAGATGTTTATTGACGACAATAAAGTCGCCAGATAATACCCTTCTTGTATAGATGTTGGAGGTATACGGCTCAAAGCACTCATTGTTCCCCAATATCTGTGAGGTGGAAGCGGTAGGCATGGGCGCTAATAACAGCGAATTCCGTGCTCCGTGCTTTTGCACTTCTCCCCTCAAGCTTTCCCAATCCCACCTGCCAGAGGTAGGTTGCACGCCCCACATATCAAATTGAAAGATGCCTTTGGAAAGCGGTGACCCTGGGAACGTTTCATACGGTCCTTCTGCTTGAGCTAGCTCATTAGAAGCCGTCATCGCCGCAAAGTAGATCGTTTCAAAAATATCTTTATTCAGCTCTCTGGCTTCCAGCGAATCAAAAGGCATACGTAAACGCATAAAAACGTCTGCCAACCCTTGCACACCTATACCTATAGGCCTATGCCGTAGATTAGACTGCTGAGCTTCAGGCACAGGATAATAATTAATATCTATAACCTTATTTAAGTTCCTGGTTATCGTTTTGGTAACTTTAAACAGCGTTTGGTGATCAAACTTACCTTCTTCTTCTGTAATAAACTTAGGGAGAGAGATAGAAGCCAGGTTACATACCGCTACTTCGGCTTTAGACGTATACTCGATGATTTCCGTACATAGATTACTGCATTTGATGGTACCTAAGTTTTGTTGGTTGGACTTGGCATTGGCACTGTCCTTATACAACATAAAAGGCGTCCCAGTCTCTATTTGCGCTTCTAAAATGGCAAACCACAGTTCTTGTGCTTTTACCGTTTCTCGCGCCTTGCCATCCCGCTCATATTGCAGGTATAATCTTTCAAACTCCTTACCATAACAATCAGCCAGCCCAGGCGCTTCATGCGGACAGAAAAGAGACCATTCTTGATTGTTTTCTACACGTTGCATGAAGAGATCTGAAATCCATAAAGCATAAAAAAGATCCCTAGCCCGTAGTTCTTCCTTACCATGATTTTTCCGAAGCTGTAAAAATGAAAAGATATCCGCATGCCAGGGCTCTAGGTATATAGCAAAGCTTCCTTTTCGTTTACCTCCACCTTGATCCACATACCGTGCTGTCATATCAAAATTTCTAAGCATCGGTACAATACCATTGGAGTAACCATTGGTACCCTTGATGTATGATCCCGTCGCTCTAATGTTATGAATACTCAATCCAATTCCTCCAGCAGATTGTGAGATTTCTGCACACTGCTTCAACGTGTCATAGATACCTACAATACTATCTTCTTTCATCGCCAGTAAAAAACAGGAGGATAACTGAGGTTTTGGGGTCCCTGCATTGAATAATGTAGGCGTAGCATGGGTAAACCACTTTTCGGATAACAGATGATAGGTTTCAATCGCGGATTGAAAATCCTCTTGATGTATGCCGATAGCTACCCGCATCAGCATATGTTGTGGACGTTCTACTATTTTACCATTAATCTTCAGGAGATAGGAGCGTTCCAAGGTCTTAAAACCAAAATAATCATATTCATAATCCCGCTCATGGACAATGCTCGCATCTAGCAGTGCTGCATGGTCTTTGATAATCTTGTATACCTGCTCGCTAATGAGGGACGCATTTTCGCCTGTCTTATCATCTACATAGGTATAGAGTCGCTTCATCGTGTTGGAGAAAGAGTCGCTAGTCACCTTATGCAGGTTGGAAATGGCAATACGCGCTGCTAACAAAGCATAGTCAGGGTGCATAGTAGCCATTGTAGCAGCTGTTTCCGCTGATAAATTATCTAACTCTACGGTCGTTACACCATCATAAATACCTGCAATGAGCTTTTTGGCGATCGTTATCGGATCAACGAACTCTCTATTTAAGCCATAGCAAAGCTTCTCAATTCTAGAAGTGATTTTGTCAAATTTAACGGATTCATATCTGCCATCTCTTTTGAGTACTAACATAAGTGCGGGGTGTTTGGGTTATTGGAGTTATTTGTTGATTATGAGGTTGATGTAGTAAAATATAGCAACCCCAACAATGGAGCTGCTATCGATTGATACAAGGTTAAAGAGCTATCTTTAAAAATCTGCGTCTAAGGAAAAGCTTTTGCCTTCCTCGTTGCCTTCTTTATCCAAAAACACACCTGCTTTTTGATACTCCCCTACCCTTTTTTCAAAGAAATTTGTTTTGCCTTGCAAAGAAATCAATTCCATAAAGTCAAATGGATTGGTAGCATTATACACTTTATTGCAACCTAACTCTAGCAACAATCTATCAGCTACAAATTCTATATACTGACTCATTAGATCAGCATTCATGCCGATGAGGTTCACAGGTAACGCATCTGTTACAAATTCCTTTTCTATCGCCACCGCGTCGGTAATAATTTCTTGCACACGGCTTGCAGGAAGTTTATTGACAATGTGTTGCATGTATAGCAGGCAGGCAAAGTCGCAATGTAAGCCCTCATCCCTGGAGATGAGCTCGTTGGAAAAGCTGAGCCCTGGCATTAATCCGCGTTTTTTCAACCAAAATATAGAACAAAAGCTACCGGAAAAGAAAATACCTTCTACTGCAGCAAAGGCAATAAGTCTTTCCACGAAGCTGGCTTTACCGATCCAACGCAGGGCCCAATCGGCTTTCTTCTTTACGCAATCTAGCGTTTCAATCGCTTGGAAAAGGCGATTCTTTTTGTCTGGATTTTTAATGTAGGTATCTATCAATAAGGAATATGTTTCCGAGTGAATGTTCTCTACCGCTATCTGGAAGCCGTAGAAAAATTTCGCTTCTGTGTACTGCACTTCCTTCACAAAATTCTCTGCCAAATTCTCATTGACGATCCCGTCACTAGCTGCAAAAAATGCGAGTACGTGGGAAATAAAGTGCCTTTCTCCATCATTCAAGCCCTCCCAATCTTTTAAATCTTGCACCAAGTCTATCTCTTCTGCCGTCCAGAAACTGGCTTCTGCTTGTTTATAAAATTTCCAAATATCGTGATGTTGTATAGGAAAAAGAACGAACCTGTCCTTATTCTCTTGCAACATAGGTTCTACTACTGGTTTATTGTTTATGTCCATAATGTATAATGATTGATTAAGTTTATATAATAATGATTGATTGAGTTTATGTAATAATGATTGATCACCCACTCCAGCGAACAAACTTTTTCGGTCTTACTTCAGCTTTTTCACCACTCTTCTATCAAACATAGCTTCTTGTGTTTCTGTAATCGGGATATATATGATATCTATGGAAGATGGCATTATCTCTACGCCCAGGTTTTGAAATTTTGTTGATAAAAGATTTTGCATAGCAGGTATAGCATTGGTACAGGCTTGACAAATGGCTGCGTCTACATATAGCGAAAAAAGCTTCTAGCATGATGCTTTATGCGGAACTACTTAATTCTTTTCATTATCAACTTGTCAAGATTCACTTCTTTACTATCGGAGATAGGTAAGTACAGCACATCTACGTCTGATGGATCTACTGTTACACCTTGTTGCTGAAACTTTTCTGATATGAGTGATTGTACTTTGGGTATGGCATTCGTGCATGCATTACATATATCATCACTAGCGTACACTAGCATATACACCTTGTCTATTGCTTTATCTTTTTTGATTTCTTGGGTTGATAGATCTAGATCTTCTAATAAAAAATGTTCTAAATAACCTTCTGCAAGTACTGTATCGATGGGAGTGATCTCAAAAAAACGACCCCATTTTTTTTATCTTTCTTTAATCTACAAAGTTCCGCCTTTTGTTTCTTTAATGCTTCTGACTGCTTATTTATTTCAGGATTAATTCTAAGTATAAAATGTTTTATTTTCGCCAGAAACCTTTCCTTGTTGTAATACCTATGAACTGTATCCGAAAAACTGTCTGCCAATGTACTCCTATATCGCAAGAATTTCTTGAATTCTCCATATGTTTTGTATTGAACAATTGTAGAGCAAAATTTATTTAGCTCTTCTAGAGAGAATTTGTCTTTTTCTTTTACAATACTGTTGTAATGAGAATCTATATATGCTCTTACTCTATCTGTTAATTCTCCATCATCTAATAATAAAGTATTCAATAATTGTAGAGATTTTTCTTTTATACTAGTTTCTAGCTCGGTTATTCGATTATCGATCAGATCAAATTTTGTTTTAATATACGTTTCTGAAGCAGCTAATTCACTTGCTATGCTCTTTGCTTCAAACGTCTTATTTCGCAATTTTTCTAATTTTATCGTTTGTATTCCCCCTCCATGCTCACCCGTATATATTGACTTCCAGCTTTTGCCTGGGTTGTGTGAGGCACTTTCTCCTAGATCGGGTTCTGATTGCCTTGAAGCGTTGGCTGTGGCTTTTGATAAACCTGCTCCTGCATTATCTCCTGATTGCCTTGCGGCTTTTGCCTGGGGGGCGTGTGAGGCACTTCCCCCTAGACCAGGTTCTGATTGCCTTGAAGTGTTGGCTGTGGCTTTTGATAAACTTGCTCTTGCATTATCTCCTGATTGCCTTGCGGCTTTTTGACCTCCTAATCCTTTACCGTGCTCTTGAACTACGCCCTTACCTCCACATTCCCCTGTATCTTGCGTCTTTCCTTCGCCTCTGGCTTTCCCTTTACTTTCTCCTCCTTTATAACTTCCTTGTTTCCCCATTCCGCCCCGTGCTCTTATGCCTAAGTATCTAAGTTCTCCTGCTTGGCTAACCTCCCACTTTCCTGTAGTCGCGAAGAATCTTGCTTCTTCCTGTGGAAAGTGCTTAAAGGCCTTCCGAACGCCATCTACGTCCATCAAGATGGGGTATTGTTGTATGGGGAGATGTTTTGATATCTTCTCCATTTTTGAATCTCCATACATCGGTTGATAAAAGGTGCTTAACCCTTCATCTGGCGTATAGGAAAAGATTAATGTGTTTCCTGTGATCGTTCTAGTTGTAATAGGAAAGGCAGGGCAAGGTTGATCTGGTTGCGGGTTATCATCTGTACACGTTGGTAGTTGTTCGTGCACAGCTTGAATTGGTTGAACGTTGGGATCCCTTGGTAAAAGCGTGGTCTTGCCCCCACAGCTAGTTAGCAATTGGCAGGAGAGTAGCAGATAGGCTACTGTTTTTTGTGTCTTGTTTATTGTATTGTATTTATAATGCCTCATCGTAAGTGTGCTGCAAGATTGAAATTAGGAGGGTTCTCGATGCGATGGCACAAAGCTAACGAAACCCCCTAAAAGAATAAAGTTATTCCCGCTGAAAACGTTACCGATACAAGGAGTAGTAAGATGACTAACTGAATGCTTGCAGCATAATGATAGTATTTACTCCATGTTTCTGTAGTTTTACAAAGTTACACAAGGCATCAGCATGGTGCGCGTACGCAAACTAACATGTATATCCCCTGTATTTCTATAAACTTGCTTACTATACTAACACCATACAAGCAGCTATTAACCATAGTTGTCGTTGCAAAAAATTATCATCCTAAACCTATAATCAGGCAACCTTGCTAGGCAAGCAAGTCCCCATAGTAGCGTTTTTATTTACCTAACATTAACACATGTCCCTTACAAAAAATTTAGTAATCGTAGAATCCCCTGCAAAAGCCAAAACCATCAAAAACTACCTAGGGCCAGGCTATGAAGTAGCTTCTTCCTATGGACATATCCGGGATCTACCCAAAAAGGACAAAGCCGTTGATACTGCCAATAACTTTGAGCCTACCTATGTGATTAATGCAGACAAAAAGCACATAGTGAAAGAATTAAAACAACGCGCCGCAGCAGCAGAAGCAGTCTACCTAGCTAGCGATGATGACCGAGAAGGAGAAGCCATTTCCTGGCATCTAAAAGCTGCACTGCAACTCAAGGACAGCAATACCAAACGTATTGTCTTTAGAGAAATCACCCAAAACGCCATTCAAAATGCTATAAAAAATCCGAGAGATATCGATTTAGCACTCGTGAATGCACAACAAGCTAGAAGAATTCTGGATAGGTTGGTAGGGTATGATCTTTCTCCCCTCTTATGGCAAAAAATCAAACCAGGACTTTCCGCAGGCAGGGTCCAATCCGTGGCAGTGCGCATGATTGTAGAACGAGAACGCGCGATACAAGCCTTTGTAACCACAAGCGCTTTTGCCGTCACAGCGCTATACAACTTAGATAACAAAGCACAACTCAAAGCAGAACTACCCGATCGCTTACCAACGGAGCAAGAAGCTACTGACTTTTTAGCACAATGTATAGGTGCTACATTCACCGTGAAGGATTTAGAAAAGAAACTAGGAGAAAGATCGCCCTCAGCGCCCTTTACTACCTCTACTTTACAGCAAGAAGCTAGTCAAAAGCTAGGCTATAGCGTTACCCGCACCATGACGCTGGCGCAACACTTATACGAAGCCGGTAAAATCTCCTATATGCGTACCGATTCCGTCACGCTTTCACAAGAAGCCATGGGTGCCATTCAGCAAGAGATAGAAAAGCAATACGGGGCAGCCTATTGCCAAGCAAGACAGTACAAAACAAAGTCAGCCTCCGCACAAGAAGCCCATGAAGCCATTCGTCCTACCGATGTTACCAACAAAATCGTCAGTGACGAGCCCAGTGAACAACGCCTCTATGAGCTTATCTGGAAAAGAACCGTTGCCTCCCAAATGGCAAATGCCAAATTAGAAAAAACCACCATCCACATAGCTGTTTCCTCCGTACCCCAACAGTTCGTAACCTATGGCGAGATGATTCAATTTGATGGATTCTTAAAAGTATATACCGCATTCCAGCAACAAGATAATGATACAGATGACGATGAAGCGCATACAGGTCTATTACCACAACTAAAAATAGGACAACAACTTACCCTCAATCACATGCAAGCCAGAGAACGTTTCTCTAAAGCACCCGCTAGATATGCGGAAGCCAGTTTGGTAAAACAGCTAGAAGAAAAAGGTATCGGCAGACCCTCCACCTATGCCCCTACCATCAATACCATACAACAACGTGGCTATATTATCAAAGAATCGCGGGAAGGCAAAGAACGTAACTACAGACACATCCTATTAAAAGACGCCTCCATCAACAAAACCGTTTTACAAGAAATAACAGGCTCTGAAAAGCAGAAACTCTTCCCCACAGATGTGGCCATGGTGGTCAATGACTTTTTGGTAAAATATTTCTCCGAGATCACAGACTATGGCTTTACAGCGAAGGTAGAAACGCAACTGGATGAAATAGCCATCGGCACGAAAGTGTGGACTAACATATTATCCGACTTCTATACCACATTCTATCCCCAAGTAGTAGCCACACAAGAGATAGATCGACAAACGCTTGCTACCAGCAGATTGCTAGGCAAAGATCCCGTCAGTGGCAAACCTGTTATCGCTAGGATAGGCAAATACGGTCCATTGGTTCAACTAGGCGACGCGGAAGGGGAAGAAAAACCTAAGTTTGCGAAACTAGGTAAAGATCAGCACATCGAGAGCATAACCCTAGAAAGTGCCTTAGAACTATTCAAACTCCCCAGAACAGTCGGCGAATGGGATGGCGTTCCCATCGTAGCGAACATAGGGCCTTTTGGTCCTTACTTAAAGTATCAGGATAAATACTATCCCATTCCCAAAGAAGAAGACCCCATCAAAGTACCCTTAGAGCAAGCAATAATCATCATACAAGAAAAGCGCAAAAAGGATGCAGAAAGAATACTCAAAACCTTCCCAGAAGATCCCACATTACAAATACTAAATGGCCGCTGGGGCCCATTTTTAAAGGCCGGTAAGAAAAACATCAAACTCCCTGAAGATACCGACTACCATACACTGGATGTACATGCTTGCCAACAGCTTGCTAAAGAAGCTGCAACACCAGAAAAAGACACAAAAAAGAAAAAAGCGTAATCTATAATAATGCCGAACAGTTAAGAAAGCATAGCAACTTAATTAAACAGATATAGAAAAATATAGCGACCAAAGCATAGAGAAATACACTATTAGTTCTCTTGGGCACTAATGCCTAATTAACGCTTACGCTTTTAATGTGCTTTACAGACTCAAAAAACTATTTGCTTTAGATCTTAGGATTTGCTAGCGTTATAAAACCGTTATCGCGCGGTAAGACTAGAGGCATAGAAAATATGATATTATCACAATAACAATTATCTTTGCTGCTAATTAAACTTAGGTGATAACTACTCAGCGATATATTAGATCGTACTCAATCAGGATTAACACAAATGAAAGAAAACAAACAAGACTTACATAACAATACTAAAATTACAAAATTTGGCAACGACTATAGCGTAGCCGAGCAACAAGAATTTCAAAAACTATACGAAGAAAACATAACCCCCTCCACCGTTGATCAAGTTGTGACCGGGACAGTAGTATCGCTTACAGATCAATATGCTGTTATCAACGTAGGTTTAAAATCAGATGGCATTATAGCACTATCCGACTTGCGTGATATGCCAAATCTTCAAGTAGGGGATGGCATAGAAGTATACGTAGAAGAAGAGGAAGATAAAAAAGGCCAAATAGCTATCTCCCGTAAGAAAGCTATCCTCATGCAAACCTGGAAGCTGATCGAACAATCATTTGCAGAAAGCACTATTTTGGAAGCATTCGTTAAATACAAAACCAAAGGAGGCCTGATTGTAGATATAGATGGCATAGAAGCCTTCTTGCCAGGTTCACAAATAGACGTAAAACCCATACGCGACTTTGATGTCTTTATAGACAAAACGATAGACGTAGTCGTCATTAAAATCGCTACAGAAACCAACAAGAACAATAGCGTCATTGTTTCCCATAAAGCCGTACTAGAGAAAGGATTAGAAGACCAAAGAGCAGGCATTATCAACAAAATGATTAAAGGACAAGTCGTTGAAGGAACCGTCAAAAATATGACCAGCTTCGGCGTATTTGTAGAGCTAGGAGGAATAGATGGGCTATTACACATTACGGACATCTCTTGGGAAAGAATTCAGCACCCCTCAGATGTATTGGCACTAGGTCAAAAAATCAAAGTAGTTATCACCGACTTTGATGAAGAAAGGCAACGCGTTTCCCTAGGCATGAAACAACTCACCTCCAATCCGTGGGATACCTTATCATCCGATATTCAAGTAGGTTCTAAAGTCACAGGCAAAGTCATTAAAGTCCTAGACTACGGCGCTTTCATCTCCATTGCGCCAGGCGTAGAAGGATTAATGCACATATCAGAAATATCCTGGTCACAACAAATCAAAAAAACTGAAGCTCTACTCCATGTCGGCGATGAAATCACAGCCATAGTGCTATCCTTAGATAAATCAGAACGGAAAATCTCCCTAGGCATGAAACAGTTAACACCCGATCCTTGGCAACAAGAAACGTTAACACAAAAGTACGCCGTAGGGACAAAGCATGAATGTGTTGTTAAAGTCATTACCCACTATGGAGCACTTGTAGAACTAGAAACTGGTATAGACGGGTTGCTACATATTGCAGATATCTCATGGACCAGACGCGTTATCAACCTAGATGATGTACTCAAGATAGGTCAAAAAATAGCACTCGTGGTTATAGAACTAGACACTGCTAATAGACGTATTTTCCTAGGCCTCAAACAACTCAGCGAGAACCCATGGGAAACCTGCGAAGAGACCTTTAAAGTGGGATCCTTACATCCAGGAACCATCATCAGGAAAATTGATAAAGGCGTTTTTGTACAACTTCCACAGCAACTGGAAGGCTTCATGCCCAAGCGATATATCGGCAAAGAAGACAGCATCAACGCAGAGGTGGAATGCGAAGTCATAGAATTTTCTAAGCTCAACAAACGCATTATCGTCGTACCAAAAGGAACCTATACAGAGCCCAAAGCCCCTACCAATAAAGTTCCGGTTCAGGAAAAAAGTACAGAGACCAACTATACCTCCAACGTCCCAACCGCTTTAGGCGAGATGGAAGAACTGACAGCTTTAAAACACCAACTCAACAGTAAGGCCACCAATTCAAAGGATCCTGATCCCAAGTCAGAGGAGATAGGTGCTAATGAAACGGCCGCAACCCAAGCGCAGGAAGCCAAAGAATAGCATTTGCAACATTATTGCTGAATAAGCAATAAGCGTACATATACCTTAAAGTAGCCAAAAACGCACATATTAATCCGAAGCTTTCAGCAAAAGCTCACATCTATGTTAGACCACTATGAGTCAACAACTACATCATCCGCATGATAACTTTGCCCGCAAGGCACTTTCGGATATTACCGTAGCCAAGGAATTAGTTTCCAAACATTTGCCTCCGGAGATTGTTAAACGCATAGATATCGACTCGCTACAACTGACGAATAAGAGTTTTGTAACTGAGAACTTAACCAATTATCATAGCGATGTACTCTACAAATGCACATTTGATAAAAAACAAGGGTATCTATATTTTTTGGTTGAGCATCAATCGACACCTGATGAAGAACTACCACTCCGTATGTTGGAATATAACGTACAAATAATGCGTCAATATTTCAATGAAGGGCATAAAAAATTACCTATCATTATTAACGAATGCATTTATGCAGGTGATACGAAACCTTATCCCTATCCTACGAATATCTATGACTACTTTGAGGACCCCGAATTAGCGAAAAAAGTGATGTTCAAGTCCTTTATCCTCAATGATTTGACGTCAAAAACGCAAGAAGAATTATTGAAAGATGGTTCTTTTGGACTCGTGGAAACGATACTGAAACAAGGGAGAGAAAGAGATCATGTTAACTGGGTGATACAGAACCTAGGAATCATAGCACAATTAGCAGAAACTTCCTTTTTTAATAGCAGCATAGAGTACCTCTTAGGAACCGATAGTGTCAATGAACCCGATGCATTAGTTAAAGC
>JALRAY010000039.1 GCA_023257955.1 Amoebophilaceae bacterium | reverse complement strand
TAATAGCCTGACTTGAAATTATCACGTGGGAGGGGAGTTAACCAAAGAATTTCGCTTTTTCTTTCACGATCAGTATAAGTATTTGTTTAATAGATTTTGTAATGTTTTCATAGAATGTATTTGTAATAAATAGTTATTGCACTTGATTTTTAACGTAAAATAATGCTTCCTTCCTTGCTAAGAGCCCGGGAAGGAGGGTTCGCTTCTACCCTCTTCACGCATTTCTTACTCTGATAAGAAGATAAATTTTTATTTAGATTCCTAGCATTTAAACGTGAATGCCAGTGTTACTCCGCAAGTTGTGAGCTAATGTGCGGCGTTATAGGACATATATGTTTTATCTATAGGGCTGTTGTAGGACGGGATGCTATGTGGCTGTTAGGCATGGCTTGGATCGTGCATGCAAAGGGTTAAGTCAACTTCTTTATAGTAGACCCGCTTAATCCGTTGCCCAATATCAGTAAGGACCTCATATACGATGGTTCCTGCTTTGGCAGCCATATCGGTAGCGGGGTGTTCTTTCCCAAAGATGATGACTTCATCGCCTTCTTGCGCGGGTATATCTGTAATGTCTATCATCACCATATCCATGCATACATTGCCTATCACAGGTGCTAGGTGGCCATTCACGCATACGTGTCCAAGGCCATTGCCGAGGCTGTGCCGAAAGCCATCCGCATAGCCGATGGGTAGTATGGCGATCTTGGTATTACGTTGCGTGATGCCTTGTCTTTCATAGCCAATGGTGGCACCGGCGGGCACGTCTTTTATTTGGGAGATGGTGGTTTTGAGGGTGCTGGCTATTTGTAAGTGCGGTTGTATTTTCTTGCTAAAGCCATAAAGCCCTATGCCGAGGCGTACAAAATCGAATGCGTATGTGGGATGGTTGGTGGCTCCTGCTGTGCTTAGGAGGTGTTTACCAACTTTTATTTGTAAGGCTTTTTCTATGTAGGCGGTGAGCTGCTTGAAGCTAGTGGCTTGGGCATGGGTGTATGCATCCTGCTTGGGATTGCCTTGTGCTGCTAGGTGACTGAGGACGGTTTTGACCTGCAATTGTGGCGTTGCTTGAAGGATCGCAATCATTGCCTCTACTTCATCTGCCAGAAACCCTAAGCGATACATGCCGGTATCTAGTTTAATATGCACATGAATGGTTTTGGGTTGCGTAGCGAGCAACTGTTGCCAGGCTTTGAGGGTATGGAGGCTATATATGACGGGTTCTAGTTGATGCGCCAATAGTCTTTCAAAACATCTGGGAGATGGATTCATCACCATAATGGGGAGGGTGATGCCATTGTTGCGTAGTGCTACGCCTTCATCCACATACGCAACGCCTAGGTAATCCACTTGCCATTGTTGTAAAAAGTGGGCGATCTCAAAGTGGCTGCTGCCATAGGCGCTTGCTTTGATCATGGCGATAATACCAGTCTTTTGTGGTAGATGGCTCCGCAAGTAATGGAGGTTATGATGAATAGCGTTTAAGTCTATCTCTAGAATCGTTTCATGGCATTGATGCTGAAGCAGGGGAATGAGGGTATGCACGCCGAAGGCTGCGTGATGCTTTATGATGAGTATGTGTTGATGGCATTGTGCGAAGGCACTGCTTGCCACAAGGGCGCTGATATCGGGATAGAACCGCTTTTCGCGAAGGTGAAAGGCATGGGCATAATGCGTCATCCGAGGTCCTATACCGATGAGGTTATCTATGGGATAGGCATGGATGAGGT
This sequence comes from Amoebophilaceae bacterium, assembly GCA_023257955.1. Taxonomy (GTDB): domain Bacteria; phylum Bacteroidota; class Bacteroidia; order Cytophagales; family Amoebophilaceae; genus Amoebophilus. The sequence goes on along the minus strand of JALRAY010000039.1, from coordinate 7,377 downwards.
CCGTCACTTGGGCATATAATGCGGCTTCTGACTTCCCTTCTGCTGTGCATGACGTATCTAAATCGGTGAGGATTAATGTTTTGGGGTTTGTGAATGTATTCCAGTTGGTGAAGGTGAGTAGGTGTCGTAAGGCTGCGATACTATTACCACCGGTATCATATACCAATTGGTAGGCGTTGATGCCTTGTTCTAGGTTGATGCGCATATTATTTAGGGTGCTATGACGATATATAGGTCTTCGGTAGGTTTTCGCATGAAGTATTTTTCGCGGGCAAATTTTTCTAGCAAGGCGTCGCTGGACATGAGTGCTTGCTGTTCCGCTTGCATGATGGCAATCTGCTTTTGGTAATAGGTTTGTTCTGCTAGCAGCTTATTTATTCTGCGGGTTAGCTTGTATTGACTCGTGAGGTCTGCGGAGTCAAAAAATAGCACCCAAGTGATGAATATGAGGGTGATCATCAAGTAAGGTCTTTTCTTAAAGGTCGCTTTGCAGATAGCAGCGATGCGCTGAAGTTTTTGCAGAGGTCTCGTGAGAATAGGCAGGTATTTGCGTATCATGGTGTGTGTGCGAGTGAAGAGGTTTGGTTGTTATTGATGGTCGGTACCGTTACGCTGATTTCTGTATTTAAGGCTATAGCGGAGGCATGCGCATAATGATTGTACGGGTAGCTGAGCTAACGCGGTTCGAAGTTATTATCTTTATAGGAGTTCTGCAAAAGCATTTGCGCTTTCATACGATAGATATGCTGTGCGCCTACCACAGGTGTAACATCTAACAGCCTCACTGCATATAGGGCATAGCTGCAATGTGGCAACCCTTAGCACAAACTATTGCTCATAAAACCTGCTTATCACAAAACATCGATTTGATGCACACATTTACCAAACATATAACACTGCTCCTGCTATTCATCAGTCCTTTATGTCTCAGCTGTGGCCATGACATTGAGATTGGATATCCTAGAGTCCGATCCTTCTCATACCCCGCGGAATCAAGCTTAAGAAAGTACCTGCTGCCTGATACATCGTCTAAACCACAACCGCATGCATCCCCTGCGAATCATGACATTGAGATGGGATGTCTACAGCCCCAAAGGGATGTAACGCCTTCAAGTAGATGCACAGATGCATCAAGTACAGCAAGCCCCTTGATGTCAGATAAAAGTACTTTTGAGGTGCAATCTTACCTATCCTCTACTATCACTGCAGTAAGTCAAGCGAATAATCATAAGAGAGGCTTTCGGAAATTCATCCTATCTGGCAAAAACGGAATTTTTAATATAATTAAAGCATTCCATGGCTCAGACCTAGCTTGGTTCTTCTTTTGTACCACGCACCTACATCTCTTGTCACGGCAATGGCATCATCAACTAGCCTCCCCATTGTCAGTTGAATCATTAAAAATGAAATGCCTCATTGAAACCCAAATACAAGCCTATGCAAAACTAGGGATACAAGTAGCGGAAACAGATATCCCGCCTATCACCTCCCGCATACTTAAGGAAATGTATCGTTTACATAAGCGCAGTGAACAACCGCTATTGATTCTAGACCTAGGGTTCAGTATTGACACTTTGCAAGAGCCTTACATTGCTTATACAGACATAGAGGGCTTCACGCCCATTTATGAGAACTGTAATAGGCAAATGGTAATTCATGAGGAGGTCATGCATATAACGAGGCACAATTCCCAATGGATCTTGCTGCCAGGTGCGGACTCCGGCATCTTACCTGGAAGCAGGAATAAAGGGTATTACGAGCAAATCCTATATATGAATATACATTATGTAGATTATGTGGCTGGTGATGCCAGAGAAATGGTTACTGTGGCTATACTAGGAGCGCTTTGTGGCAAACAGATGTTTCCAGGAACTCCTGAAGCAACGGCAGGCATATGTAGCACCAAATTAGAAAAAAAATAAATCTGATATGAAAAATGTAAGATTTGTATTAGCAGGGCACCGAAACCAGCCTAATAGATGGGGATCTTATTTTGCTTCTGTAAAATATGGTATGCCAATGTATGGCCTCTTTGGTGTTTATAAGGATCCTGGTCACTTAAGACCACGCATATGTAATATCGCGCCTATAAGGTATTCATTTGCCGTGGTGAAGTATATCTTTCATTCTTTATTCGATTATTAATGATGAACTCACGCAAAAAAAACATACCCGCGCCTACCTTTGAGAATAGGCGGGCAAAATTCAACTACAGCTTATTAGATAAGTACACCGCGGGCATCATGCTTACCGGCACGGAGATAAAATCTATCCGCAAAGGGAAGGCGAGCTTGCAAGATGCGTATTGTTACTTCTTTAAGAATGAGCTGTGGGTCAAGCACATGCATATCGCCCCTTATGAGCAAGGTAATATCTACAATCACCAGGAAGATAGAGAACGCAAGTTGCTGCTAACCAAAAAGGAACTTGACAAGTTGATGAAGAACAAAGAAAAGGGCTTTACGATTATCCCCATCACCTTGTTTATTGACGCTAACAATAGGGCTAAGCTGACCATTGCTTTGGCTAAGGGAAAGAAGCTATACGATAAGCGGCAGAGCATTAAAGAACGGGATGTGCAAAGAGCATTGGCTAAAAAGCCTTGGAAGTAATGGTCGCTCCATGCGTGTTATCGTAGCATAAGTGCTATTTAACTTACAAGCACGTTGCGCAAGTCTCCCTAAAGTAGATATATAAATTGCCGTTAACTTTTTTTTTTTGAGGGGAAAGTGTAACTTTACGTACCTCAACGGAAAAAGCTCATTTAAATAACTTATGTACGCAATAGTAGAGATAGCTGGTAAACAGTTTAAGGTAAAACAAGATCAATACATTTATGCCCCTAAAATGGAGGGCGCGTCAGGGACTGAAGTAACCTTTGATCAAGTTTTACTGCTAGAAGATCAAACAGATATACAAATAGGCATGCCTACTGTGCGTGGCGCTAGCGTGATTGGTAAGGTTGTAGACCATGTCAAAGGTGATAAAGTCATTGTCTTTAAGAAAAAGAGAAGAAAAGGCTATAAAAAGAAAAACGGGCACCGACAAGCGTATACACAAGTCTTGATTGATAAAATTTTAAAACCTTAAGTTACATTATCTAATGGCACATAAAAAAGGAGGGGGGAGTACCCAAAACGGAAGAGACTCGATAGGCAGACGTTTAGGCGTTAAAAAATTTGCAGGAGAACAGGTGATAGCTGGTAATATCATCGTTAGGCAACGTGGCACCCGCCACAATCCTGGAAAGTATGTAGGCTTAGGCAAAGACCATACCCTATACGCTTTAGTTGCCGGTAAAGTTCTATTTAGAAAAAGTATCAAAGGAAAGTCTATAGTATCCATAGATCCCATAGCATCCGAAAAATCATCTTTATGAATTAATGTATAATCCCCATTAGTTGTAGCTGTTATTAATTATTTCAAGTGCAGGTAGTGGCTTAAATTTCTAATACAATATGGTTAAAATCAGATTGGCACGAAGAGGCCGTAAAAAATTAGCCCTATACGACATTGTAATCGCTAATGCACGCGTCCCTAGAGATGGACGGTTTATTGAAAAAGTAGGTAACTATGACCCTAATGGAGAACCCTCCAAAGTTGTATTAAAAATTGATGCCATTCTCAAATGGTTATCCAACGGTGCACAACCTACCCCTACCGTAAAATCTATCTTCTCCTCCAACGGCATATTATTAAAACAACATCTAGACGTAGGCATCAAAAAAGGCGCCATCACTAGAGAAGTAGCAGATAAGCGCTTTAGAGAGTGGGAAGAACAAAGAAAAGATAAAACCCCCAAGTTCAACGTTGTTAACGTTTCCAATTGAGTTACTAAACGCCCTCTATACATGCACATGCTTTTCTGCATGATAAGAAGACCGTACCAGAGGGCCCGACTCCACATACTTTAAGCCCCGTCTTAATCCTTCCTCTTTAAAGTGCGCAAACTTATCTGGATGCACGTAATGCACTACATCAAGATGCTGTTTCGTAGGCTGTAAATACTGCCCCAAGGTTAAGATATCCAACCCATTAGCCACTAAGTCATCCATAGCCTTATAAATCTCCTCGTCTTGTTCTCCAAGCCCCAGCATAATGCCAGATTTGGTGCGTTTGCCATATTCCTTAGTCAATTTTATCTGCTCCAAGCTTCTAGCATATTTAGCCTGCGGGCGTACCGTTCGGTAAAGCCTTTCCACCGTCTCCACGTTATGTGACACTACCTCTTGCCCTGCTTCAATCATCCTATATAACGCCGACCACGTACCCTTTACATCCGGAATAAGCGTCTCTACAGTCGTATGAGGGCAAAGTTCTTTAATCGCTCTGACCGTCTGATACCAAACCTCTGCTCCACGATCTGGAAGCTCATCTCTATTTACTGAAGTGATAACGGCATGCTGAATACCCATCCGTTGAATAGCTTTTGCCACTCTTTGTGGTTCCTCCAGATCATAGGTTTTAGGTCTTCCCGTAGCTACTGCACAAAAACCACAACTACGTGTACATACATTTCCCAAGATCATAAAAGTAGCCGTACCCGCTCCCCAGCATTCCCCCATATTCGGACAATTGCTACTAGTGCAAATGGTATGTAGCTTATGCTCTTCTACAATATTACGGATGTGATTATAAGCCTTACCAGTAGGCAGCTTTACACGCAGCCAATCAGGCTTATGGGAAGGGTGAGTGGGGGTAAAGTCACTACCTTTTGGAGAAGGATTATGAGCGATGTTAGACATGATAAAAACGAATAGAATGATGGTTACACAGGATGCCTGCTTTCAAGCATACGCTAAATTATTGCATTTCCCGCAGATCACAAAGTATTCACTCACATCTAGTTAGAATACGACTATTTTGCCTATCAGCATTATACTTGCTTTAATTATGCTATGGCTTACGCAAAAATAGCGAGGAGGGTGGTTTAGACATGGTGATTTTAACTTAATTATAACTAAGTTGAAGAGGAGCAAGTATTTATTCTCCCGTTTCCGCTACCCATATATCTACAGCAGTCCCTAATTTGACTTGCCTATCTGCGTAGGGACGTTGTTGTATAATTGCTTTAGGAGGGCTAGTAGCACTGGCTTGATAGGTGATGGTGCCAGGTTGTAAGCCAACGTCTAATAACATCAATATCGCATCATCTAATAAAATACCTTGTAGATCGGGTACCTGCGCAGCTTTTTGATGTAATCCTGCGCCTACAACGAGGTCTATGTCAGATCCTTGCAAGATAGGCGTGTCAGGCAGGATAGGTTCTCCTCCATAATGTTGGGCAATCACCGCATTTTTTGCTACATCCGGTACATAGGTGATTTGATTATAGGAAAGTCCCCGGCTTTTGAGCATGATGTAAGCATGCCGTAAAGAGCTATCTACTAAATTAGGCATCATCACCTCTTTCGCTTGGGCAGCGTTGAGGGTGAGGTATATGCGTCTCCCTTCTTTTACATGCGTACCCGGCTTCGGGTGCTGCTCTAATACCACCGATGGTGGATAATGGGGAGAATATGCGATATCATCGTTGACATGGTATTGTAAATCCCGCTTTTGTAAAGTCGTTGCTAATTCATCGATACTCATCCCTTTGACATCAGGTACGGTGATGCTTTGGTTGTGTTTGGTGAGTAAGGGGAGGCCGTATTGAAAGAGGAGGATCAAGTAGCCTATGAATAGTAGCAGCATAATGCTCAGGTGCATCAGCACTTTCTTGGCTTTGTGTTTGGTGGTTGTAAATCGAAGACGCATATCTATCTCTAGGTATTTTGGGCCTGGTGGCGCTGTTGTATAATAGTATCTAAAAAGTCAAATGGTGTGTACCCATTGCATGCAGCTTGGTGAAAAATGCAGGTAGCGGGTGTTAAAGCAGGGAGGGTGTTTACCTCTATGATCCAGGTTTCTATATGGGAATCAAAGATTTTGACCATCGCATCAATGCGGGCATAGCCTTCTATTTGCAGTAATTGCGCTACCTTTTGTAAATCTTGTTTTACCTGTGTTGCGATCATCTCACTTTGCTGAGGATCTTTATGAAACCTGGCGGGGGTGATATTTTGCCCTTCACCAGCTAAGAACTTTTCGGCTAGCGAAAGTACATCTCCTTGCGCGATGACTTCGGAAGGTTCTAACATGTCATATTGCAGATTCCCCGTCTCATCTCTATGCGTTAATAATCCCCCGGTGATCTCCAGGAAGTGATCTGCAATCCCTTTGGCTATCAATGCCTCTACCAAAAAGCGCTGATAGGTAGGGGATGGGGGAACTACCGCATTGGAAGTAGCGTCTGCTTGGAAGACACGTTGGGCATAAGCTGCCAGCTGCGTGCGGTTATCTATTTTGCAAACGCCTACGCTACAACCATCATCTACGGGTTTGGTAATGAAGGGGTAAGCAAAAGAGGTTTCAATGTTTTTCAGGACTGCTACCCTATCTGCAAGCCATTGCTCTTTTGTAATCACCAGCTGATCGGCTACATGGATCCCGTGTGTATGTAAAAAACGATTAGTTGCATATTTATCGATGGTCATTTGGGATACCAACGCATTTGAACCATTATAAGGAAGGTGGTGCTCTTCTAATATTGCCTGCACGGTACCATCTTCCCCAGGACGACCATGTAACGCAATGAATACGCTTTCCACATTTTGGGATAAGGATTCATAACTAATAGCTATAGGCTGGGAAATGAAAGTGCCTGTATATTTTTTCAATATCGCTTGACTTTCAGTAGTATATGGATCTACAGGTATTGACTTGACAGGAAGCCCTTGTAGCTTCTCATGTATATCATCTGCATTATCATTCAGCATAAAGTTGATAGGGATTATGAAAAGCTTATGCGCGTCAGGTGTGCCAGTTAAAAAAATAGGGATAGGCGTATACTTGCCAGAAGAAGCTAATTTTTCATACACATTTCTACCGCTCTCCATAGAAATATGCCGTTCGGCGGAGAAACCGCCCATAAGAATGCCTATACGCATGGGGGTGATATATATAATAGAACAGAGGGGATCAATAAATTTTATGTAGTTATGTGGGATAGGGTTAACGCCCTCGCCTTCAGGCGAACACTTCAGTATTTTCTATTTTGAATACAATATCGAAGAGTTTTTCTAGTGTGAGTTCATTATCACGATGATGCTTCTCAGCTTACTATATTTTAGCGTTTACGCTTTTAATGCGCTTTACAAGCGTTCAAAAAACTACCGGCTGAAGGTAGTAAATTTATATATCATCGCTTACAAAGGTTATGATAAATAAGAATTACGAGCAATAATTAAAAAAGTTCCACTCCTGTTATACCCAGAAAAAGTAATTCAACAATAGGTAATGACGATATGGACTGGAAATTATATAAATATCGACACT
>JALRAY010000038.1 GCA_023257955.1 Amoebophilaceae bacterium | reverse complement strand
CTTTATTGCGATTAGCAATCCCTGATGCTAACTCATCTTCACATAGTTTTTTCCACTCTTCTCTATCTTTTTGGAAGGTTTTTTGTCTTTCTTCCTCTGTCTTAAGTGCTTCTTCTGCTTGTTCTTTGGCAAACTTCTCCCTTAATCCTACTTTATCTTTTTGATACTGTGCATGAGATGCTTCTAAATCCTTTCCTTCCTGTTCAAGTTGTTTGAGAATAGCTGCGTTTTTTTTGGCTATCTCTGCTAGTTTGCGTTCTCTTTCTCTTTCTCTTTCTCTTTCTCTTTCACGTTCTCTTTCTAGATCACTGCTACTACGATCTTTAGAAGATCTCCCTCTTCTAGTTTTTCTATCCTCATTTGGCCAATACTTATCATCACAATAATCCCTAGCTGGTGAGGAGTCTCTTTTTGTAGTAGTCTTTTTAGAGGGACTTGATTTAGTATTTCTTCTAGGACTTCTAGGATGATTTCCCCCTGGGCATGTCCATTTACCATCTTTTTGTTTTTTTTCATCTTTCCCATAAGGACATCCTCCTTTAGACGGCATACCTCCTCGTAAACCTGCGTGTCTGGCGCAGACTACATAACCGTTATGATCATTGTTCTTATTGGGTAATGTAATCTCTATATAAGCTCGTTTATGTATTTCTTGCATAAACCCATCCTGTAGGTAAGCAGGTAACCACAAAGATTCTCTCTTAAATCCTGGTGGCAATAATTCTGTCACTTGAGCCATCCATCTTCCATCACATTCTATGAGCGTTACTTGATCACCATTTCTAAGTGTATACGGTCCATACGATGATAGAGAATCTGCTTTTACTTTTTCCGGGGATAAATTTTCTACAAGAGCTGATTGTGGAATAGGACCTTGTCTTTTATCCAACCCAATCTCGTTAAACCCACCGCAACTGGTAAGGAGTTGACTGATCAGTAAGACATATGCCATAACTCTTTTGCCAGTATGAATAGTTCGTTTTCTCATAATAGGTTTTTGTTAGGGGTTAAAATTAAATCATCTTCTCTTTGGTATTGACTGTAACCCATACTTACAGTCACTTTGTTAGTTGTCGATAGACTTCTATAATACGTTCTTTCAACATATTGTAGCGATGAGATCCTATAGGTTTTATTAGTAACCATATGCCTTTTACATCCTCAAATTTATTGGTATCTGTTTTTTGAAGTATATCTAACCCATTCGACAAGGCTAGATCAGCCCACGATTCTGCTGTCGTGGGGAGTGTTTTCCCTTTAGCTAGTTCACTTCCTGGCACCATTTGATCTACCAAAGCGTTGACTAATGCATTTATATAAGATTTGGTTAGCCTTGGAGGAGAGACTATATCTGGTGAATATCCGCCTACATGAAATCGCGCTTTGAATAGTTCATCAATCTCTTCTAGTTGATCTATAGCCGCTTGTATGCACTTTATTTTTTCAACGCCTTCTTCGGTACTACGGTCTATGTAGTCATTCATATATTCCCCGAAATACGCATCTTGGAGCATACCTTCTATAGAAGATAATAGGCTACGTAACATAGATGCCTGTTTGGCTAGTGCTTGAGCCTGCTCTTCTACACTTGTAGTAGGTTTAAAAGTAGCCCGTGTAGATGGTAAAGGCGCATGATCTGCTATCATATTGCGCATTTGTTGTTCTATAGCAGTAACCAACGCTTTAGCATCACTTGGGTCACTGACCTTCAAAAACAAATCTTTGTTTGCTTGGTTATTTTCATCAGTTGCTGCTGGTGGGTTTTGGTACTCAGGTTCAGGTGCAGCTGCATAGTTGCTTATATCATCTCCCTGTTCAGACAATATTTGAGCTATGTCTGCTCTTTGCTGTTGCAGATCTGCTAATAGCTTTTCTGCTAACTGTAGTCTTTCTGGAGTGGCACAGGTGATATCTGGATCTGGATTAGCTAAAAGGTAGGTGAGATTTTCCTTTGTTTCTCTTAATTCTCGATATAGATTATCACTTGCCTTCAACAATGTTACTATATCATCTTTTTGCTCATCAGTAAAACTCTTACTCTTTTTATTACCTATTTCGTCTATAAATTCATCTAAATCTTTACGAGACATTCTAACCATATCAGTATCATATCTCCCTACAATCAACGTAACGAGTTTAATATCTCCCCTCGTTTCACCTCTTTTTACTTTATTGCGATTAGCAATCCCTGATGCTAACTCATCTTCACATAGTTTTTTCCACTCTTCTCTATCTTTTTGGAAGTTTGCTTGCCTCTCTTCCTCTGCTTTAATTTCCTTTGCGGCTTGTTCTGCAATAAACTTACTATATGATTCCTTCAACTTTTCTCGAAAATGTGTCGCATTATCCTCCGCTGAAGTAGGAGTACCTCCACCACCTGAAGAATTACCTGTAGTAGATTTTGATTCTTCACTCGCTGTAGGGGTTCCTTCATCATCTGCTGAAGTAGGCGTACCTCCACCACCTGAAGAATTACCTGTAGTAGATTTTGATTCTTCACTCGCTGTAGAGTTTCCTTCATCATCTGCGTTCTTATTGCAAAGACATTTTAAGTTACAAAGGCACAGGAATATGGTGATAATATACAGGTTATTCATTTTCATGATTCAAATTATACGTTACCATCTGTAAGCATTAATGTAGGTTTTTGGAGTTTTTCCTCAATAGCTAAGGTTAGCTTGTGTATTCTTTTCTGGATTTCCTGCATGGAGGTAAGTTGCATAGTCTTGCCTAAGGGATGAGGTGTTGATTGAAGGATTGCCTTCAAAATCATAGGAGTAATATAGGCAATTCGATCTTCCAATGTCAACAGTCTTTGGTTGAGTTCAAAGTGGCCTGTAGATATAATGCCGGCAAGTAAGGAGGCGCTTGCTGTAGTTTTACCTGCAGGAAGTGTTGTTGACTGGTTGATGATCTGTGTAGTGATGTTTGAAAAATAGTCTATGCGATCTTTCCAGGTGAGTATTATTGGCTTTGTGGTAAAATGAAAGGCTGATATAAAGTCGCTCCAAGGCGCAGTTGCATGTAATGACTCCACAAAATCCTGCTTACTGACAGGTTCTGGTTGTCCTAGTCTTTGCATTATCCTGGAAAAGGCGGCATGGTTTCTATTGCGTATTAGCGTTACAAAATGTTTTTCTCTTTCCGTATAAGCGAAGCTACCACAGTTGTCGAAGTATGTAGCTAGGGATTCGTCACTATAATCATTTTCAAAGTTTGAAAGATATTTATGGTTTAGACCTTTTAATCCTTTAATTTTTTTTGTTTTTACGATTTGAAATAGTTCATTTTTTAGCTCTTGAAGCTCTATTAGTAAATTTTTAGCTTGGGTTACATGATCTATGTATTGTTGCAAAATGTGTACTTCTTGTTGTGTTTCCGCGCTGACATATTGTAATGCGCCACGATTTTGCTTGACAGCTTCTAGTACGACTTCTTTATCATACCTGAATACGTAAGCATGCGCTAGCGCAAGTCCATTTTGCCTTACGGCCCTCAGTACTACTTGCTTATCGCTTTTTAATGCTGTATCGGCGTGCTCCAAAGCCAAACCATTTTTGCCAACAACGGCTAATACTAACTCCTTATCTTCTTTAAATGCTGCACTAGCATGCTCCAAAGCCAATTCATTTTGAATAACGGCGGCCATCACCACTTCCTCTGTTTGCATTGCTTCGTTTACATGTGCCAAAGCTAACCCATTTTGTGAAACTGCAGCCATCACAACTTCCTCTGTTTGCATTGCTTCGCTTACATGCGCTAAAGCCAACCCATTTTGTGAAACGGCGGCCATAACCACTTCCTCTGTTTGCATTGCTTCGCTTACATGTGCCAAAGCTAATCCATTTTGTGAAACAGCAGCCATCACCACTTCCTCTGTTTGCATTTCTTCTCTTACATGCGCTAAAGCCAACCCATTTTGTGAAACTGCGGCCAACACTATTGCTCTATCGTTTTGCAAGGCTTCATTAGTAGATTTTAATGCGATTCCATAAGTTTTAACAGCCTCCAATACCACATCCCTATCGTTTTTAAATTTTTTACTTGTATGACTTAAGGCCTCTCCGTTAGATTTCACAGCTGCCATCACCACTTTCCTGTCATTTTTTAATGTTCCTTTTACATGGGGTAATGCATTTCCATTAGATTGTACGGCGGTCATCACTACTGCCTCATCACTTTTAAATTCTTCATTTACATGTAGTAACGCTTTCCCATTAATTTTCAAGGCTTCTAAAACAAAATTTCTATTCCTTCTTAAAATTTTACTTGCATGTTGGAACGCATATTCGTCTTTTTGAATAGCTTCTAACACGATTTCATTATCGTTTTTAAATTCTCCATTCGCATGCTCCAAAGCCCTTCCATTCTGACGCACAGCTGTTAATACTACCTCCCTATCTTTCTTTAACCCTGCACCTGCGTACTTCAATGCCAACCCGTTTTGTTTCACTGCTTCCAATACTACTTCCCTATCGTTTTTAAACGTTTCGCTTAGAAAATCTAATATTACGCCATTGATCTTTACTGCAGCTAGTACTACTTCTCTATCGTTTTTAAATGCTGTGCTTGCATTTTCTAAAACCCTTCCATGTTGGCTTGCCGTGGCCAAGACAAAAGCTCTTTCGTGTCTTAATGCTTCTAATTGTATGGCATCAAACTGGCTTATATCTTGCAGCAGGAAAAGCGCATCACCGCCTCGCTTACTGATATTAGCTTTCATATCACGATATAGTGTTTTTAGCTCATCTTGTTCTTTTCTTATATCATAAAATAGGTCTTTTATATCTTCTTTTATAGCTGTCGGTGTAGCATCTTCAGTCAAGCTTTCTTGCAATTCTTGCATGTTTCTTTTTATTCGGGTTACATTGCCAAATCTATAGTTGGGTATGAAATAATATCTAGAAGGAATTACATATGCCAATCTATCATCATCCTCTTCTGGTTCTGAAGTGTCTTCATCTTCATCGGCAGGTTCTATCATGTCTTCGAAAACACTGCTTGGTGGACTATCAATTTGGAGAGGATCTTGATCTCCATCAGATTCAGGATCTGAATTTGTTACGTCTGTCTTAAAGAGTTGCTCTATTTGCTCCATCTCTTCCATTCTGGCTTCTATTCGCTTGACAGCTGGTATGGTATAGGGTCTTAAGCTTTCTACAGTAATTTGTCGGAACTCTTCGCGTTGAGTTGGGGATAATTGATGTTCATTTTGTCTGATCCCTTCTATTATGTCTCGTGCTAATTCATCTGCCTTGCGATATATATCATCTGATTCTACATTACCTGAGCTAGAGCTAGCTGCTGCAGGGTCATTACCTACAGGAGGAGTATTGCCTTGTAAAAAGTTATCCATACCTGCTAGCCATCTATTGGCTAAGGTTTCTGGTGTGATGGCATGTGGTGGTAAGTGTAGGCCTTCTTGTAGCTGTTGCAGTGCTGCTTGTTGTTGGTCTTCTGCCAGATGCCGTGCTAATTGGTCTCTCATGGCGTCTTGATTATCCCGGAATGCTTTGAGTAGGAAGTCTCTGAGGTAGGCTTCAATCTCTTTGTGGTTTCTTTCGATGGCTATATCTAGCGGAGTTTTGAACTTCTTATTCATTGAAATAGGCAATTCTACTTCTTCTACAAAATACTGCACTAATTGTAGATGGCCATGATACGTAGCCAAGTGTAATAGCGTCCAGTCATGCTCATGGTTGAGTGCTACTGAGGCGCCTGATCCCATCAGTAATTTGACTAATGCTACATGCCCGCGTTCTACAGCTATGCTGAGGGCTGTATTGCCTTTAGTATCTATGATATCTTTTGTGATGTGTTGTTCTAGTAACCATTCAGCGAGTGCTATGTTAGGACTTTCTGCCATGGCTACATAGTGTAAGGCTGTTTCGTTAGTAGGAGTGGTCAATTGTACGGAGGTACCACTCGCTACGAGTGTTTGCACTAGTGCTAAATCTCCTGCTAAGGCTGCTTCGTGTATGGTAGGTGTTTGTGTGACAAAAGCTAGATCTAGATTTAATATTGATTCACTCTCTCCTACTAAGCTTTTAAATTGCCTTGTTAAATCGTTTGAAAACCCTAATCTATCTAGTTCTTGCAGATTAGACACTACACATTCATGAATGTGTTTCAATTCACTTAGCACAAACCCATTTTCTTTAGCAACAGTAAGTAAGCCTTTTAACTTATCATGATAATACAGTTTTAAATTTCGATCTATTGCATCAATTCGTTCTTGTTCTGGAGTTTTCTCTTCTCCTTTCTCTCGTATTCCAGATATATTGGCTCTCTGTTGTCCTAATCTAATGTCTTCAGGACTTAGTGCTATTGGCCTATTGTCATCATTGACATATCTACCATGCCCTGGCCTTCCAGGAAACGCGCATGAATGTTCATCAAGTCCACATTCCCCAACTTGCCAGCGGCAACTAGATAATGTATTTAGTAGTAATAACAAGTAAGCGATGAATCGCTTTTTATAACTTTTGATGGGTTTTCTTGTCTTTTTCTTCATGGTAATATCAAAGTAAGTTTATCGTATGCTTTCAAAATTTAGCTTAGTGCTATCTGCGAATCGTTTTGTTGTTATAGTGATTATTAAGGGTTATTAGGAGCTATGGCTAGGTGAGTAACTTTCCAAAATTGTAGCCTAAGCTTATATCAAAACATACATGTGTATAATGTTCAAAGGAACTTAGTGCTACATCGTATCTTGGGCGCATACCTATATAGATAGTCTCTTTAATTACAAATCCTGATTCAAAAAGGTGTGCTTCAATACCGAAAACAATTCCAACATTCCAGTGGTTTAAAAAATCCCCTAGTGTAGCTTTTAGATCGTAAGGAGATTTATAACCTTTAATAGTTTTATCTTTTCTTACCGTTTCATATGCTTTGGCAGCCATGAGATATTCTGCATACCCGCCTAAGAAGCCGAAAAGCTCGCTTCCATTTTTTTCTTTAAAAATAAAAATATTAAGATGGGGTATAAATTGTAGGTAATCAAAATTCTGGTTAACCCGTATTGTCCTCAATACCTTGTCAAAATATGTACTTTCAGCATATTTGCTGCTATAACCTATTGCTAGTTCAAGGTCCAGATAGGTATTGAGACACACAGTGTAGAAACCTTGGATATGAAATCCAAATCCCCCTGGTTTTAACATAGCGTATTTTTCACAATCATAGCTTTTGTTAGGATTAATGTCTATGATATTCACATTCATCGTAGGTCCTACATACAGCCCGAACTTATTATGCTTGTCTCGTTCTTGTGCGCTAAGAAAATTACTTTCCCCTTTTTGCTTAGCTTGAGCGGTATTTGTGTATATACTAAACCATAATAGAATAAAGAGTATGATATATTTTCTCATGTATAAATGTTAGATGTTTAAAGTTTACTTCTTCTCCTCCAATAGTTTTCTTATCTCTGGCTTATTAGCAGCTAGGTCTACAGGCGTTTTACCGTCTCTGTTTTTAGTCAACTTATTGCCACCGCAGTCCAAACAAAGCTCAACAACCTTCGCTTGATTTATTTTTACAGCTAAGTGTAACAAAGTAGTTCCTTTTTTATCAATAACCATATTAGGAGATGCGGGTGTATGCATAAACGCATAAAAAAGTAATGACTCATCCCCTTGCTCAACCGCATTATTCAGTATTTTATTCCGTTTTTCAATATTTTTAGCGTTTTCATTCTGGTAACTTTCGTTAAGTGACTGAATACATTTCATATTATCCTCTACTCTCATATATCTTGTTAGCCCATATGATCTACTCAGTTTTTTTTGCCTAGCTTTTTCTTGATCTAGGTAGTCGTTTAGTTGCTTTACTTCTGCTGAAGTATCTATAGCAAATTCACGTTGCCAATCCTCATACATACTTTTCCATTTCTTATATTGCTCTATATTGGCTTTTATTTGCTCACTTGCAGCCAAGATTCTTTTTTCAACTTTCTTTAATTTTTTATCTAAATCCCTATTAAAAGCTACTGAACTCATTTGTTTATGAAGCTCTGCGTATTTAGGCCCCATTGCTTCTTCTGCTTCGTTCCTATCTTTTTTTAAGTCTACTTGCGCTTGTCTTTTGAATTCATCTTTTGCATCTTGTATGTGTTTATCTACCTGGTCTCTATCTCTTTTTCTATCTGATATGCTACTTTCTAATCCACTAAGCTCAAAATCATCATACATGTCTTCTATGTTCTTTTTGACTTGTTCTAAATGTTTTATAGCTGAGTCGATAGTGTTTCTGTAACTATTTAACTGCTGGAACACACGCTGCATGTATGCTCTATTCTTGTACGATTGAGGGTCGTTTTTTACGTCATCAGCAACATCCTTTGCATTGTTAATGGCGTTTTTGCAGTTTGTTTCTGCCGTCCTCTGTTCTTCCTCTACTCTGCTTTTTGTTTCTGCTTTTTTTCTTTCCACTGAATTATCATCATTGCATAAAAATAAATTTATTAAACATGAAATTCCTGAAACAATCCAACCTACTCCAACACATCCCTTTACTATTAATGCTGCAGTGCTAACAGCCGCAGCAACAGGAGCAGCAAGAATACAGATACCTCCAATAATTAATCCCACACCCACCAAACTTAGCCAGCCCCGACTACCTCCATTCCCTCCTCCATTCAAACCCATTTGTTCTCCTATATATATAAAAGCATCTCGCAATGTTTTATTGGAAGAAAAAATATGTGCCAACTGCTGTTGTATTGCTAGGGGTAATTGTGAAAGCGTTTCTATAGTAGGCGGTGCATGATTGCCATTATTTGTAGGTATATGTAAGGATTGTTGGTATAAAACGGGTAATACGGTACTTCGTGAGAATCCTGGATACGTCTCTTCTACTACCCCCCACCAATGATTCATATCTTGTATAAATCGGATAGTCATCCCATCTTTCATGGGTAAAGTCAATGCAGGGGTAAGAGGTTGTAACGCAGTGTGTACACGTGCTGGCTGGTATGGCTTTGTATTAGCAGCAGCATGCTGCTGTATGGTATTTACCTCATATGTTTTTCTATCTCTTGACTTATCTTCTAACAAATGTTTTCTCCAAATAGGATTCGCTAAGGTCTGTTCTATTCTTTTATGGACTTCTTGCTGTACTTGCTCGGTGAAAAGTTTCTGGCTTGGCAAACAATTTAGTTGTGCTACTTCTGCAC
>JALRAY010000037.1 GCA_023257955.1 Amoebophilaceae bacterium | reverse complement strand
AAAATCGCTTATGACAACTAAGTTTCACATCGTTAACGTAGCTTGATTTTTCGTGTTTCATAATCTGATGTGTATATTAATTCACCTATTAGTCCTAGATACAATATGCCGCTTCTAAGCAGCTTCTTGTTTGTTTTCATAGTTATGTATAATTTCAAAGCCATCATCAAAAAGTCGGTAGTAATGAGCCGATTAAGAAGGAGAGAGGGTAAGCTGTTTCAAGTTCTTCCGTAGTGTCCACTTTTCTCATTTGCATACCACGCTTTATTCCATCAAATCTTTTATTTCTTTCAGCTTCAGCAGCGCTTCAATAGGCGATAGCGTATCGATTTGTAAACCTGTAATGATCTTATGGACTTTGGCGATGTTGGGATTGGGATCAAAAAGAGACAGTTGGTAGGTTTTATCTGCGGGTACGGTTTTGATCTTGGTTTTGATGGATGTGTGATCTTCGCGGTCTTCTAAATACGCTAACATGTCATTGGCTCTCTTCACAATTTGTTTAGGCATGCCCGCTAGCTGCGCTACATGTATCCCAAAGCTATGTTCACTACCGCCGGGCATTAACTTGCGTAAGAAAAGTATCTTCCCTACCACTTCTTTGACGGTTACGTGAAAGTTTTTGACACGTTCCAGTTTTTCTGCAAGCTGATTAAGCTCATGATAGTGGGTGGCAAATAACGTTTTGGGGCAATGCTTAGTGTAGTTATGGAGGTACTCCACAATCGCCCAGGCGATGGAAATACCATCGTAAGTGCTCGTGCCTCTGCCTATCTCATCCATAATCACCAAGCTCCGCGCACTTAAGTTGTGCATAATACTGGCTGTTTCCGTCATTTCTACCATAAAGGTAGATTCCCCTAAAGCCAAATTATCAGAAGCGCCTACGCGTGTGAAGATCTTATCTACTATCCCTATCTCCGCCTTAGCAGCAGGCACAAAGGAGCCTACTTGCGCCATAATCACGATTAAGGCTACTTGACGTAAAAGAGCCGATTTGCCTGCCATATTGGGCCCCGTAATGATCATAATCTGCTGGCTTTCATTATCCAAGTATACATCATTAGGAATATAGTTTTCGTCTAGGGGTAATTGCTGCTCAATGACGGGGTGCCTGCCTGCTTCAATGGTAAGCTGATTATGGTCCATAATCAAGGGTTTGGTATAGTCATACTTTCTGGCTTTGGAGGAGAAGGTCGTGTAGCAATCAATTTGCGCTATAATCTTGGCGTTTTGCAAAATCTGAGGCACAAATTCTACAACGCTGGTTAAGAGCTCTTGGTATAACCGGGCCTCGATGGCCGTCATCTTTACCTCCGTTTGCAAGATCTTATCCTCATATACTTTCAGCTCTTCTGTGATATATCGCTCTGCATTTACCAAAGTTTGCTTGCGAATCCAATGGGAAGGCACTTTGGCTTTTTGCGCATTGGTGACTTCTAGGTAGTAGCCAAATACTTTGTTGTAGGCAATTTTTAAAGAGCTGATCCCTGTTTGGCGTATTTCCTTTTGCTGTAATTTGAGCAAGTAATCCTTGCCGGAATAGGCTAGCTGTCTGAGCTCATCCAATTCACTATCTACACCTTCCCGAATCAGGTTGCCTTGTGTAATAGATAGCGGTGGCTTGTCTTGTAAGGTCTGTTGAATCTTCTCCGCTAAAAAGGAACAATCATAAAGCTGTTTGGCGAACTGCAGGCAGAGCTCGTGGTTATGGTTTTTGAGATGCTGTTGCACCAATGTAGTATGGTGTAAGGCTTTTTGCAAAGTCAGTAAGTCTTTGGGAGTTGCTCTGCCGACAGATACTTTCGCCGTCAAACGCTCCAGATCGCTGATTTGCTTTAGTTCATGTAAAATAGATTGTTCTAAGAGAGGTTCTGTGATGAGTAGCGCTACCATTTCCAATCGCTTCTGAATAGCTTGGATATCTTTTAGAGGCAATACAAGCCACTTTTTCAGTAATCGTGCCCCCATGGGGGTTACCGTTTGATCCAGTACCTCCAATAACGATACGCCTCCTTCTTGTTGCGGGGCAAGAATTTCTAAGTTTTTGATGGTAAACTTATCTAACCATACATATTCCTCTTCTTCAATCCGTGCAAGGGAGGTAATATGCTGCTTGTTTTTATGTTCCGTCTCTTCCAAGTACCGCAAAATGGCGCCACTGGCGATGATGCCTAGGGATAGTTTATCAATCCCAAATCCTTTGATGGAAGCTGTTCCAAAGTGCTCATTCAGCATTTCAGTAGCATAATCCAATTGATATACCCAGTCTTCGAGGGAATAGTTGGGATAGTCTTCCTGTAAGAAAGCTTGAAAATGCGCTTGTTGTTTTTTACTCAGGATCACTTCCGCAGGCTGAAAGCTCTGCATCAACTTCTCTATGTAGATTTGGTTGCCTTGAGAAGTGACAAACTCCCCTGTGGAAACGTCTAAAAAGGCTATACCGATCGCATCCTTTTCAAAGTATAGAGACGCTAAGTAATTGTTTTGCTTGCGATCTAATACTGCATCATGAAAGGAAAGCCCTGGGGTGACGAGTTCTGTCACGCCGCGTTTGACCAGCCCTTTGGCCATCTTGGGATCCTCCAATTGATCACAAACAGCTACCCGCAAACCTGCTTTTACCAACTTAGGGAGATAATTATCTAGCGCATGGTGTGGAAAGCCTGCTAATTGTACCGCCGAGGCACTGCCATTTGAGCGCTTGGTAAGTACAATATCCAAGACCTTGCTGGCCTGCACAGCGTCTTCCTCAAAAGTTTCATAAAAGTCGCCGACGCGAAAGAGTAATAGCGAACCGGGATATTTTTCCTTCATCTGTTCGTATTGCCGCATCAAGGGAGTGGTGGTGGTGTGACGCATATGTTATAATTTTATGACGATGAATGACTAGCGTAGTAAGGTTATCACAAAGGAAAAGAAAATATCTATGATGCAAAAATTAAATAATGAAGCGTTACAGCGCCTATCTGTTGCCAAATTTCAACAAGCTCCTAAACAGCCTATCGTGCTGGTATTAGATAACATTCGGAGTATGCACAATATTGGTGCCGCCTTTCGCATTGCGGATGCTTTTTTGCTAGAGAAGCTTTACCTCTGTGGCATAACGGCTAGTCCTCCTCACCGCGAGATTCATAAAACAGCTTTAGGAGCGGAAAACAGTGTAGCATGGGAGTATGTAGCGGATATCACCACATTAGTACCGAGTCTCAAAAATGCAGGGTATGTCATCACCGCCTGCGAACAAACAACGGAGAGCATAACGTTAGGCACTTATCAAGCGGATCTTTTGCAAAAGCATGCCTTCATCTTTGGCAATGAAGTGTTTGGGGTACAAGATCACGTACTACCCTTATGTGATATGGCATTGGAGATTCCGCAATACGGCACCAAACATTCCTTGAATGTATCCGTCAGTATGGGGATTGTAGTGTGGGATATTGTGCAAGGCATCACTACAAGTCAACATCGGCGTGCGCCTGATGCTTAATCACAATACCATAATGGATACAATGCATCGTCTCCCATCGCAGTTTACTACTTTGTAGCACTTGCTGCCCGCATCATATACCACTCTCTCATCTCCTATTTACCACAAATTTACCATTCCAGTCGGTACTGGAGAGGTGGCGAGGTTTTGGCGAGGAGATAAAAGGGTGGTGATTCGAGGTGACAGTGGGATGATAGAGTAAGTCAACGGTGTAATAAAAAGCGCTTACATGCATAATGAAGAAGTTTTTCTGCAATAATATCCCCTTGCTTGACTATGTAGCACTTGCTACCGACATCATTTACCACCCTCTCATCTCCTATTTACCACAAAAATACCATTCCAGTCGGGACTGGAGAGGTGTGATAGTTGGTGATGGTGCGATGCGGGTGCGATGGAAGTGCGATCCGAAGGAGGTGTATCATTGCGATTGCCACACATCCCTTAGTTCACAATGCCGGTTTTGTGGCGCGTAGCACTCAACATGGGTTGCTTCGTTCGCCTACGGCTCCTCGCAATGACGGGTGGGGAGTGGCTCCTCGCAATGACGAGGGGTGGCGTAGCACTCACCATTCATCGCACTTTTACCACAAATTTACCATTCCAGTCGGTACTGGAGAGGTGGAGAGGTTGTTATTGGGGAAGTAAAAGGTGGTGATACAGAAGAACTTGAATTCCCTTCTAGAAAGCGTGACTATGCGTAGCCTAATGCTTTCCGAACTATACACATCGTTTCTTCAGCTATCTCCATTGCCTTTGCTTCACCTGCTTGCAAAATCTTGTTAATAGTCCCCCAGTCGTTGATATAGGCATTAAATCTTCTTCTAGGCACTGCAAATTTTACCAAGATAAGATCAAACAACGCTTCTTTAGCGGCTTTATAGCCATATCCACCATTCAAGTACTTTTGACGCATGGTAGCGGTATCCACTTCAGTTGCTAAAGCACTATACAGCTTATAGACATTACAGGTATCCGGATCTTTAACGGCATCTATGGCAAGGCTATCTGTTTGAATGCGCATGATGTTCTGACGCAATTCGGGTTCCGGTAAAAATATATCCACTGTGTTGTTGTAGGACTTACTCATCTTTTGACCATCAATACCAGGGAGCGTAGCTATATTCCTATCTATCAAAGCTTCGGGGAGGATGAATATAGATCCGTATTGATGATTGAAACTGGTAGCGACATCCCTTGCGATCTCTAAGTGTTGTAGCTGATCTTTGCCTACAGGCACTCGATTGGCTTGATATAGCAAAATGTCGGCAGCCATCAGTACGGGATAAATAAAGAGTCCTGCATTTACACCTGCTAACCGATCGCGTTTGTCTTTAAAGGCATGCGCGTTAGCTAGCATGGGATAAGGGGTAAAGCAACTTAAATACCAGGTGAGTTCCCCAACGGCAGGTATCTGAGATTGGCGGTAGAAAATCACTTGCTCGGGATCTAGCCCCAAGGCAAGCCAAGCGGATGCAGCTGCATGGACATATTTTCTACGCACTTCAGCTTCTGGTAACGTCGTAAGCGTATGTAAGTCCGCTAAAAAGATGAAGGTCTGATGCTGCGGCTGGCGCGATAAATCGATGGCAGGCAACATAGCGCCTACTATATTGCCGAGATGCGGCATGCCTGTACATTGAATACCTGTGAGGATACGTTGCATGGCATTAATAATACTGACACCTATTGTCTACCAGGCTAACCGTTTTTGTCAAGCCCGTAAATAAATTCGCAGCTTGTCTATACTGCTCCAGCTTTATTTGATGGCGTTGTTGGGCTTTCCAACTATTGGGTAGCGGTTGTGTATATCGCTTGGTAACTTCTAAAAGGATAAAACCACTATCATCACCTATGATGGAAGATCGTTGTCCCTCTGCTAGCGCAAAAGCGCAGTGGATGGCTTTCCTGACGTTGCCAATACCAGGCAAATCGGTATACACACTATCAAATCGGACCTTTTCGGCGGTATTATGCTGCGCACGATGTCCGTAATGCGTGGCGATGTCTTGTAATGTTGCCGATGATAGCTCAGGCGACTTCAGCGCTTCTTGCAGTGTTTCCCGTTTCTTTTCATTCTTTATTCTTTTGTACACATCCTGCTTTACTTGCTCTAAATCAGCAGAACCTTTTCTGGTATGCTTGATGAGGACAGCTATCACATAATGATCGTCTAGTTCCAATACGGGCGATACTTTATCGACCCCTTCTTGCTTATAGAGCCAACGAACTAGCGGACGCACTTGACGTAACGTTCCTAGCCGTGTATCGTCTTTGTATACCTTTTCGGATGCTGTAGCTATGCCATGTTTCTGTGTATAAGCTTCAAATTTATTTTTGCTTTTGACATTCTTTCTACATTCTTCGGCTTGCTTCAAACACAGTTCCTTGGTTTCATCACTATAGGATAAATGCTTTTCAAGGCAATGGAAGGAGTACTGGGGATCTTTACCGCTACCTACATCTGTAACCTTGTAGAGGCGATATATCTTTTGCAGATCTATCGCTATAGGACCAATAACAGCACCTTTTTTCAGTTGATCTTTATAGGGAATTAATTCGGTTGGTAAATTACTTTTTGTACACGTTAGCGTAACGCTGTTGTCAGCAACCGCATCGGTGTGAGTGGTGGCAAATAGCTTATCCTCCGTTGTCTGTAGAAATGCTTGCTTGAGCTCCGCTAACTCTTCTTGGAAAACGTTATGATCACTTGTAGAGGGTAGAATGGGGAAGGCGATGTATTTTATTTCCTTGTTTTCTTCTACTGCATATTCATCCCTACGGTCTCGAATATATTTATCTATGGTTTTATCGCTGATTACTTCCTCATTGTCAGGTATTTGTTGATAAGGAATGTGTACATACTCGATATCTAGAACGGTATTATCTAACATCCAGGTATGTTCCGCGTCTAGTGTAGTTACATACACGCTATGCGCTAGCAGCTGTTGATATTTTTCTCTACATCGTTTTTTAGCTAAGCTCTGTTCATACTCATGCCACGCTGTTTGTGTTTCCTTAGGGAGTTTGGCAAGATTACTCAATGTATTCAGTAAGTCCTCTTTACTGAAGGTTTTCGTTTGGGGAGATATAAAAGCAGCTTGTATATCGGGATGAATATGATCTCCTTGCACCATATCTATGAGCTCGTCTTGGGTCACTTGAGTGCCTAAAGATTTACACACCTTGGGATACATCATATCGTTGATGATTTCTTGCCAAGTATGTTCTCTCAAATAGTGGAGCTCTGTTTCAGAAGGAGCTCTTCCATACGTCATCAAGTAGCTGTGTTGTAATTTTTCTACTTCCGCTTCAAAAGCTTTTAGCTTTATTTGGTTACCATCTACCGACCCCAGCACGGGTTGTTGCCTAAACAAGCTATCGGCTCCTTTTATCAGTTCTTGAGCGATAAACAAGAATAAGGCCACGCTCATCACGCCAACTAACAGGCGCGCTCTTTTACGGATTGATCTAATGATTGACATAAATTTTTATTACTTAAATTCAATTGTAGGAAAAGCGTTATCATAATATGATACGGGTATACAAGACAAGTATCTGTTTTGATTAACGAAATACTTACTCAACTTCACCTTCTCATGATCCCATGGATTAAACTTTGTTTGATCATTACCAACATCCATACAGAGTTGTATTAATGGGATATTATGCGCACAATGCTTATTTTTTACCTCTCTAGCTAAATCTCCTATAGATTGCTCTACAGGTAAAGAAATAGTAAATTCTTGACCACACATCATATTGATTTTCAACTCAATATTATCATCATCCAGATATTGATATCCTTTTATAGTGTATACTATAGACTGAATCCCTGCGACCCCCAATGCTGTAGTGCTAAATAGGTCTTTATCTTCCTCAGATAACTGTATTTTAGAAAAAAAACGCCTGCTCGGGGGAAAGTGGGTATGTTAGATCTCTCCATCCGATATGCAAAACCTCTAGATAACGGGATGTTATGTGTTGATCCCTAAAGATTGAGGGTAAATATTTATAGACTACGAGTTGAATATCAGGATCAGATAAATGTTTCTCTAGAACCAATACACCAATTTCTCCATTCTGCTCCAAAGCTAATATTCCTATTTCTTTATCTGCTTGTATTGCGTCTGATGCATATTGCAACGCAACTCCATTTTGCCTAACAGCTTCTAATACAACTGCTCTATCTGCTTTTAATTCGTTTGATGCATATTGAAACGCAACCCCATCTTGCATAACAGCTAATGCGTCTGATGCATCTTTCAACGCAACCCCATTTTGCCTAACAGCTTCTAATACAATTTCTTTATCTGCTTTTAATGCGTCTGATGCATATCGCAACGCAACTCCATTTTGCATAACAGCTTTTAATACAACCTCTCTATTGGCTTTTAATTCGTCTGATGCATATTTCAACGCAACTCCATTTTGCTTAACAGCTTCTAATACAATTGTTGGCTCATTTTTAAATTGATGTTCTATATCCGCTAATGCCAATCCTGTGGTTTTTACAGCTTGTAAAACATACTTTGTGTTATTCTTGAAACAATCGTCTGCATATTGCAAAGCCATCCCATTGTTTCGTATAGCTGCGGCAACAACGTCTCTATTTCTTTTTAATTCAATAGATGCATACAACAACTTTAATCCATCTTCTTGCACTTTTTCTATAACATATTCTTTACATGTCCAATCCACAAAATTTGGCTTATCCCCGCCACACGCCACAAGCGTTAAACATAGGCTAACAACGGTAATCAAAATGTTACGAGGTATTATGATAGAGGTATACATAAAATTTATAATTAATTGATTAAGTGAAGATTTAAAAACGTGCACCTAAGATAACCATATACTATATCACAAAACAAAAATATCTGGCGGGTATACCACTTCCTGCAACACCAACCCTGTAGGCGGCACTAAACCAGCACTCAAACGCCTATCCTGCTGCTGGATAATATCCTGAAAATCAGTGACAGATCTTTGCCCTAAACCAACTTTTAACAGATTGCTTACAATGGCCCTTACCATCCCGCGTAAGAAACGATTTGCCGTAATGCGAAAGACAATGTGTCCATTAATTTCCACGTGCCAATACGCTTCATAGATGATACATAGATAAGGATACTTAGTAGGAGAGCCGACTTTGCTAAAAGCTTCAAAGTTCTGAAAGGCTTTTAATAGTGCTGCTGCTTCATTCATCCTATCTATTTGAAGGGCTTTGCTGAATGTATAGGTTATATGACTATAAAAAGGGTTTTTGATGGGAGATATGGTATACGTATAGGTCCTACGAAGTGCATCAAACCGCGCATGTGCTGTAGGAATCACAGGATAGATAGCGTTAACGGCAATATAAGGCGGCAACAGCCGATTCAGTTGATGCTGGAGTTGATGAATATGAATGTCTTCCGGTAAATCTACATGCGCCCACTGTTGTGCAGCATGTACACCCCTATCCGTGCGGCCACTACCTATAATGCGCAGCTGCTGCGAGTATATCTGGCTGAGCTTGTCTTGTATAATCCCTTGCACCGTCAGGGCATTCACCTGTTCTTGCCAGCCATGATAATAGGTGCCTTCATAAGCAATAGATAAGAAGTAACGCATGAGCAGGTGAATAAATAGAAAAGTTATATATGTATCACCTCATGCACCACGGCTACTTCTTTTTTATGAAAGGCGATTCCTAGTTGTAAGACGCTTTTGACGTGCTTTTCACCAACTATCGTAGCGATATAGTTCCTGTCTTGTATTTGCTTGAGGGCCGCTTCTGCTTCTTTTTGTAGCTTGTCTTTTTTGTTGGTGTACTTATACTCTAGGATAATTGCTTGATCACCTTGGTAAAGCTTCGGTACGATGACGGTATCTACATAGCCTTCGCCGGATTCTTTCTCATGCTCCACCGTCTTGGTGATGTTCAACCCCGCGAGGATCCCAATCATGAGGCAATGGTAGTAGCTTTCGCGCAGGTGGCTGTGCTTACCTTTAATGATCCGGAAGCTGAAGTATCCGCCTAAAAAG
>JALRAY010000036.1 GCA_023257955.1 Amoebophilaceae bacterium | reverse complement strand
ACCGCAACAAAAACTTACTGCTGTCCAGCTGTCTACAGCTAATCATACGTTAGCATCCTTCCCAAGCAGTGATACCAGCAAAATTCAGGTTGGGCTACAAGTAGAACACCCCATCTTTAGCATCGGCAAGGTGCTGCA
The DNA here is from genome assembly GCA_023257955.1 of Amoebophilaceae bacterium. Taxonomy (GTDB): domain Bacteria; phylum Bacteroidota; class Bacteroidia; order Cytophagales; family Amoebophilaceae; genus Amoebophilus. The sequence goes on along the minus strand of JALRAY010000036.1, from coordinate 9,848 downwards.
CATAGAGCAAGCCGGTCCGCACAGAAAAGCACGCATTGATTTTAAGCAGGCAGGAGAGAAAACCTTGTTATTAAATTTTGCCAAGCTCAGGATTCTAGATCAAGATGCTGCATAATTGCGCTTTCTCCCATAAGTCATGGCGATTGCCACATCCCTTTGGGAGTAACTACTCAGGTATATCTAAACGACGTTAAAAGGCGCCGTCATTGCGATTGCCACACCCCTTCGGGATTCGCAATGACGTGGAGCGAAGCAATCCAGACGTAGCACTCGCCATGGTTTGCTTCGTCGCCTGCGGCTCCTCGCAATGACGAGGTGAGAACGGCTCCTCGCAATGACAGGGTGGGAACGGCTCCTCGTAATGACGTAATTCATTTACCACCCTCTCAGCTCCCCTTTACCACAAATTCACCATTCCAGTCGGTACTGGAGAGGTGGGAAGGTTGTTATTGGGGAGGTACAAGGGTGGTGATGCGAGGTAGCTGTGGGTTGATAGGGAAATTCAGGGGAGTAATAAAAAGTGGTTACATGCATTTGGGGTTGTCATTTTTGGGCAAGAGGCTAATTTGGCACAACTATAGGTAATGTTACAGAAGACATAATAGATGACTATATCAACGACCGAGTTGCTATTCACAAGATTTTCAAGCGGGTGAATCAAAGGCAACGGAGGTAGCTGAAGAAACGATGTGTATAGTTCGGAAAGCATTAGGCTACGCATAGTTTGCCGCTGTATAGAGGGGCTGCTATTGCTAGCAGGTTATTAGTTATGCTATGCTATGCGCTACTTCTTCTTCCTTGCAGTCTTTTTAGGTTCTTTCGTAGGCATCTGTTTTGGCGCTCTACTGGCGTATTCTTTTTTAGGATCGAAGGTTAACTCAGTAATACTGGATATGCGTTTGATGAGATCTCCTTGCTCGAGCATTCTGATATACTTGTCAATTACCTGTAACATTATACGCACGCCTTTATAACCTGCTGCGGTGTCTTCTTTGACGATTTCTTCAATAGTAGTTTGATCTATCATACTCGTTTCTAGATCTCCAATTTTACATATTTGAGCTATATGCTCTTTGGCAATATTTAACTTTTGTTCCTGCGTTAGATGATCAAGCGTTACTACATGCATACGCGATTCTAGGGGTTGCGCTTGCTCTTCCCCTAACATTTCGCTCAACGTATGATTCCCTAGCAAGATAAATTTTAATTGAGAAATATCATGGGAGGCTCCTTCATACCGTGGCAGGTTCACGGCGGTTGCTTGCGACTCTAGTAGGAACAATAAATAGGCCATAATTTGCCCCATATTAGCATTGGTAAATGCGCCCGTTCCATCTTTTTCAAAGAACTTATCTACTTCATCTATGATGATAATTTTGTTAGTGCAGTTGTGCTGCATATCTTGATTGTCTAGTAATATATCTAACACAACCCCTTTGTCTACTGAACCTTGCGAAAAATGGCTTCCTGCCAGGTTGCTATATTTGCTGAGATCTATCACATGTGTGGGTACGCCTAATAATTTACCCAGTTGCTTTGCCAAATAGGTTTTACCTGTACCTGGAGGACCAACAATCATGAGGGGCTCTGCTTTCCTACTTAAACGCATTTTATGAGAATCTTGTAGCAATTGTACTACAAAATTGGCAACGGCAACCCTCACTTGTTCTGGATAATTCATTAAAAAAGCATTTACAGAAGGAATAGCTGTTAGATCTAACTTTTTAGGGAAGATAGGGAGGCTTAATATTTCTTCTATAGCTCTTTCACTCATATGATCAATGTAACTAAACTTATCAATCAAGAACATATACCGATTTAATGTCATCTGCATAAAATCATTCATGCTGTCAGAAAGATACCGTGCCTTTTTTTGATAGATGGATTGTAGTTTTACGACCTTTTGTAAGCTGGCTTTGGCGATTTTAGGCATAAATAACAAGCTGAATTTACTCCCAATATTCATGATGGGCTCTGTGCATATGTTACCTATAGTGGGCGCTATTAAGGCAGATAGTACAAAGGGTTCCCCAAGTAGTGCGTAGGTAGCGCCTGTTAATCCAATAAGGATACCCAGTTGTGTAGTAGATCGTAATAAATCTTCTTGTTGGGATTTTTTAAAGAAATCATTCGTTGGCGTAGGAGGAAACAGAGAGCTTTGCTTTTTGCGTTTCTGAATCTTTTTGCTTGGCTTGTGTTCACTATCTACGGATTGTTGTTGGTCTTTTGTGAAAGCTAGTGTACGTTCGGGTTGCATAGTACAATGAACGACTAGCATCAAGGCTATAAGTAATTTATGTTTCAGAATAAGGCTCGTCATGATCTGCTAGTTGAATGTTGTTTGTTTATAATACACAGCTACCTTTTCTCCACCTCCTGTTTGAGCGTTAGGTTGCGTGCTATAGGTGATAAATTACAGTGCTTCTTCAAAAGGTATAACCAAGTGTTTCCCCTTAACTTCTTTGGGCATTTCCATGGGCGTGAATGCTCCTCCTCCCTTGCTGATCTTATACACGGATTGTGTTTCATTAGGACAATAAAACATAGGAACAGGGGTGGGGAAAAATTCGCCATGCATGGGCGTGGTAGAGGTGGCAAAATCTGTTGTCAATAATGTTAAACTCAATAAACCCGATAAGTCACGCTCTATCTGATATAAATCAAAGCTATGATTGTTTTTGTCTATCAAGATTTTGTTGGCTTCTACATGCCAGGCACCTGTAAATGTAGGGTTAGTGAACAAAGATTGATTTGAGGTATTTTGATTGTATACTTTATACAAACATCCGCTGTTTGGTAATCCATTTTTCTTTATTTCATAAAGTGTAACAGCATATAGGGTTTGATTCAATAGTGCAGAACATCCACATAGCCTTATATTTTCTACATCTGCTGGTAAGGAATTTTGACCTATTGACATCCATGTACTATCGTTTAATATATAGTTTTCCGATATCTGATACCGATTATTGATTTGTTTGTAATATGTAAAAGCTAAACATGGCTGCTCTATAGTACCCCAAAAAAAGGCACAAGCATGCTTGGAGTCGAAGGCAAAACCTAGCTCGCCACTCAGCTTACAGACTAACTTCCCGTTTTCTTCGGTAAACTTATAGGTCTTTCCATCTACCTCATTGATGAAGTACAATACATTCTTCTCGGGTAGTTTGGCGAACAATCCTTTGGCTGTTTCCAGGTCAAGTCCTGCTAAATCGATAATATTCTCAAGGTGTTCTTCCGGTGGCTTCCCGCCTTCTTCTTCTATTACATACCTAACTATACATTTGTTGCATTGATTAAGAGAGAACATCAAAATGAGGAGGAGGAGGATGTACCGGCTATGGCTATTCATGGAATGTATCAGATGTTTTTCTAAAAGGGGGTATGATAATTTTTGTTTTACTTGCGCCAAGATCTGTTCGCTCCCTACCTGTAGCTATTCGGCAGCTATGTAAAGTTAATGCGAATCCTTAAAATCTGGGGTCGTTATTGCTTTATCTGGTTTCTCTGTTACTAAATTTACCTCAATAATAGGGTTAAAGCCCCATTATGTTTATATCATTACCAACAATTTCAGTACTACTGTCCAAGAAGCGCTGTTAATATACTACGTAACGCATCCCCCTATGAACGTCTCCTTTTTCATTGCCAGAAAATACTGTTCCACTCAATCCCGCAAAAATCTCATCTATCGCATAGGACTAGTGGCTTGCCTGAGCGTAACGCTTAGCACTGCTTCCTTATTATTGGTTGCCTCTATCTTTAATGGTTTTGAGGATGTGGTAAAGAAACTATTTGCCACCTTTGATCCAGCCCTTAAAATCACCACCCATCATGGTAAATACTTTTCCCTATCGCCTGACATAGTGCACAACCTGGAAAACATAGCGGGGGTAACCCAAGTCACTGAAGTGGTGGAAGAAAGTGTTTTGCTGACTTATAGAGACCGCACTACCGTAGCCAAAGTGAAAGGTGTGTCAAAAGATTTTACAAGCAATCATCTACTCGCGAACCACATTGTAAGAGGGCGATTGCAGTTGAAAGAAGGGGATCAACACCTGGCTATAGTAGGAGCTGGCATACAGTATGTATTAGGCATTCAGCTGCATCATGTATTTGATAAGATTCAGGTCTTTCTTCCGAAGCAAACGCGACACAAAGGTCTCACAACCATGCATAGTCTCTATAATACAAGCTCCATTAAACCAGGCGCTATATTCGCCATCGAAAAGCATTTTGATGATCAATACATCCTTACTGACTTAAGCTTTGTTACCCAGTTATTAGGTAATAGGGATCAACGTACAGCGGTAGAAATAGAGGTATTTCCCGGTGCTTCTATCCCCAAGATTCAACAAGCCTGTGTCAAGCTTTTGCCTGCGAACCTTCAAGTCCTCACACAAGCTGAGCAACAAGTTACGCTCATGTGCACGATGCATACAGAACGGGTGTTAGTCTTTACGACTTTAACGATCCTCGTCATGATTGCTGCGCTCAACATATTCTTCATTCTTTCCATGCTTGTATTAGCTAAAGAAGCTGATATTCGCATACTATATGCCTTAGGCGCAACCCGAAAAACTATCAAACATATATTCATCTGGGAAGGAGTGTTGATAGGGTGCACTGGAAGTATCCTCGGCATGATGCTAGCTGCGTTGCTTACTTGGCTGCAACAGTATTTTAATTTCATGTCTATCAATACCGCGACCAGTTTACTAGAAGCGTATCCCATCAAAGGCTTGTGGAGAGATTATGTATATGTAGGCATCAGTGTCCTTCTATCCACACTTGTGGCCAGCTATCGACCAGCTGTATTAGCTGCTGCTATGCCTACTTATCAAGCAAAATAGTTCATATCATTCTGCAGGCTTGCGTAAAGCATGGGTAGCGTCTAAGGGGACAATAGATGCAACCAAAAAACCTTCCTTGTAAAGATTAACTAACCCAAACGCGCCCCTCCTGTATAAACGACTTCAGCGTCAGCTCTATAGCAAGGTCGCAGGGAATTGAGGCATAGTTAATTGGAAACGTGAACATGTTGTTATATGGGAATCTATTTTGAGGTGCTAACTTAGCAGCCTAAATAACATATAGCACCTATTTACCATGAAAGCTGAAACCCTAAAAACCATCCAAACAAGAGTTGAGGATTTGAGGGGGTATCTTTGACTACGATGCCAAACTAGCGACGCTACAAGAACAGGAAGCGCTCACCCACACGGCTACTTTTTGGGATAACAATACCCGTGCTGAAGCAACCTTGCGTCATATCAAAGGCCTCCGCATCTGGATTGATGATTTTGATGCCGTACAAGGGCTGTTAGATCAGTTAACCATCGCCCAAGCGTATTATGAAGAAGGGGAAGTGATGGAGACGGAAATCGAACAGATTCATAAGCAGCTGGTAACAGCTATTGAAAAGTTGGAGTTCAAAAAAATGCTACAAGCTGATGAAGATGAAAATTCTGCCATCGTCGAGATCAACCCTGGCGCAGGAGGTACCGAAAGCCAAGACTGGGCTGAAATGCTGATGCGAATGTACATCATGTGGGGGCAACAGGAAGGGTATCAAGTCAATCAATTAGTTTACCAAAAGGGAGATACGGCAGGCATTCGATCCGCTACGCTAGAAATTGTTGGTCCCTTCGCGTACGGGTATCTGAAAGCAGAAATAGGCATCCACCGTTTGGTGCGTCTTTCCCCCTTTGATTCGGCAGGTAAGCGCCATACTTCTTTTGCCTCTATAGCGGTATACCCCTTGTTGGAAGATGCTATCAAAATTGATATACAGCCAGCTGACATCAGCTGGGATACATTTCGATCTGGCGGTGCTGGGGGGCAGAATGTGAATAAAGTGGAAACGGCGGTCAGGCTCAAACATGCGCCTTCGGGGTTGGTAGTGGAGTGTCAACAGGAACGTTCCCAAGCGCAGAATAAGGAAAAGGCTTTGGTAATTCTAAAATCGAAGCTTTACCAGATAGAGCTAGAGAAAAAGAACGCAGAGAAAGAGAAGCTTGCGAGCGCGAAGAAAAAAATCAACTTTGGTTCGCAAATAAGAAGTTATGTATTGCACCCTTATAAACTTATCAAAGACAACCGTACGGGGGTAGAGAAGACGGATACAATCAGTGTTTTTAATGGAGATATCAATGACTTTATAAAAGCTTATCTTATGCAGGAGTGATGTTGTGTAGGGGAGTAGGTGAGTAGGGGCGTAGTCGCACGCATATGGATTCGCTTTATGCGCTTCTTAGTTGACAGTGAATATACTTGATGGTTTTTCCTTGGTTGATAAACATCATTTCATACTTCGTTTGTACGTTAGTAGCTTCTCCTAATATGTTGGATCCCTGATAGCAATCATGTGTATGAAATAGTCTCTGCACGTCAGGTTGCGCCTGCAAGACTTCTAGGGTATAGTGGAATAAGTCTAGGTCATCTGTTTTAAAGTATAGCCATCCCCCTGGCGACATAATACGGCGATAGATGTCTAAAAAAGGGGGGCTCGTAAGTCTTTTATTGATGTCGCTTTTTTTCGGTCTTGGATCTGGAAAGGGTATGTAAATCTCCTGCACTTCTCCGGGGCTGAAGAATTGTTCTAATTGCTCAATACGTGTACGGAGGAAAGCCACGTGCTGCAGCTGTTGCTCCAGTGCTAGTGTACTTCCTTTCCATAACCGGGCTCCTTTAAGGTCTATGCCTATATAATTTTTGGCAGGGCATAATGCGGCTAATTGGATGGTATACTCTCCATAACCGCAACCGAGTTCTAAGGTGATAGGATGGTTGTTCTGAAAGTAATCAGTTCCCCACTGTCCTTTGATAGTTGAGTACAGCGGTTTGCCCTCTTCTATCACATTATTGCTGGCAGCATTGTCTTTAAATCGTTGCAGTTTTTTACGCATAGTAGTATCAAAGGGTATTACTCTCTTCGCCGGATTTCATCCCTAATGCGCGCGGCTTTTTCATAGTCTTCTCGCTCAATCATTCGATGCAGTAAGTCTTGCAGTATGGGGAGCGGATGAATGTCTAGATTATGGGTCATGAGATTATCTATATGCCATTGGGTTGCTGAGTTGGGAGAGGCTTTCTCCGGCTTGGGAGGGTTTAATGCTAACCTTATTTTTACATGAATCATCATCATGGTGAGATCTGACTCTTGTAATATAGCGTCATCGGTAACGATAGGGGCGTCAAAATATAAGCCAAGTGCAACAGCATCGGGGGCTCTCAAGGTGAGTGAAAAAGTATGGTCTTTGCCATCAGATATGACGATGGACGCAGTATATGCATCTTCCTTGACATCTGCATCCGTAATAATGGCTTTTTGCACATGATATCCGAGTTTCTTCAATACCTCACCCAAAAGATGTTGGCTAAAAGGAAGTCGAGGAGCTTCCTTGTTTCCTCTATTAGGATTCAGGAAAGCAATAGATCGTGCGTCAAGAGACTCAAGGAGCATAGGGAGTTTACGTTTCTCTCCAGCAGCTTCTTCTAGCATTAAGATATAATGGGTGATGCGCTGATCATCAATAGGTTGGGTACAAAAAATGCCGATTAGGTTTAGTTTTACTTCTTTCAAAATTGTAAGGCTTTATAAATGATTAACAAATAATGTAAAGGTTTACGCATTAATAGTATAATACAAAAATATGATGAAATGGTTAGCAATACACATTTTTAAGTGGTTAGGTTGGCAAGCTGTGGGTGATTTACCAAAAGGCGTAGATAAAATGGTGCTTGTAGTGGCACCGCATACCAGCAGTTGGGATTTGTTCTACGGGCTGTGTACAGTCTTTATTAAAGGCATCCCTGCCAAATTTGCGATCAAAAAAGAAGTGATGTTTTTCCCTATCGGCCCCATTCTTAAGTGGTTTGGCGCTATCCCTATAGATAGAAGTTTAGTAACACATAAGCATAGGCAAGTAGATATGATGATTGATATGTTGCAAACACACGCCAAGTTAGTCCTCACCATTGCACCGGAAGGAACCCGCAAATATGCTCCTAGATGGAAAACGGGCTTTTATTACATCGCTACGCATGCTCAAGTTCCTATCGCGCTGGGATTTATTGATTATCAGAAAAAGCAAGCAGGTATTGGCCCTCTCTATTATCCTACTGGTGATGTAGCACAGGATATGCACAACATCCAAGCTTTTTATAAAGATAAGGTAGCCAAATATCCAGCCCAAGGGGTGCATTAATGACAACCGCTTGTGATTATAACCTAGTGTTTTCCTGCTTTCCTCAACGTTCCAAAAAGTCATCCATCGTTAACACGCCTTTTTTGCCTTGCAACCATTCGGCAACTAAGATCACACCTTGTGCTAAGCTATCTCTGCTTTTGGTAAAGTGCTCCATTGTTATGTCTTCTAGCGGAGAACTATACCTCACTACATGTTTCCCCATGCTATCAGGCACTCTATGTGAAATAATAGGAATGCTGTCAGTGTGGGAATGGGGAGCTTCTTGTTGACGCTTTCTAGGTTCCGTAATTTCCTCCACTATGCGCAGAGCTGTACCACTTGGCTTGTCTTTTTTTGTAGGGGCATGTGTTTCTTCTACTGTTATCTGAAAGTCATCAGGGTTGATATAAGTAGCTAATAAGCGGTTGAGCTTAAAAAACAATTGCATCGCTAGGCTGAAGTTGGTGGCATAGAAGAAGGTTCCGTCTTGCTGCAGACAATAGGCTTCTAGCGCTGCTTTGTTGGCTAACCAGCCTGTGGTGCCACAGATGACAGGGGTATCGTGTTGTAGACAGGTGTATACGTTTTCATACGCTGCTTCCGGTTGGGTAAATTCAATCGCTACATCCACAGCAGGTAGGAGTGTAGGCAAGAGGGCTGCTTGGTCCGCGCCTACGGTCCACGCGACATTATGTTTTCTTTTGGTCGCTATCCTTTCAATAGCGTGCCCCATTTTACCATATCCAATTATTCCTATCTTCATCTTTTTCTTTTGCTTTTAGACTAATGTTTAAACTCACTCCCGTAGCCATGGGCGCATTGCTTGCAGGAGCGCGAGGAGGCGTAGTCGGTTCTTGAATGACAATGGCTAGGTCATCTGATACATCAAAGGTTTTTAAACTTCCTTCCACATAGGCATCAAAGACATTTAATATGTACCAAACAACGATCGCTGCTAGAAAGATAGTACGATCTCGTTCACGTCCTCGCATGTAGTTTGTCAAATTCTGATTCTTGTGCGTATTGTTAAGGATCTCCCTGCGCGTTGTGGTATACTCTTTGTGATTATACCAAGCGCCCCAGATGAGCAATCCAAAAACAGGATACATGATGCTTAACTTCCAATAGCTTTCGTTATAACATTGCCCCAGCCCCGGTACCACGGCGGAATACAACCAGGCTCTTTGGGTATGCAAAGGTGCTTCTTCTAAAAGTTTTTTTCTAGGATGCTCTTTTACCTTTGGTGATTTGTGCGCTTGTGTTTTTGGGTACTTGCTATATCTTTTTTGTTTCGAACTGGGTTTGAAGTCATAACTAAGCATATTGGCATAATACGGTGTTGGATCATTTTCCCAGCGAAGAGGGGCGACATCATATAGATCATGCGTAGATGTTTGCGCATAGGTAGCAACAGGCCTCATAACCGTAACTACAATACCTAGTATCAAACTGATGAGTTGTTTCCAAGGCAAAGAGAATAAACTTAGTTTATGTGCAGGTACTGTTTTCATGCAGAGGTTTAGTAAATAATAAATGTGGGAAGGGATATATACTGATCGTGAAAGAAAAAGCGAAATTCTTTGGGTAACTCCCCTCCCACGTGATAATTTCAAGTCAGGCTATTAAAAATCAACCATGTCAAAACTTAATATATCA
>JALRAY010000035.1 GCA_023257955.1 Amoebophilaceae bacterium | reverse complement strand
TGTGTAGATACCATGATTATACCAAGAGCCTTATTTTGTAAAAGTACCCAAGCGATTATCTTGGAATACAAGTATGCAGAAAGTAAGGGAGCGTTACAAAAAGAAGCAGAAGAAGGCTTAGCGCAAATAGAAGCAAAGAATTATACAGCCATTATCAAAAAATCAAAACACGTCAAAAGCGTATTACGCCTTGGCATAGCCTTTTATGGAAAAGACGTTGCCGTCGTTCATAAGATAGAGTCGATCAATTCCAAATCATAAGTGTCGCTTCTCCATCCGCTTGCCTGCTTGTAGTCACAAAACATACAAACAGCGACAGCAACTTGTAACCCAATATTTGCACTATACTATGCCTATACTATTCATGATTCTGGCTACTGTCCTTTGGGGCGTATCCTTCTTATTGGCCAAATTAGCCTTGCAAGAAATTTCCACTTCCTCTTTTTTGTTTTTTCGGTATGCGGTAGCTGCTGTTTCGCTGTTACCCTTTTTCCTTTTTCAGCCGAAGAGCCTTAATCGGAAGCTCATCAAGCCAGGTATATATTTAAGCCTCTTACAAGCTGCGTTAATGTTTGCGCAAACCATTGGTCTTGAAACTATTTCTGCCTCCTTATCGAGTTTTGTATCAGGTTTTTATATTGTGTTTGTTTTGCTTATCCGATTCATCATTACCAAAAAGCTGCCGACAGCAGTGGATATCATTACTTCTTTGCTGTGTTTAGCCGGACTTGGCTTATTAACGAATAGCTTTGGGCATCCTGATCCGGTAGGCATTGGATATACTTTCATCTGTGCTTTATTCATTGCCATTCATATTTATCTATTGGATCAATATCTCAATGAGGATACTGCTTTTACCTTAACGTTTCTGCAAATGGTTGGCATTATGATTATTTTTGGCTGTGTATTGCTGTGTAATCATGATCTATTTCAGTTCCCTAGGAAACTACTTACTTGGGGTTCTATTCTGGTTGCGGGCATTGGATGTTCTAGCGTAGCCTATTGGTTGGCAGCGAAAGCACAAACGAAGCTTGGTGCCTTTAAAACATCTATTATTCTGATGTTGGAGCCGGTATTCGCTACGCTATTTGCCTATTTAGGTTTAGGGGAGACGTTATATCCTATGTCATTTGTAGGTATAGGGATGATTTTAATAGCTATCGGTATCATTAATTGGCGGTTAGCGCAAGGACAATCCAAGACGAGTCATTAGCTTTGTAGCGCTGCTTTTTACAAGTAGCGTTACTGTTATGTTCAGTCCAGTTTGTACAACCCCTATCATACATTTAAATATACCCTTATGCCTAGACTCTTGATGATCCTTGCTACTGTCTTTTGGGGAGCATCTTATCTTATTACCAAATGGGCTTTGCAAGAAATTTCTACCGTTTCCTTTCTCTTTTTTAGATATGCCGTCGCTTCGGTTTCCCTTGTTCCACTTTTTCTTTTACATCCCATCTCTTTAAATAAACAGTTAATCAAACAGGGAATCTATTTAAGCCTGCTACAAACTATAGTCATGTTTGGGCAAACGATGGGGCTAGCAACCATTTCTGCTTCTTTATCAAGCTTCGTTACAGGCTTTTACATCGTATTTGGTTTACTCATTCGTTTCTTCGTTACGAAGAAATTGCCTGATGTGTTTGATATGCTTACGTCTGCAATGTGTTTAGGAGGATTGGGGTTGTTGACGAATAGCTTTGGGGCTACGGATCTGGTAGGGGTAGGGTATACCTTTCTAGGAGCGTTGTTTATTGCTATCTATATCTATGTGTTAGATAGATACGTCACGCCCGCTACGGCTTTTACGCTAACGTTTCTGCAGATGGTTGGCATTATGACCTCTTTTGGTTGTGTACTGTTATTACAGCATGACACTTTTCAGTTCCCGCATCAACTATCTACTTGGGGCGCCATTATGTTAGCTGGTTTAGGATGTTCTAGTTTGGCCCATTTTTTGCACGCGAAAGCGCAGCCTAAGCTTGGAGCGTTTAAAGTATCTATCATTCTGATGCTAGAACCGGTATTTGCTACGCTGTTTGCGTATTGGGGGCTAGACGAAAGGTTATATCCTATGTCATTTGTAGGTATAGGGATGATTTTAATAGCGATAGCAGCTATTAATTGGCGGTTGAAGAAAATATAGTAGATATACATAAAAAAGGAGGTTGTATGCGGGTAAATTCCTGTGTAGCCATATATCAGGATGTTCCTATGAAACACGCCGCAAGCTTAAAATTCTTTACAATCCGTAATTAAAGAATGCAGGGGAACGTGTAATTTTGCAATCAGCTTTTAACCCTAATACACGAGATACTATTCAATGCCTATCCTATTTGTGATTCTTGCTACGGCCTTGTGGGGCGTATCCTACTTATTTACCAAATTAGCTTTTCAAGAAGTTTCTACTGCTACTTTTCTCTTCTTTAGGTATACTTCTGCTTCCTTGTTTCTGTTACCTATTTTCTTTTTACAACCTATCGCTTTAAATAAGAAGTTAATTAAACAAGGGATACATCTCAGCGTATTACAAACCATCGTCATTTTTTCGCAAACCATTGGATTGGAGACTATTTCCGCTTCTTTATCAAGCTTTGTGGCAGGTTTTTACATTGTGTTTGTTTTAATCATAAGGTTCATCCTTACTAAGAAGCTACCGAATGCAGTAGACATTATTACGACTTTGCTTTGTCTGGCCGGCTTAGGTTTATTGACTCATAGCTTTGGGAATCCGGATCCTTTGGGTATCGGCTATACCTTTATCTCGGCGCTGTTCTTTGCGATCTATATCTATGTGTTAGATAAATACGTTAACAAGGATCTGGCTTTTGCGTTAACTTTTTTGCAGGTGGTGGGGATAATGCTTTGTTGTGGCGTAGTATTGTTATGGAATGGTCCTCCATTTCAGCTGCCTACCAAATTAGGAACATGGGGGGGCATTATTTGTTCGGGCATTGGATCGTCTAGCTTAGCCTATTGGTTGGTAGCGAAAGCACAATCCAAGCTTGGAGCTTTTCAAGTATCTATCATCATGATGTTGGAGCCGGTCTTTGCTACCATATTTGCCTACTTTGGTCTTGATGAAACGTTATACCCTACGTCTTTTTTAGGTATCGGGATGATTTTGACTGCGATCACTGTTATCAATAAGCGGTTAAAGAAAGTGTCATAATAGGTTAAAGGTGGCTTGTTGTGTTGGATGTTACTATCCTTCTAGAATCGTTACTTCCTCTTCTTTACTTTCACTATTCTTTTTGTTCCTCCATCGAATCCTATAGCCATCTATATCCAGCAAGTGGGTGTCTTTTTGCGCTTGCCATAAGAAGAATATAGCAAAAGGAATTAATACTATATCCCCCCCCCAGGCGCCTAATTCAGGACTGATGAGTCCCATTCGATTCCATTTTGTACCAATCATATCCATCACATAGGATAAGAGCATGAATGTGGTAGATATCAGTAATGGAACGCCAAATCCACCGCGTTTGATGAGGGCCCCTAATGGCGCGCCTATACATAGCATAATCAGACACGCTACAGCATATGCCAGCCGCTTACTGCCTTCTAACTCAAATTTTGTCAATTCCGTATTTACCGAAACCAATTGATTGACTTCTGATGATATTTCACTTTTAAAGTCTTGCGCTTGTTGCAGCGTTTTGCGAATGATAGCTTCCTTATCCGCGTGTTGGTCTAAGTCCCGTATCCATAAATGCGAAGCGCTATCTGCTGCTTCAGCTGCCGCATCAGGCGCTGACTTAATGGAGTCAGGGGAGATACCGTCTCCTGATGAGGTTAGCACAAAGCAAGCATTACCGTCATTGATAGGAGGCGTAAAACTACGTTGCTCGACTACATTATTGGTTGGTATCCCTGCTGCCTGATGGGTAGCAGGGGTTTCTTGCTCTAGCTCCGCGAATTGATAGTGTTTTTGGAACCTATCCATTACCTCCTGCTGCTTGTTTTGCATCTTAGTTCGCATTTCGTTCATGCTTTTGTGGAGCTCACGGTTCGTTTTACTAGCATGGTAGTAGCTAAAAGATTGCTCACTTGTGCGATTAAGCTTAAAATCATCTAAGGAAATCATCACTTTTTGCACCTCAAAACTGGTTCTAGAGAAGTCGGCTATTTCAATGTCATGTTCCTTTTTAGGTGCTTTCTTGCGGTCATTAGGAGCTTGTTCCCGGTAATTAAACCCTTGGAATAGGTGTATGATAAAATATTGCCCATCTGCAGAATTGGTTAACTCTCCAGAAACGGCCGTTGTCATATTTACATTGCCTCTATTTTCCGTATGGTCGTATATGATAATGTCCTGTAATGTGGTTTGATCGGCTAATTTTTTGCCTACACGGATGCTATAACCAGGAATGCCATTATAAAATACCCCTTCTTTGATAGCTATAGAAGGCTTTTTTTTGCGGAGGTCATATAAGAGCGTATACGCTTTTACCGTTACGCGCGGTACTAAATATCCATTGGAATAATACACAAAGAGACTGAGCAAAGAAATGCAGATGAACAAAGGTCGCAAGGTTTGCAAAAAGGTGATGCCCGCATTTTTTAAGGCCGTCAATTCTAGCTGCTCGCCCAAATTCCCAAACACCATCAATGAGGCAACAAGGGTAGCTAACGCGAATGCTGCAGGGGAGACATTGATGCCGAAGTAGAAGAAGAACTGTAGGTATACCCAAAAACCTAAATCTTTTCCAATCAACTCATCAAACCAAATCAAAAATATCTGCATCAACATAATGAATACAGTTACCACAAAAACCAAGGAGAAAAGCTTGAAGAAGGGGAAAAGGACTATTTTGTCGAGTTTTTTTATCATCACTATGTACTATTCGTTAAATAATTAAGCGGAGACGTTTAAATTTGTAGCCAAGCATGCGAAAGGAGTAAGAAGCTTACTCCCTATCATGTTAATCAATCTTATCATTTTGGCGAGGTAGCTCAGTTGGCTAGAGCGTCGGATTCATAACCCGGAGGTCAGGGGTTCGACCCCCCTTCTCGCTACATATTCATTCCCAATATATAAGCAACCTATCTGTTGGGGGGCTAGCTTACGTTGGCAGCACCACAAAGTAAATAGGGTTAGGGTAATTTATCTCCTAATCAAAAACAAAAGCTTGGTATCGTACAACAAGGCAAGTAGGGCAATCAAAGTTTCCTCAACCATTGGTGATTAGGGAGGCCTTAGTTGCAGTACCCGTATCATTTATAAGTGTATAATCATATGATTTTGAAACTCATCAAGCTGCTATATCAAACATTCGATATAAGGAGTCTGTTAAAGGAAGTAACCCAATGCTTGCAGCAAGAAGTAAAGCTCTTCAAAGAAGAAATGGAAAAACAAATCAACCTACTCCTTGTGAAGGCCGTGTTATGGCTATTCACAATGTTCTTAATCTTGATGATGTTGTTTTTCTTGTTGGTAGCTTTGGCATCATACCTTAATGCCCTGCTAGGCAGCAGTTGTATAGGACTATTAATTGTTGCCTGCATCTGCTTATTGTTGAGTCTCATTCTGATGCGGATTGCTAGGGTAGCTACCAAAAGAAGTAATCGAAAAAAGCAATAATCATCACGAGGGGATGCCTCTTGTACTGTACATCTTATGCAAGTAAAGATAGAATCCTCCTGGCAGGCATACTTGGCGGAAGAGTTTAAGAAGCCCTACTTCAAAGACCTGGTTACCTTCATCAAAAAGGAGTATGCGCAACATACTGTTTACCCACCTGCCAGCCAGATTTTTAGAACCTTTGACCTCTGTAAATTTGAGGACGTAAAAGTCATCATATTAGGGCAAGACCCCTATCATGGCAGCAAACAAGCTAATGGGCTTTGTTTTTCGGTTACCTCTGAAATATCGCCACCTCCGTCACTTGTCAATATCTTTAAAGAACTCAACGCCGATCTCGGCAAACCGATACCCTCCCATGGAGACTTAACACACTGGGTATCGCAAGGAGTATTACTCCTCAATGCCACGCTGACGGTACGCGCTGGAGAGCCCGCTTCACATCAAAATAAAGGGTGGGAAATGTTTACAGATGCTGTTATCGCTATCCTCTCCCAGCACAAGCACAACTTGGTTTTTCTCCTATGGGGCAACTATGCAGGCAAAAAAGAAATACTGATTGATAAGCAAAAGCACCTGGTGTTGAAATCCGCACATCCTTCCCCTTTTTCCGCAGAAAGAGGATTTTTGGGTAATCGGCACTTCAGTAAAACGAATGATTACCTGGTAACGCATGGCTTACCACCCATTGCATGGTGATTGCATGGTGCATGCAAGTAAGTGTCAGCCTGTAACATCCGTTTAGCAAATAGAAGCAAGTTTCACCCCCTTATCGGGATTATATAGAAGAAGTCTCATGATACTTACTTCCCTACAGCATACCATCAAAACCAAAGTGCTTACGGCATACACCAAGCACCTTGTCCGCAAATCGAAAAAGAAGCAGCTTCGTGATAAAGCCCATCGAACTCCACACATAGGGCTGCTATACACCTATAATCCCGCTATCCCCGAGCAGTCAGAAGTGATCACGCAGGCCGTGAACAAACTACAAGCCGCACAGCAACCGGTCCATGTGCTGTGTTACCTCTCGGAGAAAATCATTCCCAGCATCCCTATACCTTTTGATACCTTCACCCCGCAGCAGATTAACCTGTTAGGAAAAGCTAGCCATCAACCATTAAATGCCTTTGTCTATACCCCCTTTACACATCTGTATCATCTTGATACAACAAGCAACACCATACTAGATTACATCATCGCCAAATCTGTTGCTAAGCACAAAATAGGACACTATCAAGCAGCTAGAGCCCCCCTCTTCGATATTATGTTCAAAGATGTATCATCCGCAGAAGTGCCAACAGCCGCTTCTTTTAGCAGCATGCTAGATAAAATGTTTCACTATATACACATGTTGAAAGTATGAACCAACGATTACACGGCTTAGGCGTAGCCCTAGTAACGCCCTTTGATAAAAACTTGCAAGTTGATTGGCAAGGGTTAGAAAGACTCTTAACCCACACCGCTGCAGGAGGCGCTGACTATTGGGTAGTGCAGGGGAGCACAGGCGAAGCAGCTACCATAGATGAGACAGAAAAACAAGCCATCCTCACCTACATACAGTCCCATAATCCCAATACGCTACCCATTGTGTATGGCTTAGGGGGGAATAACACCAAAGCCGTCTTACAACAAATAGCGCAGCAGGACTTTACAGGTATAGACGCTATTATGAGTGTCAGTCCATACTATAACAAACCCTCGCAACAAGGCATTTACGAGCACTACAAACAATTGGCGGCCGCATCTCCCGTGCCTATTATCTTGTACAATGTCCCTAGCAGAACTGGATCGAACATAGCACCTGAAACAGTCATCCAACTCAGTGAGATAGCGAATATCATAGGCATTAAAGAAGCTTCCGGAAACCTCGCCGCTTGCATAGAAATAAAGAAAAAAGCCCCATCAGACTTTCTGTTAATCACAGGCGATGATGTGCTAACGATACCCATTATGGCCATCGGCGGCGTAGGCGTTATATCCGTCTTAGCCAATGCCTTTCCGCAACCTATGCAAGCCATAGTGCAAGCCATGCAGCAGCAAGACCCTAAGCGCGCACAACAACATCAATGTGAAGTATACGAGCTCCAAAAGCTGATCCTTGAAGGCGGCAACCCTGTAGTGCCTAAACACATGTTGGCTATGTTAGACATTTGTGAGTCTCACGTACGCTTGCCTTTAGTGCCTACCTTAGATGACAACTTACTGATGCGGATACACAACAGTGTGCAATCGTTCGAGGGATAACCTTGCCCCTGCTGATTATACATTTGGAAGTAGAACAAC
This sequence comes from Amoebophilaceae bacterium, assembly GCA_023257955.1. Lineage (GTDB taxonomy): Bacteria > Bacteroidota > Bacteroidia > Cytophagales > Amoebophilaceae > Amoebophilus. The sequence continues at coordinate 2,629 of JALRAY010000035.1, read as the reverse complement.
TTATGGCCATATTTATGGTAAGCCATGAGTCTTATGGCTTAGGTAGTCGATAGAAAGGTGAGGATGGTATAATGCATATAGTTTATCTGTATGCGTTATGCAATTAAACAGTTAAATAATGAACGCGTAACCTTTTAAATATTGATAATTATGAGTAACCTAAATTTTAACCCCAGGAAAAATGGTTACATCGCTCTATGGGCGGTGCTAACCATATGCACTTTCACGCAATGCGGGAAAATGAGCGATCCTACATCTATACCAATGCCCGAAGCTAGCGGCGGAGGATTAGAACTAGAGCGAATAGATGAAATAGATGAATGTAACGTGCCGCAAGCAAGTGAAGCACAAGGAGAAAGGCAGCATGAAGGTAGCTTATTTACCTTAGCGCTTAGAGATGCCGCCAATATGCGAGAAGTCCGTGTAGTATGTGATGCAGCAGGAGAGCTGCAAGCGTATGATACAGATAATAAACCGTTACGAATATCCGGGGAAGTAAAACAAGTACCTCCTCATCGTGCGTTGGAATTTAAGCAACAGTTAGCACAAGATGGATATGTAGCTATGCAAGGAAAAGAGGTAACGATACATCATAGAATGCGTGGGGGGATGTTCGTACCACTCATGGCTGTAGCGGCGGCTAGTGGATATCATGCTACGCAGCAGAATGGAAGACGAGATTCATACCCCGAGTCTGACCCCGAGTATCAAAGGTGGTATGAAAATAAAACACGCAATATGTCGTTTCACGAAGAGGGGTACTTTGATGGACCCCGAGAGTGGGAAAAAGAACAGGAAGCAAAACAAAGACAAGCAAGAGAAGCAAGAGAAGCAGAGGAACGTAGTAGAAGAGCACGAGAAGAGGAAGAAAACCGTAGACGGGCACAAGCAGAGGAAGAGCGTAGTAGAAGAGAAGAAGAAGAAAAGCAAAGGAGAGCAGCAGAAAAGCAAAGGAAAGCAGAAGAGCAACGCCAAAGAGATAAAGCGGAGAACGAAGAGCTACGCCAAAGAGATAAAGAAGAATATGAAAGGCAACGCGAAGCAGATAAAAAAGCGTATGAAGAGCAACGTGAAGCAGATAAAAAAGCGTATGAAGAACAACGGAAGCAAGATAAAGAGAAGAACGCGAAACTTCAACAAGACTTAGATGAAATGAAAGCCAAGGTTGAAAAGATGATGGCAAAGCTTTTTGAACAACAACAAGCAGAAGCAGCAAGAAAGGCAAAGGAAGCAGATAAGGAGGATAAGGCAGATGAAGAAGATGAAGAAGATGAACAATGGGAGGTGCTGTCGGGATCCTAAAAACATGGCATATTTTCTTATTGAAAGGATTACGGGTTATATATCTTCGATAGCCAAGACCTTGTTGGCAGTATACTTAGTGATTTGAATATTTACAAAACTCTAATGCAACAACGCCTGCAAAATGTTAAGAACTTAAGTCCCAATATTTTCTTTGTCACCTTAAGCGCAGGCAGCAGCATAAAAAGAGAGCATTGACTAGTTCATGTCTAGTTCGTTCATGCAATTATTGCCCCTGATATGCAACAGCGCATATCAGGGGTATTTTGTGGGGAGGTATTACAAAAGACATAGGCAAAAAAAATGCCATAGAAAGTAACTTCCTATGGCACAAGGGTTATTCAAGTAACGCTGTTATGTTATTCAAAGAACTTCGCGAAGTTATAACCTAATGTGAGTCTAAGGGCAAAGTTGCCAACAGATTCTGGGTTATCGGTAATGGCTATAAACCCCTTACTAAACTCTAGGCCAGAAAAGAGCCCAAAATCTTGTTCGTATTCATATCCTACTATCATTTCACAAGTCCATCTATTGTATTTATCCTTGCTGAAATCTATATCTTGCATTTTTGAAGAAGAGGATCTAAAACCATCCCGATCTCTAACATTCATGTGTTCAGCAGATATTAAATACCCTACTCGTATACCTCCCAGGAATCTAAAATTTTGATATTTGGGTGGAAAAATTTTAGCAATAAAGGATACAGGTACGTAATTAGTCCGAATAAACTCATAGTTCGTTATGCTGTGTTCGAGTAAATGCCAATCTTTTATGTAGTTAATCTCGCCTCCTAGACCTAGAAAATCTGTGACATTGTAACTACCATATCCCCCAACAGAAAAAGCAGCGAAAGAGAGTCCTAAAGCTCCTTTTATCCCCGCTTGTACGGGCAGCGGCTCATGCGCTATACTCGTTTGCTTCACCCTCATATTTCTACTTTGTGCTTCCGCCACTGATGGCGTTATTGCGAGTAGCAAGCAACTTGCTACCATTACTTTTATCATTTTTGTCATATTATTTTGTAATTAATTGTGTTATTAAAAATGCCTATCTCCCTCCTGTGCTTCCTCAACGAGGTACGAAAATACAAAAAAGGAATTATATCTCTTACATGTAGCATTGTGTATGCGGGTGCTATATAGGATAAAATGTTTTTAAATGGCTTATCTATCCTTAACTTTGATGTCATAAATCACAGATAGCTATATTATCTGCTAAGCTGCGTTAGTACATACCGCGTCCATAACCCTAGTATAACGTCTGCGTCTCCTAATGGCCCCATCTATCATGTAAAACAATCTATTACCAATCTATTGAGCGACGGTAC
>JALRAY010000034.1 GCA_023257955.1 Amoebophilaceae bacterium | reverse complement strand
AACTTATCGGTAGCCTTGTTGATGCCAACACGCGGCAGCGCTTCATAGTTAGCAGCAATGCCAGTTGTGAGATAACATGCTTCATTAGTACCCAGATGCAACCCATTATGGCTCTTTGTAATCGCGAGGTGCAGACAAATTTTACCAGGTCCATCCAAGTGCAGCTCCCCGATGGATAACCCTCGAATCAAGACAGCGCCCGCTTGCCCTGTATCGTCCGTCACAATGTTGAGGCAGTGATACATTCCATAGATCAGGTACACATATACATATCCTGGAGGCCCAAACATGATAGCGGAACGGGGCGTGATACCACGCGCAGCATGCGAAGCTACATCACGCTCATCACCATACGCTTCCGTTTCTGTGATAATCCCTTCCCAACCATGCCATACAAGCTTTTTGCCAATCAGCTCTTGGGCTACGGCTACTACATCGCGATGGTAGAAGGTATCATCTAATCTGATGGCGGGTTGTGAGAGGGGTAAAGCGATTTTCTTCATAAAATAATGATGCATCAACTGTATGTGGGCGTATAAAGATTCTATAGGACTTCTATCTACCTGCAGGCCATTATAGACACGTCGTGAGCGGCGCGTTTCGTCCGTATGAGTCATAGTACCCCCATTGCAAAAAAGGCATAGAACACAGCACAATCTACATGCACAAAGTGCTGGTAAGCACGAAGAAAAGAAATTCTTTACTTTTTAGTGGGGCAAGTTGGCTAATTCACGTATAAAGTGGGTCTCAATTTATGATATACTATTTTTATATAAACATCTTCTTACATCTTATGGCTTTAATCAAATCTATATCAGGCATCCGGGGTACCATCGGCGGTGAAATAGGGGAGGGGCTTACGCCTATTGACGTAGTGTATATGACGGCTGCGTATGGTCAGTATATTACAGCTGCTTGCCCTGCCCCCACCATTGTTATCGGCAGGGATGCGCGACCTTCCGGCGTCATGATCAGTCAACTGGTAGCTGCCACGTTGCAAAGCATCGGCATACAGGTGCTTGACTTGGGGTTATCTACTACACCTACGGTTGCTTTAGCCGTGTCGCAACTGGCCGCGCAAGGGGGAATCGTTATCACCGCCAGTCATAATCCTGGGGAATGGAATGCGCTCAAGCTCTTAAACAAAGATGGGGAGTATATAGATGCTGCAGCGGCGGCGGATATCTTTTCATTAGCGGCAGCGGGAAAGCCTGCCTTTGTCACAGCCAATCAGATAGGGAGTTATCTCCTGCGCGAGGATGGATACATAGCGCAACATATCCAAGACATTCTATCGCTGCCACTGGTGCAACGGCAGGCTATACAAGGTCGTCAGTTCAAGGTGGTAGTAGATGCTGTAAACTCCACAGGGGGGATAGCCGTTCCGCTATTATTGCAGGCATTGGGCGTAGCATGCACGCCGGTGTTTTGTGAGGTAACGGGTATTTTTCCACATCCTCCAGAACCTACAACCGCGCATTTGGGGGTATTACAAGCAACGTTGCAACAAGGAAGTTACGATCTAGGTATAGCTGTAGACCCTGATGTGGATCGGTTGGTGATTTTTGATGAGCATGGGGAGCCTTGGGGGGAGGAGTATACCCTTGTAGGGGTAGCTGATTATGTTTTACAACATTCGCCTGGGAATACGGTCTCTAATCTTTCTTCCTCCAGTGCTTTAGCACATATCACTCAAGCGTATGGGGGTATCTATACGGCTTCACCGGTAGGGGAGATGCATGTGGTTTCGCAGATGAAGGCTACTGATGCGGTAATAGGCGGAGAAGGGAATGGGGGAGTGATTTATCCTCCTTTACATTATGGCAGGGATGCGTTGGTAGGGATTGCGTTATTGCTTTCTCATTTAGCTACGTGTGATAAGACGGCTTCTCAGTTGCGGAGAGGGTATCCAAACACCGTAATGTGTAAAAAGAAGCTTCAGCTTTCGTCAGACATAGATCCTACTGCGGTGATTGCTTGGGTACAGGATAGTTATCGCCATTTTTCTGCTAATACGCTAGAAGGTTTACGCGTGACAGTAGAAGGAGGGTGGTTTCATTTACGGACCTCTAATACGGAGCCGATCATGCGTTTGTGTGTGGAAGGGGATACGCAGCAACAGGCTGATGAGATTGCCTCAGCGGTGCTCCAGAGGGTGAAGGATAGGTTCCCAACAATCAACATAGGATCATAAATTATGAAGCAAGTTTATTTGGATAATGCAGCTACTACGGCATTAGATCCGGAGGTGCTAGCGGCGATGTTGCCGTATATGCAGACGATGTCTGGTAATCCTTCTTCGCTCCATGCGTATGGCAGAGAGGCTAAAGTGGCTATAGAAAAATCACGCAAGTCGGTGGCGGAGCTGCTGCATGCTGCGCCAGGGGAAATATTTTTCACGTCCGGAGGTACGGAAGGCAACAACTTGGCTTTAGTAGGAGTGGTTCAAGGATGTAATATTAAGCATATTATTACTTCCGCTATAGAGCATGTGTCGGTATTGCATGTTATCGAGCGTTTGACAAAGCATCATTCATTGCAGGTACATTATGTGGCTTTGCATCCTGATGGGGAGGTTAACCATCAGCACTTGGAAGAATTGCTGCAGCGGTATAGTCCTGCTTTAGTAAGTCTAATGCATGGGAATAATGAGGTGGGTACTATCAACGACTTACTACAGATAGGGAACTTGTGTCGGCAACATGGTGCCATATTTCATACGGATGCGGTGCAAACACTGGGGCATTATTGGTGGGATCTAGCAACGTTGCCGGTGGATATTTTGGTGGGATCTAGTCATAAATTCCATGGCCCTAAAGGTTGTGGTATGGTGTACGTGCGTGATACATTATCTATCGTTCCACAAATAGTAGGCGGAGGTCAAGAGCGGACCATGCGTGCAGGTACTGAAAATATAGCTGCTATCGTTGGTTTTAGTCATGCCTTAGAAATAGCGCAGCACAATATGGCTGCTCATCGGGAGCATATACTAGCGTTAAAGAAGTATATGATAGCGTTGCTGCAAGCGGCTATTCCGGACATAACGTTGAATGGTGCAAGTGGCGATCTCTCTGGGAGTTTATATACCGTGCTTAGCGTAACGCTTCCTATGGATAAGGCTAATGATATGTTATTATTTAACTTGGATATTAAGGGGGTAGCCGCTTCTGCAGGAAGTGCGTGTGCCAGTGGCTCATCGCTACAATCTCATGTGATAGCGCGCTTATATCCGGCAGCAGCTGCTGTAGAATCAGTGCTTCGTTTTTCATTCAGCAAGTACAATACCTTAGCAGAGATAGCCTATGTGGTGCAAACGTTGCAAGCGATTGTTGCGGATGCGCCATAAACAAAGCTTGTTGAAAAATTCACAAGGGACATCATCATGTATAATGCGTAAAGTCACCTCGACTAAGGTGCTATAATTCCGCGTTATAGAAGCAGGGTATTGAACACTGTATCAGTTCGGTTACACTAGATCCTAATGCATGAGTATTTCGAGCTAGACTATTCTAATGCTAAGCAAAATATAGCTTTAATTAAAAATATTCGAGACAATCATGTTGAAGTATTTAATGCTTTCTAACTAGGCGAAAAAACTACTATTTGCCTTAATTTCAGTGTGATTAAGGCGAAAATTGAGTTGACTATAATCTTTAGCCTGAAATGAGTGTAGTATAAATGATACAGTACCAATCTATGAGGTCTAGTACTTGCAGTGGCAAGCAATGCTTTAAAAACTTAAGCACATTTTCTCGTTTTGCGAAGACGTTTTTAAAGTAAGCGTCGTGTTGGTGTCTGGATAATGAATGTTGTTTACGCATACTGGGGCGATTAAAAGGTTATGTTACCGAAATGTTCGTAGCTATTAAATTTTTGGAGAAAAGATGAGCTCAAATTTAAATTCCTGCGTAGTTATGCAATGGGTAAAGCAAAACTCCAGGTACAGATCTGGCAAGGCCGCCGCATCTAAGGAGAAACTCATCCCTGCGGCATGCAAAGATTGGTTACGCTTATCAAAGGGTCTGTAAGCATAATCATAAAAGCAGTGTGTAGCTAAGCGCTTAGGCCACAGTGTATCAAAATAAGCAAGTGGAAAGTCATAATATAGTCGTGCAGTCAGTCTATGAAATTGCTGGGTTCTTTCTGGAAAGGGTAAAGTCAGAACGATACTATTGTGCTGCTCAAAGGTTTGTTGACTTAACTTTATATAGGCTGTATGTAAGCGGATGTGATTGTGTTTCCAAAGCCCAGGGAAGTATAAATTATACTGCAAATCGTACTCGCTGGGGAAAGTAGATTTAGATAGTTTAGAAGGGAGGGTAGGTAGGAGGCTATGCTTATACAAAGCTATTAATTCCTGTCCCCAAGGACTGTAAAGATCTAATCTGCTCTTAGCAGACATGCGTGACCATTGTACTACATAGCATGGCGTAAGTTTTGGATAAGGTGTAATAACCTGATCTGTTACCGAAATGTTTAAGGGAATCGTAAGTGTATAGCTTGTAGCTAGTCTTAAGTCATGCTTGTATTCACCTACATACCAGCAAAACGGCAACTCAAGGCATAATTCGTTTTGAATAGCATAGTTAACGCCATGCGTTTTATATTTTTTTATTTTGTTATTACTCTCATACTTTTGCTGTTTTTTACCTTTTGGGGCTACTTCTATCATGCTACCTAGTTCCAGACTGATAATCGGCTGCCAAGCTTTCCATATGAATTTGGTGTAAGGATGCAATAATGTGTAAAACTTAAAAGGGGGGGCTGTCATATACATGCCTATGTTCTTCCAGCCTATTATCACCCATTCTGCGTTATCTAATAAATCTCCTTTGACAATTTCTACTCCTGGGTTTAATAATCCGCCACTGGGTCGACCATAGATAGGAAACCTATGTTTAGCTTTTAACTTCTTAACAGGATATACATGTTCTGGCACCGTCGCTAACACATCTGCATGCTGTTCTTGCGCTAACAAAGGCTCGTAATAATGGAGCGATCTATCTTCGACTTTGGAAAGCGGGACCCAGTTTTGAGAATCTAGTTGAATTTGTACCGCATCCATACCATCTTTTCCGAAGTCATTATAGAGCATGCTTTGACCATCTACGGAAATAGCAGGGTGATATGCACCATATTTACTGGAAGTAACTTGGTAACGTTTCTGCGTCTTCAGGTGAAGCACATAGATGTTGTCTATGCCACTATAGGGGCTACTGTAGTACAGGTAGCCATTATGTAAGACGGGATTACTGATCACTTCGGAAGTAGCAGGCAAGAGCGTTTCGATCGCATGCGGGTGCATAGTTAGCCGTGTGATAGTAGCCTTATTGTTGCTAAGCGTCACTACAAGCACTTGTTGGCTATCACTAGACCAGCTCGGGGTTAGGTAGAAGTGATTTTCTGGATTCAAGCATTGCTGTAAGATGTCTCCTGTGTCGGCATCTAGCACCCGCAAGCCATGGTTATAGGAGGGTGTTGATAAACAAGCGGCTATTTTCTTGCCATCAGGCGACAGGCTGATGGCATAGTACCTATCGGGCGTACCGATGGCTTTAAATCGCTTCGTATGGATATTATAGGACTGAATAGTGTTAAAGGTAGGTTGATTGTCATTAGAAGCTCTGCCTGTCTCATTTCTAAGCCAAATGATGGTATCATCTGCTACAGAAAAGGGAATGCTAGGATTGAGGCCAATAGGGGTACAGATAATATGCTCTTTACCCGCTGCATCTATTTTTACAAACTGGGGAGGAGTTCCCAGCCCTGATTTTAATACAATCACACCATCTTTTGTCGCTTGAGGATAGCTATAGTCTGTATAGGTTTCATTCACTCGCTTGGAAATGGGTGTTGTGGGGGTGATTTGCAGGCCTTCTAATTGTTGGTCCCATAAAGCTTTTAACTCCAGCTGCATGGCTTTATACACTTCGGTGACCGACATGCCTGTTAGCTTTTGAATGCGGGTATGGAAAGCATAGGGATTTAAGGATTGCCAAAAGCCATCTCGCAACATCAATTGCCGTATCGCCTCTAGGCCGTAGTGCCTACGTAGATAAGTAGTCATAAAGTACCCTAGTCTATAATGGTCGGGGATGTTGTGCTTTAAGGAACCATACATCTGCTTGTAATAACTAAAGCCGCCTCGTTCTAGTAAGTTTACTTTATACAGTAAGCTGAATCCAGGGCTCCTGCCTCTTCCTCCAGGCGATAAAGCAGTTTCTAGTGCTATCGCATCACCTTCCATGATCCATGCATATTCAGGAGTAGTAAAACTGGACATGTTGAGTCCACTCAAATATTCAAATTGCGCTACATGGCGCAACTCATGTACAGCTAACAAATTCAGCCAGTCATTATTCATCAAAAACGCCGGATCCGTAATGGGTAAGGTGTAGAAAACACCTTTGCGAGGCGGGCCGAGGGTTATGTAGCCATTGGCAATACAGGGGTTATTCTGTAATATAATTGGTATACGGGCAGGGTTTACGTGTAAGGTATTGGCAATTGGCAGGTAGACGGTTTCTAATGTATTGGCTAGCCGTTGTGCTTCTCTGGTGATGTTATCTGGGAACAGAATGTCGTAATGTGGTGTTGCTATGTGTTGCCATATGGGGCGGGTATAAGTCTTCGTTGAGATGGCAGCACAACATAGTAAGAGTATGCCTTTAATTAAATTTTTCATGAGATGATTGCTATTTCTTATGGGGTAATCCTGGCGCTGGCATGATGAGGGTACAAAAGTAACACTTTTTTATGGTGACGATATGCTGCTGGCTGCTGGTTATTACGCATACGTTTCAGCTCCTTTAATAGAAGCAACCACAGTACCATGTATGAGGTATCATATTTTGGTAGTGGTCTAAATCTACGTTCTGAGTAAAATATATCTGCTCTATTATGTCAAAGCAAGCCATTTATCTCATAGCTTGCCATGTATACTTAGGCCACTACCCATATTTTTATTAAAATAGTTAAAAAGAGATGAAAAGCGTGTTTTTTTGTTATCAATACGTTTTGCGCCATCTATCCTTCATACGCCAATGGATGGCTTGGTGATAGTCGCTTTCCTTCATCTTCTCTTCCACAATCAGTATGCACAGTCAACAGCAAAAAGTAAATAGTTCACTACATCCAAGCATAATTAAGTGGTTATGGTGTTGCTTTATCATCCTTATCATAGCTATACCGAGTTATATATACACGGTGCAGATTAATCTCTGTAACCTGTATGGTAGCTTGCCACCTATTCGGATGTTAGAAAATCCCAAAACAGAGTTAGCCTCGGAACTCTATTCGGCAGATGGGGTATTATTAGGCAAATACTTCCGGTATAACCGCAGCCCTGTTATGTATGAAGATATCTCCCACAATGTGATACATGCGTTATTGGCTACAGAAGACTATCGATATTACGATCACAGTGGTATTGATCTGAAAGGGCTGTTTCGGTCTTTTATTTTATCGGTACTATTGAATAGAAATAGGGGAGGGGGGAGTACCCTTACCCAACAATTGGCTAAAAATCTCTTTAAGACGAGAAGTACCGAGTACCAAGGCTTGCTCAGCAAAGTGCCTCTTGTGAGAATACTGATTATGAAGACCAAGGAGTGGATAGTGGCGATACAGCTAGAGCGTGCTTATACCAAAAAGGAAATCATCGCCATGTATTTGAATACGGTATTTTTCGGGAATAATGCCTATGGAATTAAAGTTGCCTCTAGCCTATTCTTTGACACTACACCGGATCAATTGAGTGTGGAGCAAGCAGCGTTGTTAATAGGTATTCTCAAGGCACCTTCCTATTACAGCCCTATTTGGCATCCACAAAGAGCGTTGCAAAGGCGTAATACCGTTTTGTCACAATTATGCAAGTATAACTTTATTACAAACCAAGCTTATACCTTACTACAGCAACAACCTATAGCGCTCCACAATCACAGGGAAGATCATGATGCCGGCCTCGCTACTTACTTTCGCTCTACGATTAAATACTTTTTGATCCGGTGGGCCCAAGCGCATAATTATGACTTGTTTGAAGATGGGTTGAAGATTTATACTACCATCGATAGTCGCTTACAAAAGCATGCTGAAGCGGCCGTGGCAGAACATATGCAAGGGTTGCAGCAAAAGTTTGAACACCATTGGGGCGATGATAATCCTTGGGTAGATCAGTATGGCAAAGAAATCCCAGGCTTTATTGAAAAATCCATCAAAAAGAGTACGGTATATAAAGAGCTGCTGCAACAATATGGCCCCGAAGCGATGGAGACTGTCCTTCATCAACCTAGGTTGATGAAGCTATTTTCCTGGGAGGGAGAGCGAGAAGAAATGATACGCCCTATAGATACTATCAAATACAATAAACGTATTTTGCATGCGGGCTTGATGGCTATGGATCCACATACAGGGCACATAAAAGCATGGGTAGGAGGCATTAATTTTAAGCACTTTAAGTATGACCATATCATGCAAAGCAAACGGCAACCAGGCTCAGCTTTTAAGCCGATTGTATATGCCGCTGCCATAGATAATGGGTATTCACCAAGTACAGAAGTTGTGGACATGCCTATCACTTTGCAACTACCTAATGGCAGTACCTGGACGCCCAAAAATTCAAGCAATAAGTATACAGGCCGAAAACTAACCTTGCGACAAGCTTTGGCGCAATCTATCAACTCAGTTACAGTGTACCTAACCCAGCAAATAGGCCTAGATGTAGTGATTGACTATACGAAGCGTTTTGGTATTAATAGCCCCATGTATACAAGTCCTGCCCTATGTTTAGGGGCAAGTGATATGTCTGTTTATGAGCTCACCGGAGCCTATAGCACCTTCATGAATCAAGGTATTTATACCGAACCTTTATACATTACACATATAGAGGATAAATATGGCCGTGTGTTAGAAGTATTTGTACCTACCAAAAAAGAAGCCATTAGCGCAGAAACAGCGGAAAAAATGGTCTACATGCTCAAAGGGGCTGTGGAAGAGAATGGTACTTTTAGGGGGCTCAGCAAAGCAATGAAAGAAGACAATGAGATTTGTGGCAAGACGGGTACCACTTCCAATCACTCTGATGGATGGTGTATTGGTATGGCTAAAGATTTATGCACAGGCGTGTGGGTAGGTGGAGAAAATAGGTGCATACACTTTAGAACCATAGAGCTTGGGCAAGGTGCGGTAATGGCGCGACCTATCTGGGAAAAATTTATGCTGCGCCTCTATGATGATCCCATGCTTCCTTATAGAAAAGGCCCGTTGCTGGATAATGTTCCTACAAGCAAGGTCAATGCAAACAAAATACAACCTCTTACTTCTCTATTACCTCAGGTGGATAAGGAGCTTCCTTTTGCAGCATCAGCTCCGGAAGACCATATACCTGATGAACAGATGGATGAAGAGTACGAGCCTGAAGAAGAGCTGATTCATACGGATATTGATGTTAATGAAATTTTGTAAAATTTCAACTCATGGGTCCTATTTTGGATAACCTTTTAATAACATATACACATTATAAAAACACTAAACCTTACGCAGTTCATCATCTTATTTTTGATAGTCATTAATAGTAGTTGTGATTGTAATAAAAAATAGATGATCTGGATGATCTTGATAACACAAAGCAGCGTCATCCAAAATCAAGAACCCACGCCTCTCCTCCTCCAAATAGTGGGGCTATCATTGTTAAAATTATTTCTAGTAGTGATACGATAGAAGAAAAAATTTTAAAGCACAGCATATCCTTCAAGCTCCAGAATGAGAGTACTTCAGCAATAGAACTCGATAAATTAAAGATCCATATTAGTTCAGTAACTGATCCTTCAACGAGTACGCCTACATTTTACCAACAAGACAATACGCCAATAACAGGCGAAATAGATGGTAGTATAGTAGGTTGGGATAACCCATTTGAAATTATTGTAGATCTTCCCGAAGCATGTAATAAGGCAGAGATTACATTGCAGCTTATTTATGCCGGTAAGCAGTTAACTAACGAATCAAGTAGTAAAGTTTTTACTTGGGAAGGAGTTAATAAGATTGCTCAAGAGGTAATGAAATGTGCTTTTGGGGGTAATACAGAGGAGCTCGAAAAAATATTAACATCAGATGAAAAGAAATATATTTTATCAAATGCTTTATCGAGATATGGAGGAACTGGTGAAATACTTCTTTGGCTACCATATACTATGACATTTAGGCATATAGATGTCTCTCGAAGATATGCTGCCTTAAAACTACTACTTACACATTTAGATGATATAGATGTAAATGCGTTATCTAAGCGTTTTAATCCAGCGATGAATATATTAGAATACCATTTATATGGACTATATGATAACTTTGAAATCATAGAGTTACTGGTATCAAAAGGGGCTATAATACGCCTAGAGATAGATATTTTAGGTGGTATATTTAGTTCTGAGTATAGCAAAGTAGAACCAGGATATAGTGATGAGAAAAGGAAGCAGTAAATTGTTTGTTAAAGAAAGTAGAATATATTCTAGATAACTATCCTGATCGAATCAATAAACTGAATGCTTCTGGGGATACTCCTCTTCATTCAGCTATTGTTCACCACTCTCCAGAAGCTGTCAAAATATTGATAGGAAAAAAAGCAGATCTAAAGCTAACGAATAGTTCAGGAAAAACACCTAAGCAATTAGCTGAATCCTTGAAAGATACATATCCATCACTTATTCAAGTATTTAAAGATAAAGGGTTATAACGCTATTGATGTAGATGCGTATGGGTAGGTGGAGAAAATCGATGCATACACTTTAGAACCATAGAGCTAGGGCAAGGTGCGGTAATGGCGCGACCTATCTGGGAAAAATTTATGTTGCGGCTCTATGATGATCCTATGCTTCCGTATAAAAAAGGTAACTACTCAGGTACCATAAACACCATTTCCAGGCTTCAAGGCGTGATTGAAAAATGTTAGAGTAGCTAATTTGTTGCATTTTCTTCTTTTTTCTTATCAAATGCAA
>JALRAY010000033.1 GCA_023257955.1 Amoebophilaceae bacterium | reverse complement strand
GGGTAATTTCATAATTCGGTTGGATATTCAGAATTACGTAGGCACAAAAGCTATTTATATGAGGCCGTTTTTATTCAACTTCTCTTCTACTTAAGCCCGTTGATTACATGATGATAGTTTCTCATTAAACCCTAAAAGTAATAGTTGTTTTACTGTAGCCATTTTTCTGATTCTCTCCATTTTGCAATTCTTTCTGTTCTAGTTATTGTAACAATAATTTCCTTCTGCTTTTTTATAGATATCATGTATACAAACACTTTTACTGACTAAGCTGATTCTGATAGATTGATATGGATATATAAAATAATACTGCGAAAACAGCTACATATATTACGGGGAATAGATGCCATCCAAATGATTTCATGAACATCAGACAAATATAATTAGCAGCTCCAGACATAACCATACTACCAAACGAATGTCCCAAACTAATGCTTCTATAACGTTCCTTTATTTCAAAGCCCTGAATAAGAATTCCATGAGCTAAACCATTAAAAGGGGCAATGGCAATAGCAAGTAATAAACAAGAGATTAAAGCGAGTTGCAAGAGTTTATAAGTGATTGCAATACTGAGTAACATACAAGCAATTATTGTGACAAAAACACTTATTCGCATTACCTTGGCTACTCCAAATCGGTCTGCACACAATCCAGACATGAGCATTGAGACACCGAGGAGTATAACTAAAAAAATTGATAGTATACTGATAAACGAACTACTTTGGGGTAATACAATTGGTAAATATTGCTTCATCAATACAATAGAAATTTGGTAAGTAACACCAAATCCACCGGCAATTAAAACCGCCATTAGTAAAAATTTCCACTGGGATTTACATAAATCAATCGTACTACGTAATGGCACTTGTGATCTTTTAGTATTTTGAAAGTCAGGCGTTTCGATTAATTGTTTACGATAATACAAAGTAGCTAGTGCTAGAGGCAAGCTCAGTAAAAAGGGTATACGCCAACCCCATTCAGGGAAAATATGAGATTTGAAAAGGTTACTAGTCCCAATCCCAAGTAATAACCCAATAACGCCAGTAGTTCTTGTAATTGCTGAGGCTGTATATTGATATTTTGAGCCTAAATGTTCAATGACATAAATTGCAGCACCATCATATTCTCCAGCCATAAAAATACCTTGTGTAAATCGACAAAGCACTAAAATGACAGTACCCCAGATGCCGAGAGTAGAATATACGGGCAAGCATCCTATCACTGCAGTTGGGATGACCATCCCAAGAATGGTAAAATTTAAAGCAATCTTTCTCCCAAACCTATCGCCTACATATCCAAAAATAACTGACCCTAATGGTTTAGCTAAGTAAGCTACAGCATATATAGCAAAGGTATGAGCTAAACTAGTTAAGATATCCGTACTTGGGAAGAAATTTATAGCTATAACACTAGCTGAAAATCCATATAAACTGTAGTCATAATATTCAACAATGGTTCCGAGTAATACACCTAAAATCTTATTTTTTTGAATCGAACGCATGGAAATGAAAGAATTACTGATTTGTCTTGGAGGACAAGTTTATTGTTGTTAAAAAATCTTAAAAGACTTTTTATTGTAAATAATAGATTTCCTCTGTATCCCTTAACGGTATATACATTCTTGTTGATAACAAGGCTATAATTTGGAGTTTCAGAGGAACAACTCTAATGTAAAGGTAAATAAAGCCTACTCTTTCTTTTCTGTATGCGCGACAATCACGGTAACTACCGCATCTCCTGTAATATTGGTAACCGTTCTACACATATCTAAAATTCGATCTGGTGCTAAAATTAAAGCTAATCCTGCACCAGGTATACCGATAGAGTTGAGAATAATGGTGGTCGCTACCATGGCACCGCCGGGGACCCCCGCTACGCCTATGGATGAAAGGGTTACGTTGGCTACTAATATCAGTTGTGTGGTTAATGAAAGGTCAACCCCCAAGGCCTGGGCAATAAAGCAAATGGCTACGCCTTGATAAATAGCAGTGCCATCCATATTGATACTGGTACCTAAGGGCAACACAAATCTGCTGATTTCTTCAGGGACGTGTAGCTTTTTTTCTAAGCAATCCATGGTTGCAGGCAGTGCGGCAGAGGTGGAGCTAGCAGTAAAAGCCAAAAGTTGCGCAGGGCGGATCTTACGCAGGAACTGCAGATAGTTTTGCTTGGTAAACAACATCATCATCGCAGGGTAGATCACAAATGTCATAATTGCTAAGGCAAGGATGACGGTAAGGGAATACTTGGCTAGGGCGTATAATATTTCCATAATGTTATCCGTTGCATTGTTGCCTACTACTTCTATCAGCAAGGAGGATACGAGGGAAAATACACCTATAGGCGCAAGGTTCATAATCAAACGGACGAGTTCGATGATAGCGGCATTGATGCCTACAAAGAATTGGATAACAGGTTTGCGCTTTTCCTCTGCAATCCGGATAAGGGCAATACTCAATAAGGTGGCAACGATAACAATTTGTAGTAGCTTGGAGTTATTGCTCATCGCTTGAAAGAAGTTGGTAGGGATAAGGTCTAGTATAAACTTTAGTGGAGCAGAGGTGGCAGACAGATCTTGGTACACCATCGTATGTTGTTCGGCTTTGCTAGCATAGAGTTGCAAGAGAGAATCTCTGGTACTTGGTGATATAATCGAGCCCGGTTGCATCAAATGGGTAAAAAATATACCCAATGCGGAAGATGCCAACATGCTAAAGGCATATAATAGAAAGGCTTTACCTCCGATACGGGAAAACTTGGTAGTATCTCCAATGCTAGTGATGCCTACTATTAAGGAGCTAAATACAAGCGGGATAGCAATCATCTTTAAGCTATTCAGAAACAGCGTTCCTATGGGCTTGATGTAGCTAATGGTAAAAGAAGCGGGCCATCCGAATTGAATACTGCATACGGCAAAGCAGACACCTAAGACTAAGGCGATCAGTATTTGTATATAAGATTCGATTTTCTTCATAAGGTAATAATACGAGACTATAGATTGTGCCTCAGCTGTACGGACGGAGTATAAAACATACTATTTGTTCCTAGCCGTGCTTGCATACTGAGTACAGGTTGATGGATCTGGCGAAATTTTACTAGATCTTTAGGCAGCAAGGGATTGGGTACTATATGAAATCGCTATGATAGGGATTATTACTTAGCGTCTTTATATCTATACATCAGTTTATCTCCTAGAAACTCTTCTGTAGCCATGATGCATGGGCTAGGTAGCTTCTCATATAGTTTCGTGATTTCAGCTTGTTCATTCCGCATAGATCTTTCTTCGTCATACAAGTCCTCTAGGTCCGTTGTCACAAAATCTACCAGTTTGCTATGCAGTTCTTCTGTTTCATGGAGGGCTATTTGGCGTGCACGTTTGGCAACAATGGCTATGGTTTCATAGATATTGCCGGTTTTGGCAGTTACGTCGGAAAAATTTCTAGTAACAATGTTATTCACTTTTACGTTTTGTACATTTCGGTTGTTTGCTTGCATATCAGGTATTGTTTATTATAGTTATAGATTGATTGTAGCTTTATAGATGATTGTATATAATATTCGGCGCTTGCTATGAAATAACATATATGTGGAATTCACTTACCTCATACATTTTTCTTTTTGCTGGCGGGTTGCTTACAGCTTTTCTGTAGCGCCTTGATTTGCTCTACGGAAAGACCTGTTATTTTTTTGATCACTTCTATATCGAATTATCTGTGAGCATGTTTTTAGCTGCGTCTAATGTACCTTTCTCCATCCCCTTCTGGATTCCTTTCTCCATCCCTTCTTCTCTTCCTATCTGTGCGAATTTCTTCAGTAAACTGAATTTGTTTCGCAGAAATTTAAGATTCCCTTCATACATGTCTCTTTCTGCAGGGGTAAAGCTCATTACGTTGAGTGCGGTGATGGTTTTTTTAAGATGAGTATTATTTAACTCTCTAGGTAAATTATCTACTCACATTGAGCAAATCGGCTTCAGCAGGCTCCAAAAGGCCCGTGCAGGTTCGTTTTTAGTTTTTAATATTTACTTCAGAAAACCGGTTTTTATATCTTAATCATGTGCTTTTAGCTCATTAGAGCGAAGAAAAATATACCAAAACGAATGCATGGCTTTTAGTTTTTAAGAAATTTGCTTCACAATTACATTTTCCTTACAAAAAAGGCATAGTAATCCTATCAAGCAAGCCAATATCACGTGGCAATGGTATAAATTTTTTGTATATTCCGGGGAAAGCAATCAATAATTTTAGACTGTAATGTTGTCATATTAGCTATTATCTTTGTTACTATTTCCTTCAATAGAGTTCTTCCGAAACTCAAATTTATCGCCTTATTATAAACGGGGACGCATATATACAAAGGGTTTCAGAAGAGGCTTAATATCAGCTTCTACCAAGCTTATGCCTCTCATTAGAAAAAATACCCATCTCAAAGTTGGTTTAGAAATCTCTTTTTTATTTTGATTAGGTAATGTTTTCTGCATCTTCTGTAAATGAGAACGCATGATCATCTCTGCTATCGCATATACTAAAAGCGACAAAGTCATTATCATAAGTAACGCTTCTATGCGTTCTTGTTTTTTTACAAAAAGCGAAGAGGTGAAAAATATTGGATCCTTCAAGAATCTAAAACCTCTTTCAACTCAATCTAGGTATTAGAATATTCTAGCTCGAAATACTCATGCATTAGGATCTAGTGTAACCGAACTGATACAGTGCCGCTGCTATCTAAACTCAAGTTATTTATCCATCACCTCTGGCAATACTTCTTTCAGTAAGACCCTGTTCCCATCTTTATAAGGCACAATCCAAGCGAGTTGGATGCCCATGCTGCGGAGTCCTTTCTTGAGTTTATCAGCTTCCCAATAGTTGTGAAAATGTCCAATGGTGTATTTATAGAGACCTTCGGAAACTTCTTGCTCTAGCGTTTCGTGATTGACTTCATCTATTAAAATATCCTTTAAGTCGAGGTCATGCTTAGCGCCTATCTGCACTTTAAAAATAGTACCTCTCAAAAAGGGGAGGCCTGTTGCGGGATGGACACCATATCGAGGATCTACTAGCCCTCCTATCAACACTTCCCCTGTTTCTTTGTTAATGGTGTAGCTGCCTTCTGGCAGTTCAGATAGATCCCTAGAGGCTAAACTGGTTTGGATCTGTTTTTGTAGCTCCACAAGTTTTTGGTATTCTGCTTCACTGTGTGCATGGGTTGTGTTACGTTCATCTCCTCCTGCTGTAGTTTCTTTCAGCTTTTTTTGCAGTTCTTCTACCGTAAGCTTCATTTCACCATTCTTGGTGCGTAACTGATGGTTTTCTTCTACGAGGTCTTTCAATTGTAAGGGCTTCATGTTCTTCTTTTTTTGCTCCCACTCCTTCATCTCTTGCTGTAGTTGTTTCTTCTTATCCTGCTTATGCTTCTTTTTATCCTGTGTCTTTTGCTTTTTCTCTGCTTTAACACTTGCTTTTTTACTTTTCTTGTCTTTTGCAGCTGTCTTCTCACTTTTCTTACTAACTTTCTCTTTAGGTGCCGCTATAGCAACGGTGTGGATGAGCATACCAAGACTTAGTATGTACATTAAAACGATATTCTTTTTCATATGCAATGGTTCGTATTTATATATGGGTGATACTTTAAAATATTAACGGCAACTTTCTCGCATCAACGCTTTGTTCCTACTCGGATGCGGCAACTGCTCGTTTTGCTTCCAACAAAAATATAAGATTTTTCCTAATTCTGCTTTGCAGACACTGCTATTATTCATATTGACGAAAGAGATCCTACACATATACTAGAGCAGTACCACCAACTATCTTCATCAAACTATTTAATACCAACAGCACAATACATCGCAAATTAGTGTATCTTGCGGGCCATGAAGTCAATAACCAGCTCACAGGCCTATGTCATAACCTTTTGATTATAATTTATGAGAAATATCAAAAAAGGCAGTAAAAACAAATTAGTTGCCAACAAAGCAAAGAAGAAAAAACACAAACACAAGATCATACACGTAGTCGGCACCGTCGACTATGTCAATCCCGCCTATGCCTACATTATCGTAGAAGGGTATGAAAAAGATATCCTCGTCAAAAGCCAGGATTTGCTTTTTGCCTTGCACAAGGATAAGGTAAAGGTTGCCATCACCAGTCCCGGCAAAAGCACCAACGACTACCCCATTGGGCATGTCGTCAAAATCCTGGAACGACCTATACAACAATTCGTGGGCACTTTTTATACCAAGCAATCCAAGCACTATGTACTCCCTAATAACAAACGCATGCATTCCCGCATTCTGATAGCGCCTGAAGATGCAGCAGGCGCTGTAAATAACAATCGTGTGGTTGTACAGCTATTATCCGGACCTACGGCACTCCAGCCTCTTGCAGGCAAAGTCATACGCGTGTTAGGCACTACCGGTGAGCATGAAGCAGAAATACATACCATTATCGCAGAATTCAATTTGCCTACCGCATTTAATGACCCTGTGATGACGGCGACACATGCCATACCTTCCGAGATTCCTGCAGCAGAGGTACAACGCAGAAAAGATTATAGAACAGTCTTCACCGTAACCATCGATCCGGAAGATGCCAAAGATTTTGATGATGCCTTATCCCTCCAACAGCTAGCTCATGGACATATGGAAGTAGGTGTACACATTGCAGATGTCAGCCATTATGTACAACCCGGCAGCGAGATTGATGCAGAAGCATTAGAGCGCGGCACCTCCGTATACTTAGTAGATAGAACCATCCCTATGCTCCCAGAGCGCTTGTCTAATGACTTATGCTCCTTAAAACCTATGCAAGATCGATTAGCGTTCTCCGCCATCTTTGAATTTGATGCGGCAGGAAATATACAGCAGGAATGGTTTGGAGAAACCATCATCCACTCCAACCAGCGCCTCACCTATGAAGAAGCACAACAGGCGATTACAGATACCAACAATCCCTTGCATACCCCCCTGCATACCTTGCATACCTTAGCACAAAGCTTACGGACTAAAAGATTTCAACACGGATCCATCAACTTCGATACACCTAGTGTAAAATTTAAAATCGATGTCCATGGTAACATAGTAGATTGCTTTACCAAAGTCAGCCAAGATAGCCACAAACTCATTGAAGAGTTCATGCTCCTGGCCAACCAGCGGGTAGCTACCTTCGTAAAACAATTGAAACACGGCAATAAGCCACCCACATTTGTATATAGGATTCATGATAACCCGGACTCCGATAAAGTCAATGAGTTCTTTGACTTTGCCAAACAATTTGGCTACGCTATCGATACAGACGTAAAGAAAATAGCTTCATCTATCAACCACCTTACGGAGAGCCTCGCCAATAAACCCGAAGCACACATCATTCAAACCTTAGCCATCCGCGCCATGGCGAAAGCTTGCTACACCACAGAAGCCAAGCCACACTTTGGCTTAGCCTTCAAGCACTATACACACTTCACCTCCCCCATTAGGCGCTACCCAGATCTGCTCGTACATCGCCTGCTGAAAGGCTATTTACAAGGCCACAAACCCGCTGCCCCGCGGACTGATTATGAAAAGCAATGTCAATATGCTTCCGAGCGCGAAAAAATAGCAGCAGATGCAGAACGCGCTTCCATCAAGTACATGCAAGTCAAACTGATGCAAACGTTAGGCACCCAAAACCTGCAAGGCATCATTAGCTACATCACCACATGGGGTATATATGTAGACCTCTTAGACTTCTTTTGTGACGGCATGATTCGCCTAGCCGATCTAAAGGATGATTATTACGTACTAGATAAGACAGGCTTTAAGCTCGTAGGCAGACGCACAAAAAAGACCTATAAGCTCGGCGATATAGTGCAGGTGACCATTAAAGGTTGTGACATTTCTAAAAGAACCGTGGATTTGTTATTCCCCACAGCATAACCTTTTGCAACGATCATGCACCGCGTCTGGATTGCTTGTGCGTCCAGCACAGGCTGGTTCAGTGGGAGCTAACCCCACCAGGACAAAAGTTAGAATCCTGTAGTTCGGAGCGCAACGTAACGAGAAATCAATACGTTGAAGCCGCTCGACAAACTTTTCTATAGGAAAAGGGCGAATTATCAGGCCGTAACATCAGTTAACATATAATGGCTTCGCCATTGCTCAACCCTACTGAGGTGGCAGGCGATGGAAACGGGGTATTTAAATACTTCCGCTCCATTCTTTGACCCTACCGTTCGTTTCTTTGCGCCTCTCAATGACATATAGCGAGGGGAGGCTCTTGGAAATGATGGGAGGTGAATAGGGATTATATCTCTGCTATTCTTTATTTTTAGGCCAGTAGGCATATACCGTTTGGGTAGATAGCCTGACACGATAGGGGCATGAAAGCGGAGTCTAAAACTGTTTTTAGGCACCATGTTTAGTTTTTAATAAATTTTTAATATCAATAGTAATAGTTATGGATATGATGGCAAAGAAGCAATGGTTTTTAATGATAGTTGCATTGATCACAGGTGTGCTGATGTACTTTAAGTCACAAGCGGATCAGCGTGACCGTGACCTTGTACAAGCGGTGCAAAAGTTATATGATAAAGCGGAAAACCAACTCATAAAAATAGAAGAACTCAAATTAGGTGCAGCTGGTGATTTTGTATCTCCCAGTGCGGCAGAGATGCGAGTTGTTATCAGTGAGTTAGAAACAAGTTTGATTGTTTGGCAGGAAAATGCAGGATCAGCACTTCGTCAACCAACGAAGTCCCTTACTAAAGAGATGCGCGCGAAGTTCACGGAATTGCAAGAGCAGGGTAATGATTTGAATAAGCAATATATGACTATTGTAGAGCAGATGGAGGGGGGAGAAATGGAGGAAGAAGGAGTCGCAGGAGAAGAAGCGGTGGAAGCAACTTCGTCAGAGGAATAACTCACATTAAGCAAATCGGCTTCAACAGGCCCCAAAAGGCCGATTTTCTCAATTTGAGTTAAGAGACAAAAAACTATTCCTAGGATACGTCGAATAACATCGTCATGTTGCATGGCCTTGTGTATAATATATGACGTCACTAACATCCCCAACATAGTGCCATCCGGCTGAAGTATATCCCCGCAAAAGCCTTACTTTTGTGTCCATATAACCAGAAAAAGCAACAATATTATGGAAGTTTTTAAATTCGGAGGCGCTACGCTGAAAGATGCTACTGCTATCAAGCAGATGGGCAAAATGATGCATAACTATAAAGTCGATACAATCGTTATGGTGGTATCTGCTTTTGGCAAGGTTACGCAGATGTTAGAGGGAATTGTGCAAAGCAAGATCCATAACCAATCTTATGATGATGCGATCCAAGAACTTTATGACTACCACGTAACTATTTTGCAAGGCCTATTTGAGGATCTCCCGGAGCAACTCTTAGAGGAATTAAACCTTTGTAAAGCACAACTTGCTAGCCTACCAACATCGTTGGATACGATAGAAGCGCAAGAACAATTGTACAGCGATACCGTATCCTGGGGAGAAAATCTATCTTCCAAGATTATCGCTGCATACCTATCGAATGTAGGAATCCCCTGCCAGTGGGTGGATGCTGGATTATACATCAAAACGCACGCAGGACGCATGAATGCGATCGTAGATCAGGAGCTTACGGATGCTGCGATTACAATGAACTTAGCCCCCCAGTTAAGCGAACACAATATGATAGTGATGGCAGGCTTTGTAGCCAGGTCTAGCGAAGCATGTTATCCCACTACATTAGGCAAAGAAGGATCAGATTATACAGGGGCGCTCTTAGCCGCCAGCTTACAAGCCAGCGCTTTGCGGGTATGGAAAGATGTACCTGGCATCATGACTGGTGACCCTAAATTATTTGAGGATGTAACAACGCTGAAAAAAGTATCGTATGAAAGAATATCTGCCATGGCTGCTTATGGAGCAAAGGTGATCCATCATAACACCATTAGCCCCCTGGCCATAAATAAGATCCCACTATATGTCCAATCCCTTACGCATGAAGAGGAGCCAGGCACGGTAGTCACCGCGGATGTGGAAGATGACCCATCAGTACCTATATATATCGTACAGAAAGATCAAGTGTGGGTGCAACTAGCGGCTAAAGAAGCGGCGCCGTTAGATGAGAAGTCACTGCATAAAGTTTTTATAAGCTTTATGCAAGCGGGAATTCAGATTAATTATTTGGATATTACCGCGCCGTATATTACGCTCTGTTTTACGGATGATGGTATTCACTCCAAGTACCTATTAGAGAACCTAAAGCTTCATTTTCAACTCAAGCATAAACACAATGCGGCGTTGCTAACCATCATGAATTTTGATAAACCCGTTGAAGAAGTGAAAATGTTACGCCATGCAACTGTCCTGGGGACGATAACACGTACTAAAGGGGTTACGCAAACAGTCTTCGTATAGCCTAATGTTACGCAAAGTGTCTAGCTCTGTAACCATGACGTGCTTTTTAGAATCAGCCTTAGAAACCGCAATGTATGAACATTAAATTTGATAAAAACTTACTCAATACCCTGTTGAAGTACTTCATTAGAGGCGTGCTTTTAACAGTCCCCTTCCTATTAACCAGTTATATCGTCTCCATAGCGATCAATTGGTTAGATAATATTGTCAAAATCAATATCCCTGGCTTAGGGATCATCATTACTATAACGGCGATTACGTTATTTGGGTATTTAGGGAGCAGCCTAATTGTGAGCTCCGTCTTTGTAGAGGTAGAGAAGTTTGTTATTAAGCTACCCCTCGTCAACCTTATCTATACCTCCGTAAAAGACCTGATAGCTGCCTTTGTGGGGAATAAAAAGAAATTTGATGCGCCTGTATTACTAGCCGTCAATTTGGTTCCTAAAATTCAACAACTCGGTTTTATCACGCAGTCAGATTTAGCAAGTTTAGACTTACCTGGTAATGTTGCCGTATATGTTCCGCAGTCTTATAGCTTCTCCGGGGAATTGTATATTGTATCGAAAGACATTGTGCAGCCCTTGCACCATGTAACAGGTACTGAGGTAATGAAGTTTATCATTTCCGGAGGCGTTACCGCCCTACATCCTCCCACTAAGCACGATATGAGGCAGTCATCTGGAAAGTCGCCATCCAGTACTACCTAGCCCGAATGCGCTATTAGAAGCAATACATGGGGTGTACTTTACTCTGCCATTTCCAGCAGCTCACAATGAAAGGGTGGTTGGTAATGGGGGCTTGTGCGTCCAGCAAAGGCTGGTATGTTCGATAGGAAATAAACCTACTAGATTAAAAGTTAGGGATCTATTTGTTGAGTACATACCATGGCGCTGATTTCAGAGAATAGATTACTGCAACCGTATTTATTAGGTCAAGTGATTTTATTACACCTGCTACTATTCCCAGAGGATCTAGTTGTTTTGTCGCTATCTGCATGGTTGTGCTTTGAGATTTTTTGAGATAATCTTAAAATACTAAATCCAGAAAACAAACCGCTCAATCTAGGTTGATAGTATGAGTGGTGTAAATTTCGCCAGAAATCTACATGATGAATAGCTAAAAATCCCTTTCAGGAAGGTATATCACATAGCAAAGAACCAGCAACAGAAAAAAATTTAAAAATGAAAATTCTTAACTTTTAAATGCGGAATGTCCTATATAACGGACATTCCGCACCTGGATTTATAAAAATAAGGAATAAATTTTTTGGTGTAAAAAAACCATGTATCTTCAGTTAAAGAAGCTTAACAAAATGGC
>JALRAY010000032.1 GCA_023257955.1 Amoebophilaceae bacterium | reverse complement strand
GCAAAGGCCTTGAAAACCTACAGAGTCGCATCAACCCATGGCGAGTGCTACGTCTGGATTGCTTCGCTAAGCTCGCAATAACGGCGCCTTTTAACGTCGTTTAGAGATACCTGAGTAGTTACAACCGTACAAGAAAGCAGTGTTAATGAAATACGCAACACCTCTAGTATATCTAGAGGGGGAATTCATTGCTATCCTCGCGGTGCGGAGTATCTATATATATCGTACACAAGGTTATCAAGACGTCTGCAAGGCTATGAACAGGCGATAGGCAAGTTTGATTATGACAGATATAAGCGCTTGTGCCTTGTTGACTGTTTGGCGTTTTCTCTTGCAATAAGGTAAGATTGCTTGAAGCAATAGTCCCCGCAATGATCACATCTGGATACTGCTTTTTGATTGCATAAGCCCATTCTTTACACTGAGATCCGGCGATGGCAATGGTTACGCGGTGTAGCTGAAGTGCATACACATGCCCCCAAGAGGCTATGTATACCGGATTGTCTTGGAATAAAGGATATACACGCGCTATCATGTCTTGTGCGCGTGTATCGTAATCTTCCCGCTGACATAGACCCCCGAGCTGCAAAAGATTATGCGCCATCACCGCATTGGGGCTAGGGGTAGCTTCATCTAGCACTTCTATGGGATTCATAATCAATCCATGTTTTTCTCTTTCCGACATATGTAAGAGGCTATTGGTACTATCGTCAAAAGAGGCTAAGGCATCATCCGTCAACGCTACCGCTTGCAACAGCCAGTCTTCTGCTAGAGTCATTTGATATAAGCTAATCCATGCACGCACTACCCAGGCGTAATCTTCCAGGTAACCATCCCCCAATACTGCGCCTTGATAATAACCATGGGCTACCTTCTCCTCTTTTATCAAATATTGCTTTATAAATCGGGCATTGCTATAGGCCAGTTCCAAATACTGTTCTTCGCCCAAGGCATAATACGCATCCAGCAAAGCTTGTATTATCATCCCATTCCATGCTGTCAACACCTTTGTATCTACTTCAGGTTGTATCCGCTGCGAACGAGTGGTAAGTAATGTTTGTTTCGCTTGCTCGGCACTTGGGCAGGCAGCAACATCACTCTTTCTGGTGAGGAGGTATCTATCCTTCCCCGCTTCACAAGGGATCATAGGGTAGTGATCTATAAAGGCGAAATAATCATCACCCAAGGCAGCTATTACTTGCTGTGTCATCCAGGTGTAGCACCTTCCCTCCTCCCCTTCGCAGTCTGCAGCAATTGCGCTGTAAAATCCCCCTCCTGGATGCCGCATATCTCTGACTACAAAAGCTATGGTTTGCG
Source organism: Amoebophilaceae bacterium (assembly GCA_023257955.1). Classification (GTDB taxonomy): domain Bacteria; phylum Bacteroidota; class Bacteroidia; order Cytophagales; family Amoebophilaceae; genus Amoebophilus. The sequence goes on along the minus strand of JALRAY010000032.1, from coordinate 10,749 downwards.
CTATCACCTCCTTATAGAGCGGTACTTGCGTGAATGCATATCCTTTGGTATAGAGGCTAATGAGCAAAGCATTGTCAGCTAACATCTTTTCAAAATGTGGCCTATTCCATGCCGCATCTGTGGCATACCTGGCAAATCCTCCCCCAAGTTGATCATAGATGCTTGCGCATGCCATGGTAGTGATGGTGCGTTGCAGCTGTGCTAAAGCGGTTTCATCACCGGTGAGTAAATAATAAGTATGTAAAAACGAGCTGACGCTAGGCATCGGAAATTTGGGTGCCCCGGCTATACCTCCGTAAGTCAGATCCAGGTGCTGATACAGGTTTTGAAAGAAGTGCTGTAGGTCTTGTAGGGCAATTTTGGCAGGGAGATGATTGCGCTTACAGGTTGCGGGCGCCATGTCATGTATGGTCTTGGTGAATGCTCTGGCGGAGCTTGCCAGCTGCGGTCTATGATGTTGATAGGCTTTCGCGATTTGGTGTAATAACTGCTTCCAAACAGCATTCGTAAAATAGGTGCCCCCATAAAAAGGTTCTTGATTCGGTAACAGGAATACATGCAAGGGCCAGCCTGTCGGTATCCCCATAGCTTGCAAGGCGTGCATATACACCCTATCGATATCTGGCTGTGCTTCCCGATCTACCTTAATGGCTATAAAGTGTTGATTCATTAAAGCAGCGACTTCCTCATCTTCAAAGGTCTCTCTCCCCATTACCCCACACCAATGGCAGGCAGCGTAACCAATACTCAATACAATGGGCTTATCTTCCTGCTCCGCGCGTGCCAAAGCTGCGGCAGACCAAGGATGCCACTGAATGGGGCTATAAGCATGTTGCTGGAGATATGGACTTGGGCTATTTAGGAGGTTATTCGGAGTAGGCATAGAAGAGGGAGATACACAAAGTATTGCAGTTGTTAACAAGTTTTAATAGCACCGCTTTTCCAACAACTTCCAAGGTATGGGGGGCTGCTTTACGCTGCGCACCTGACGTATGCTAATGCGCCGGTGATATATGTTACGATGTTATGCACTTACCATCAACAAATTATCACTTGCCTTTAGCGGGATATTGATCAGTTTTTCGCCATCAATACGCACATCTAGGGATTGATCAAAGGGGATGTTTTCTAGCACTTCTATAGTCGCGCCTAAGTAAATGCCTCGTTTGTTGAGGTATTGCAAGAAGGCTGCAGTATCATCTTTTACAGCTAGTAAGACGCCTTTCTGTCCAATGGCAAATTGACTCAACGTCACCTGTACTTCCGTCTTCATCTCCCCTCGCATATCCGGGATAGGTTCCCCATGGGGACTATGCGTAGGGTGGTCTAAGTATGTATCTAGCTGCTGTATGAGGGTATTGGATTGAATATGCTCTAACTCTTCCACCATAGCTTGTATTGCGTCCCAGGTAAAGTTTAACTTCTTTACCAAAAAGACTTCCCATAACCTTCTTCTGCGCAGTACTTGCATTACGTGTTCCTTGCCCACATCCGATATATTCACGCCTTGATATTTTTGATAGCTCAACAAGCCTTTCTTATGCATTCGCTGTATCATATCTGTGATGGCAGCAGGGCTTATGCCTAATGCTTCTGCTAGGGAGGTGGTGGATACGGGCTGTTGGCCGCTATTGGAGAGCTTATAGACGACTTTGAGGTAATTTTCTTCGGTATGGGTCAGTTGCATGGTGATTGGAGCGATGTCTTTGCCATAAAGATAAAGTAAGGAGCCTATTTTAGGGTATGAGGCATGTCATATCTTCCCATGATTGGGGGAACAATAGTAATAGTCTTGTTGCCAGTTACGTGTTTGGGAAGCTTGCTTATTTAAATTCTCATCATCGGGGGTATAGATTCGAAAAGCTCTTTTTCCCTCTACGCCTTTATGAGATAAAATTTTATGCGTCAGTAAAACAGACTTGGGAAAAATAAAGTATGCCCTATCTGATATACCGATAATTAAGTAATCAAATTCCCATCACTATCATAGGGGATTACTTCACCAGCATCGCTGCGTTTCCATACAACCACAAAAGCTCCTGCTTTCACAGGTGTCACTTTCGCACGTCTAAATCTTATCCTTTTATCCTTTAAGTTGAAATCGCATGCATCATAGGCGGTGCTTTCCTTGTCTATTACCATGTGCGTAGGCGTGCCTAGCTTATATATAAAATGGGGGAGTTGAATATGCATAAGCGTTGTTTTAATAAAAATCCCTTCAAGAGTACCTAAGTTAATATTTACGTGAAGTTATAGTTTTTTATGTTTCGTTCTGATAGTAAAATTAAGAGCCGTTTTACATTTGGCAAACTGATTGATTTAGAGGCTAAATGCTTTACATTTTCAATAATACAACTAAACACAAGGGAAAAAACATTGGCAAAACAAAGGCTATAATGCATCAATCAAGCCGCATTGGATTCCTTAATGTGAATTGTAAACAGTTCCTAGTTGTTTTCGTTATTTGCATGGTTGTTCTTCGAGATTGTTTGAGATAATCTTAAAATACTAAATTCAGAAAACAAACTACTCTATCTCGGCTCAAAGAATTACTCGGATGTATTATTTTTGATATCATCAGAAAAGCTAAGTCCTTAGCTCACTTGAGTAATGACGATATCATCAACCAATTAACCCGCATATTAAAAATCAAAACATATGCAAACATTAGCAGATAGCTTAAAAGCGGAAGGTAAAGCAGAGGGCATCCTAGAGACGGCCAAAAACATGTTCAGGCAAAAGCTAGATATCAATATCATCAGACAAGTAACAGGTATGCCACTCTATCAGTTGCAACGGATTGCGGTATAACGGCTAGAAAAGCATAGCCCCTTCTCGGTCCTACAGCACAACAAGCAGCATGCAAGAGGATGGAAGCCTACTTGATGCATACATATGCCTTCAGCATAAGCGCATACGCATTGATGAATACTCTACTATCCTATTATCACAATACATTATATGACTACTACCAATCAACTATTAAAGAATAAAAAAGGCATCATCTTTGGCGCGCTTGATGAGCGGTCCCTCGGATGGCAAGCCGCCTTAAAGATCAAAGCCTGTGGTGGAAACTTTGTTTTAACCAATACAGCCGTAGCTTTACGACTAGGGGAGATACAACACTTAGCAGAAAAGTGTCAATCACAGGTTATACAAACCGATGCTACCAACACCGAAGAACTAGCAAATCTCTTTGAAGAAGCCCAAAATATACTAGGAGGCAAGATCGACTTTATCCTACACTCCATTGGCATGAGCCCCAATGTGCGCAAGCAGCGCCCCTATGGAGACCTTAACTATGACTGGTTCTTAAAGACACTAGATATCTCCGCACTCTCCTTCCATAAAATTCTACAAACAGCAGAAAAACAAGATGTAATGAATGAATGGGGCTCTATTCTTGCCCTTTCCTACATTGCGGCACAACGCACCTTCCCGGATTACTCCGATATGGCCGAAGCCAAGGCCATGCTAGAGTCCATTGCCAGAAGCTATGGCTACCGCTTTGCTAAGCATAAGAAAGTGCGCGTAAACACCCTTTCGCAGTCACCAACACCTACCACCGCAGGGAATGGTGTGCCAGGCTTTGATAAGTTTTATACCTATGCCCAGAAAATGTCCCCACTCGGCAATGCCAGTGTGGAAGATTGCGCCAACTATATCGCCGTTATGTTTTCAGACCTCACGAGGATGGTAACCATGCAGAACTTGATGCATGATGGCGGATTCTCTAGTACCGGCATTACAGATGAGATCTTGGAAGCCTTGTAGATATAACGTGCGAGCAGCACCGCGTAAGGCAGAGACGCGTTAAAAAACTTTGCCATTTTTGTAAACACTTTACCCAGAATATGATACTTTAACGCTTATGAACAACCGAAAAACTATATATACATCTATCCGTCAGCTATTGCTGCTATTTTTCATTTTACTGATGCCTTCTTGCGAATGCGGAGGACTAACTGGACCTAATGAGGGACCTAGACAAGAACCTGAGAAACCTAAAAAGACCGTTGTAGTACTCCTACATGGGGTGGGAGTGCCAGGTAACTTAGACCCTGTAAAGACGAAATTAGCGGCAGATTTATCTGATAAAAAGAATGTAACGGTGATAGCACCCGCAAGGACCAATTCAATCACCGCTTCTATAGAAGCCCAAGTAGACGATCTATATGCAATGCTTCAAACAGATCATAAAGACAGCAACCTGATTATCTATGGCCATAGCCAGGGGGCTGTATTAGCTGCGTACTTGTGGTGCAAGCATGGCAATAACCTAAAAATCAAAGGTCTGATCCTAGATCGTGGTCCACTTGCAGGGTTTGATCCTTTAAGCTCTGGAAACACCGATAAGACAACCCAACTAGTAAACTTTCTAACCTCCCCCTTCGCAGCAGCTTTAATCCCTGCAGACTTGCAAGTATTGATCAACAATTTTAACCAACCAGGCATACAGAATCTTGCGCCTGACAACCAAGTCATACAAGATATTGTCTCTAAGCTTCCAAGTATTGATATACCCGTTTTATTAATAACGGCAGAAGGGAAGTTTTTAGAAGCTTTGGAGACTCAGTTGAAGAGTAAGCTTAGTACACTAGTTATTCTATCTTTGAAAGACCTTTTCGGTGATCCTAATGATGGGCTCATTTCCTTGCAGAGCCAATACTGCAAAGGTGCTTCTAATGCAAATATTGAAAAATCAAAGTACTCATTCGATGATCCTGATATTTTTGCACATGGTCTTTTACTGACCGCTATCACAGTTACAGAAGGAAAATCACCTTACGCTACCTTCTTAGCAAAGGTAAAGTCCTGCATAAAAGACTAACGCTATGTAAAGTGATAAACATCGCCCAGCACACATAACTTAGATATCGTGGCGGTAACCTATATTTCGATTTACATGCTTTTTTGCGCATTTTTTACAAAATCATTAACCCATTTTACATTATGAATACCCGCAGACCTTCCTTCTGGCTACACCTCAGCCAGCTATTGCTGCTATTTTTCATTTTGCTGATGCCTTCTTGCGAATGCGGGAACTTTTTTAATGGCAAAAAGAAAACGGTAGTAGTACTCTTACATGGTCTGAACGCCCAAAAGGAAGGTATGAGTTTTTTAGAACAACTAAGGCAAAAGCTTGCAGATGATTTATCGGATGAAAAAGATGTAACCGTACTCGCGCCAGCAAGAACACAGTCATTTACCGATTCATTGGATGAGCAAGTAAAAGCACTTCATACCTTGCTGCAGCAAAGTCATAAAGACTGTAACCTAGTTGTATACGGGCATAGCCAAGGAGCAGTGTTAGCAGCCTATCTATGGTGTAAGCATAGTAATGATCTAGCCATCAAAGCGTTGATATTAGATCGGGGGCCGCTTATGGGGTTCGATCCCTTTAGTACCGCCAACGAAGACACGACCCATAAGCTCAAAACGCTTATACCCGTACTTATGCCTCTCATAATCCAGAAAAAACCCGAAAAGAAAGCCGCTTTAGAAGTGTTACAGAAATGTGTTTATAACTTTGATTCCGATGGGGTACAAGACTTAAGCCCTGAGAGTGACGTGATAAAAGAAATTGGAAGTAAGCTCCCCAATGTAGATGTACCGGTTATATTAATCACAGCAAAAGCCGATAAGTTTCTAGAAGAAGAGATTAAGAAAGAAATACAAGATGAGGTTTTAAATTGCGGAGTCTTCTGGATATGGAATAACTGTACGCCCGAAATAAAAGCAGATTTTGAAAATCATGACTGGAAGCTACAAACTTTCTTACAAGATCTAAAATTACAAACCTTGTTCGGCGACCCTAACGATGGTTTCATTTCTTTAAAAAGCCAAAACTTCAATGACACTACGCATGCCAATATCGAACGCATAGATGCAGGCAATTATGACAAGAGTTTTGCACATGGCCTGCCTATAGAGAGTATGCAAGAGGTATACGATAAGCTCTTGGCGCGCATCAAATCCCATATAACCACAGACTAACACCAGGCGAGGCTATGAAGCTGTACGGCCATCTTCTTCAGTCACTATGATTATAAAAACTTTCGGTAGTGCAGTATATGGTGTAAACGCCTTCTTAATCTCCATAGAGGTAAACATCATCCAAGGGACCAACCTCTATGTGGTAGGTCTGCCGGATAATGCCATCAAAGAAAGTCAGCATCGGATAGAGTCGGTATTGAAGCATATTGACTGTGAGATGCCCCGCCAACGTGTGATCGTGAATTTAGCGCCTGCAGATATCCGCAAAGAAGGCGCTGCCTATGACCTCCCCATTGCTTTATGTATCCTAGAAGCTTCGCGGCAATATACCCTCCCTGATCTAGATAAATATGTGGTGATGGGAGAGCTAGCACTGGATGGTACTTTACGACCTATCAAAGGGGCATTACCCATTGCGATAGAAGCCAGAGCTAAGAAGATGAAGGGATTGGTATTGCCGGCAGACAATGCGGATGAAGCGGCTATCGTGAATGATTTAGATATTATCCCTGTTACACATATTAAGGAAGCTTTGGCATTCTTTACGGGTGAAAAGCCTATCGCGCCCTTGGTGGTAGATACCCGTGAGCTCTTTGCAGCAAAGGTGCATCAATATGCCTTAGACTTTTCAGATGTGCAGGGACAATACAATGTTAAGCGGGCCTTAGAGATAGCAGCAGCTGGTGGGCATAACTTGATTATGGTCGGCCCCCCGGGAGCTGGTAAAACGATGTTGGCAAAGCGCATTCCTTCTATTCTGCCTCCATTTAATCTATGTGAAGCGTTGGAGACGACCAAGATCTATTCTGTAGTCGGTAAGCTAGGTAACCAAAGCAGCCTCATGACAACACGGCCTTTTCGAGCTCCTCATCATACCGTTAGTGATGTGGCCTTGGTAGGTGGAGGTAGTGTGCCGCAACCTGGGGAGATATCCCTAGCGCATAATGGGGTACTGTTCTTAGATGAATTGCCAGAGTTTAGAAGAAGTGTGTTAGAAGTAATGCGGCAACCTTTGGAGGAACGTAAGGTAACGGTAGCCCGCGCTAAGATAAGCGTTGAATTCCCTGCCAATTTCATGCTTATCGCCAGTATGAACCCTTGCCCTTGCGGATACTATAATCATCCTACCAAATCCTGCGTATGCCCATCCGGTTCCGTGCAAAAGTACCTCAACAAAGTGAGTGGTCCTCTCTTGGACCGTATCGATTTGCACCTAGAAGTGACACCCGTTCCTTTTGAGCAGATGACAGCGAATAAGTTTGTAGAGCATAGTGCGACTATTCAAGAGCGGGTGATACAAGCCAGGGATATACAAATAGCACGCTTTAAAGAACATGAAGGCATTTATACTAATGCCATGATGCCATCTGCGATGGTGAAGGATATTTGTACCATTTCAAAGGTAGGTCAAAACTTACTGAAGACAGCTATGGAGAAGCTCGGCCTTTCTGCACGGGCCTATGATAGAATCTTAAAGGTTGCGCGTACAGTAGCAGATTTAGCTGCTAGCGAGCACATTTTGGAAAACCACCTGGCGGAAGCCATCCACTACAGAAGCTTAGATCGCCAAAACTGGGGTAGTTAGCAACTCCGCTACATATGTTAACATTTTCCCACGTACGTCATTGCGAGGTGCCGTAGGAGCTGAAGCAATCCATTACGAGTGGATTAATTCACTGAATGACGTCATTAAGAAGGTCCTCAACATTGCACATCACACAGTGCGAAAGTAATAACTATATTACTTCCATCAAATAATGCTGTTTCCTACCCCTTTGGATGAGTAGGTACTTGCCATGTAACAAGTTGGTGGTAATCGCTTGTTGAGGGTCTGTAATCTTTTCTCCATTAATCGACATTCCCCCTTCTTGAATGGTGCGTCGCATGGCTGCCTTCGTGGTGAACATCGTATCTACATCTGTCAGTCCTACCAAATCTATCACGTACTGCAGCTTCTCAAACTGGCTCTGTGATAACGGTATCTTAGGGATGTTTTGTAATACGAGGGTTAAGTCTTGCTCGTTCAAGGAAGTTATTGACTGCCGCCCAAAGAGTAATTCTGCAGCGCGTTGCGCTTGTTGATAAGCTTCCGTGGAATGCACAAGTATGGTAACTTCTTTGGCTAGTGCTTTTTGTAAAAGGCGTTTGTGAGGTGCGGGATCATGCTCCTCAATCAGTGCTTCTATGGTTTCTTTGCTTAAGTGTGTAAACACTTTAATGAGTCTTTGGGCGTCTTCGTCACTGAAATTGAGCCAGAATTGATAGAACTCATAGGGAGAAGTCAGGGTGGGATCTAACCAAATATTCCCTTGTTCTGATTTGCTAAACTTACTGCCATCAGCCCTAGTGATGAGGGGTATGGTGAGTGCAAAAGCCTCTTTACCTGTCTTGCGACGTATCAACTCGATGCCGGTTGTCAGATTACCCCATTGATCTGCACCTCCTATTTGAAGGTGTACGCCTTTGGTGGTATAGAGATGATAAAAGTCGTAGCCTTGTAGTAGTTGATAGGAAAATTCTGTAAAGGAGATGCCGGAGTCTAAACGTCGTTTTACGGAATCTTTCGCCAGCATATAGTTAACGGTGATATGCTTGCCTGCCTCGCGTAGAAAATCTAACATGCCTATGGGTTGTAACCAATCTATGTTATTGACTAACTCGGCAGTGTTCGCCTTAGGCGTGAAGTCTAAGAATTTGGTTAGCTGTTTGTGTATACAGGCTTGGTTATGCAGCAGCGTTGCTTGGTCTAGAAACTTCCTTTCTGCGGCCTTGAAGGATGGATCGCCTACCATGCCGGTAGCACCGCCAACTACAGCTATCGGTTTGTGTCCTGCTTGTTGAAAATGCTGCAGCAACATGATGGCAGCAAGATTCCCCACATGCAAGGAAGTGGCGGTAGGGTCAAAGCCCAAATACGCCGTCATCATGCCTTTGTTGAGTGCTTTCTCTAACCCAGGCGTCATATCGTGAATCATCCCTCGCCAACGAAGGTTTGTGATAAAGTCATTATGCATATATCAGAAGTGTCATTTAGGTGTTATAAGTTCTTAGCAGGAATGCGATGATGATTCCCTTTCCTATGAGCGAAAATAGCAAAAAGTATCGACGCATTGGTTCTTTGCAAGGTATTTGCAGGAATTTATCACCGAAGCACAAATACTCATCCGAATCATATGCCAGTAAGTGGTCAACCGTGCGTTACTTTATAGTATACTCCTTAGATACTAACAACACGCTCAATTTTTACAAACTATGTTACAAATCAAAAAATTTACCTTTAATGCGCTAGCGGAAAACACTTATGTAGTCTATGATCATACCCGCGCGTGTATTGTCGTAGATCCGGGTTGCTCAACGCCCGCGGAAGAAACGGCTTTGAGTACTTTTATCCATCAGCATCAGTTTGTGGTTACTAAAGTGGTGAATACCCATTGTCATGTTGATCACATTGTGGGGAATGCGTATGTTAAGCAGCAATATGACGTACCATTGGCAATCCATCCGCAAGACGCTTTTTTATTAGAGCTATCACCTCAATACGCTCCCCAGTATGGGATTCCCTATTGTGAACCTACGGAGGCGGAACAGCTGCTAGAGGTAGGGGGTAGTATCCCCGTTGGGGAAAGTAAACTACAGGTCCTACATGTACCTGGTCATTCCCCAGGCCATATCGCCTTATATAGTGCCGCAGAGAAGCTGTGTCTCGTAGGAGATACGCTGTTTCACAACAATATTGGCCGCACAGACCTTCCGGGAGGGGATTATGATACTTTGCTCAAAAGTATTCAGGAGCAATTACTAGTGCTACCAGATGACACGATTATCTATGCAGGGCATGGTGCTAATACTACCATAGGAACCGAACGAAAGCATAATCCTTGTATACGAGCGATCTGCTAAGCATTTGCGGAGAGGGCCGCCGAACCCTAGCCACCTGATCTGCTGACGGCTTGTAAGTATTCTCAATAAGAGAGAGATTTTCTAGCGGCGCTTTTATAACTTTAGTAATCGTTGCGCTTGCATACGGTACGGGGTTGTGTAAAGTGTAATTGCGTACCCCAATCATGCCCGGGGCGTTACGCCTACAACAATAGACGTCTTAACATCCTTAATTACTACACATTATGGCACAAGTCAACCCAATCGCTTAAAAATGAGTTTGCTAAACTGATTTTAGATTTAAAAACTAATCCTGAATTAGGTATTTTGATTGGCAACAATTGCTTTAAAATAAGGTTGGCCATTCAGAGCAAAGGAAAAAGGAAACGCAGTAGTTTATATGATGACCATTTATGATAAAGGAGAAAAAGCAAACTTAAAAATTAGTGAACTCAAAAGCATGATTGATAGCCTGGAGCTGGATATCAAATAACAACAGACCCTAAATTTTATTTTAACCCACAACATAATAAAAATATGTCAAATACCTCCAACAACAAAGAGCTCACGAAGCCACATGACCTATTGGTAAAAGCCACCTTATCAAACCCAGAAGCCCTAAAAGACTTTGCTACTATCTACCTACCGCCGCAAGTAGTAGATAAAATGGATCAAGACTCCTTACAGCTTTCCAACAAAAGCTACGTATCCGCCAATATGCAAGAATTCCACAACGATGTCGTCTTTTCCTTCACCCTACAATCACAACCAGGATATACACATCAGATTATGAAATACGAAAAATCAAGCTACGTTAACGATGTGAAACTTAGTTGTCATAAGCGATTTTAATTCCCATTTGTATTGCTCTAT
>JALRAY010000031.1 GCA_023257955.1 Amoebophilaceae bacterium | reverse complement strand
ATAGAAGGAGAAAAAATAGGTATGGAGAAAGGTATGGAGAAAGGTCGAAAAGCAGGCATTTTAGAGACAGCAAAAAAAAATGCTCCTTCAAAAATTAGATATCAATATCATAGGCCAAGTAACAGGGTTGCCACGTGTAGAATTGCTACGAATTGCCATCTAAGTATAGAGAGAAAATAGTGTAGAACATGATAATAATCCCGCCGCTAGCAATCATGGTGGATTGTAGATAAAATTGTATGCGTGCGAAAGTCCTATTTATTTAGCACCGTTGCGTATATGCAATACAATACTGATCTTTGTGCTCAAATTGTCATTTAAATCAGTACTATTTTATAAATTTACGCTCAGTAGTAGCTATTAATAATGTCATAATAAAGATTAGAGTACTTTCCTATGGAAGCAATACAACAGCAATTAGAAAGAGCGGATGAACATATGCAAAAGGCATATGCGCATACAGAGCAAGAATTTACCAGGGTGCGGGCAGGAAGAGCCATGCCCTCTATGTTAGATAACGTGCAGATGTCGTACTATGGCAATATGGTGCCACTGAAGCAAGTAGCAGCGATTACTTCTGCCGATGCCAAGACGTTGGTGATTCGGCCTTGGGAGAAATCCAGCATTGGGGATATAGAAAGAGCTATCATCAATAGCAATCTAGGTTTTAACCCGCAAAATGATGGTGAGATGATCAGGATAGTGATTCCTCCATTGACGGAGGAACGCAGAAAAGAGTTGGTAAAGCAGGTTAAGAATGAGGCGGAGAAAGGAAAGGTAGCCATCCGCAATGTCAGAAAAGATATCAAAGAAGCTTTTAAGCAGCTACAAAAAGAAGGTACTTCCGAGGATGTGGTGAAACGTGCCGAAGAGAAGTTACAAACCACAACGGATAAGTATATTCAAAAGATAGATCAACTCTTAGCGCACAAGGAGCAGGAACTAATGGCTGTTTAATGGCTATCAGCTTATGTTGTACTGCTATCATCAGGGCAAACAACAATCATTTATCAAACAAGCTGCTGCAGTAATGATAGATGCGTGAGAAACATATAGCTGCGCTAACCTGATTTTTGCGTCCACATAGACCTCTAACGTTACCCTGCATCAACTACGTCACCTCCCAAATCTGCAGCATACCTGCTTACACATTACTCCCTTCATTTTGTAGTTTATCATGGCAGGTATCTATATCCATATCCCTTTTTGCAAGCAAGCCTGTCACTATTGCAACTTCCACTTTAGAACCAATCTCCGGTTTAAACAGCCTATGTTGGCAGCCATAGCCAAAGAATTACAGCTGCAAAAAAATTATCTGCAAGGGAAAAAGATACAAACCATCTACTTTGGCGGAGGAACACCTTCGCTGTTAGCAGCAGAAGAAATAGCCGCTATACTCATCACTATTCAAAAGCATTTTGCAGCCACAGAAGTACAAGAAATAACCCTAGAAGTCAACCCAGATGATGTAACACAAGATAAATTATCCGCTTGGCGTACTATGGGGATCAATAGATTGAGTGTAGGTATACAAACTTTTAATGACGCGCTGCTGAAATACTTACACCGTGCACATAATGCTGCACAAGCGTTTGCTAGCTTACAGATGATTGCGGAAGCAGGCTTTGCGAACGTTAGTATAGATCTGATTTATGCCATAGCTGGCCAAAGCGAACAAATGCTACAACAGGACTTGGCCTTAGCTACTCAGTTTGCGCCCTCACATATATCTGCTTATTGCCTCACCATTGAACCCAATACCGCGTTTGGACATTGGTTAAAAACAGGGAAGCTACACATGGTGGATGATGATACAGCCGCACAACATTTTCATACCGTCGTATCTACGCTAGCTGCCAACAACTATCAGCAATATGAAATATCGAATTTTAGCTTGCCAGGCTTTCAGGCACAACACAATACCAGCTATTGGCAACAACACCATTACCTTGGCATAGGGCCAAGTGCCCATTCGTACAATGGGAAGAGCAGACAGCACAATGTAGCCCACAACCAACAATATATCACACATATAGCATCAGGTACAATCCCTAGCACCGTAGAAGCGCTGACTACGACAGATAACATCAATGAATACATCATGACGAGCTTACGAACCTCCTGGGGATGTAAAACATCATACTTACAGACAGTATATCAATATGACATACTATCAACACATGGAACCTATATCCAGCAGTTGCTCAACTTGCAATTAGCCTGCTTAGAAGACGACACGTTGTTCCTTACACAGCAAGGTAAATTGCTCGCAGATAAAATAGCTGCAGATTTATTTGTAGTTTAGCGCACTTCAGCAACCTAGTATATCATATATCAGCTTTCAACTTATAGATCCCCCTAAATGAAAATTTACCTTAGAATACTTACGTATGCACAACCTATTCGCAGGCTTGTGCCTTTTTACTTTTTAGCCATCATATTGACCGTGGTCTTTGGGTTGATCAATTTTAGCATGCTCATCCCCTTGCTAGATATTCTCTTTAGCTCCGCTGATATCACCGAAGCGATTCGGATGATAGAAAAACCTACTTTCTTTTGGAGTGTGAAATATCTGAAGGACTTATTTCAGTACTACTTCATGTATGTAATCGCCACAGAAGGCAGGGTGAAAGCCTTGTACTTCGTCTGCTTTGTGATTATCATTTCCGTATTGCTGACCAATATCTTTCGCTACCTGGCAGAGATCATTGTAGCGGAGGTACGCACTAAAATCGTGTATAACCTCCGCATGAAGTTATTCGATAATGTTTCCCAGCTACATTTAGCTTACTTCATTAACCATCCTCCCGGGAATATCATATCTAGAATCACAAGCGATGTACAAGAAATCGAATATGTGATCGTAGACCTGCTACGTGTGCTATTTAAAGAACCTGTTACCATCACTGGCTTCTTTGTAGTGATGTACCATATCTCTAGTAAGCTTACTATTTTAAGCCTCGGGTTTTTACCCGTTGCAGGACTCATTATTGCCTATATATTAGGCAAGCTGCGAGAGAATGCTGTCCAAACGCAAGCCTCTATTGCCAGGTTGGTAAGTATCTTACAAGAAGCCTTATCGGGTATGCGGATTATCAAAGCCTTTGTAGCCCGTCCATACATTATGAATAGGTTCAAGGAGGAAAATGGACAGTATGCACAAGAGAATCTATTGATGGAGGTGCGCAAAAGCATGGCGCCTCCTATGTCAGAATTTCTAGGGGTAGGTGTGGTTACCTTCCTTATCGCATACGAAGGGGCGAAAATTCTTATGGGGCAAGCAGATTTAACGCCTAGTACCTTCTTTACCTACATTATCTGTTTCTCGCAAGCACTCGTGCCCATTAAATCCATTTCACGATCCTTCACAAGCATACAACGCGGTCGTGTAGCAGGGAAAAGGATATTTGAGTTAATAGATACACCTTCAGAAATCACTAATCAACCCACAGCACTACCCATTCATAGTTTTGAAAAAGAAATCTGTTTTAAGGATGTAACCTTTTTCTATCAACACCAACAAACCCTCAAAAACGTCAACTTGACGATACGCAAAGGCATGAAGATCGCCATAGTAGGGCCATCCGGAGGAGGTAAATCTACCATCGTGAATTTACTAGCACGGTTCTATGATGCTACTACAGGAGAGATAACGATCGATGGAATGCCTGTAAAAACCTGTAATATCTATGCTTTGCGTAAGCTGATGGGCATGGTGACACAAGAGAATATCTTACTGCACGACACGGTGTACAATAATATTGCTTTTGGTAGGCCAGAAGCCGATGAAGCTAGCGTAATGGCTGCTGCAGAAATAGCCCATGCGCATCAATTTATTATGGAATTACCGCAACAATATCAAACCATTGTGGGTGAACGTGGTAATAAACTATCAGGAGGGCAAGCACAACGTCTAGGTATTGCACGCGCTGTTTTAGGAAATCCTCCCATCTTGATACTCGATGAAGCCACCTCCGACCTCGATAGTGCCTCAGAACAATTGGTGCAAGGAGCGCTGGAGCAATACATGAAGGATATTACGGCCATCATTATATCACATCGCCTAAGTACCATTCGGCATGCAGATGAGATTCTAGTCATTGATCAAGGAGAAATAGTAGCAAGAGGTACGCATGAAGCATTGATGGCTCAAGCAGGACTCTATACTAACCTAACTAATATCCAAGCGATTGAATAAGGGGACTTGCCTATTTGCTGATGCGGCACGAAGAAGCATGGCGGTGTAAAACGTAATGGATCAGATAGGGAGAGAAATTACATGTCACGCATAGACCATGGATAGCGGTACATAACAGCCTTATATTCCCCTAAAGTTGTAGAATAAAGATTCTGACACTATCTTGCGGGTCATGAAAATCAATTAACACAATAAATTTATATGGAAGAAGAACAGACAAGCGGGGCAGGAAAGATGTTTTTAGGACATCCAGTGGGGTTATTTATACTTTTTTTAACAGAGATGTGGGAACGGTTTAGTTTCTACGGAATGCGTGCGCTATTGGTGCTTTTTTTAGTAGACAATGTACGTGGGGGGCTAGGTTGGACCAATGCGGAGGCATTACAGCTATATGGTATTTATACCATGGGTGGCTATGTATTATCCATCATAGGAGGTGCCTCGGCAGATAAATGGCTTGGGCAAAAGTTGGCAGTACTTATGGGGGCTTTCTGCGCCTGCATAGGGCATTTTTTATTGGCGTTACAGCATCAAATATGCTTTATGTTAGGGCTCTGCTTTATTGCTGCGGGCACGGGGCTTTTAAAGCCTAATATCTCTGCTTTGGTAGGAAGTTTATATCCTGCGGGGGATAAACGAAGGGATGGAGGGTTTACTATATTTTATATGGGGGTGAATTTGGGTGCGGTGTTAGCAGGCCTTGTCATCGGCAGTATTGGCGAAAATTATGGTTGGCATTACGGCTTTGGCTTGGCTGGCATAGGGATGTTATTGGGAATAAGCATTCTTCTATTAGGCAAAAAATACCTTGCAGGTATAGGAGATCCTGTAAAAAGAAGAACAACATCGCATGCTACAGATGGGCGCAAAAAATCTATTCTTGCCCATTTAACGAAGGAAGAAAAAGATCGCTTCCTAGCATTAATCATCTCCTTTATCGCCATTATCAGCTTCTCTGTGGCTTTTGAGCAAGCAGGGGGCTTAATGAACTTATATACGGAGCAGTATACTGATAGGCATCTGTTTGGGAAAGAAATCCCCGCTAGTGCCTTTCAATCGCTTAATCCGTTGTTCGTGATCCTCTTGGGGCCTTTGGTAGCGCTCATTTGGAATCGTTTAGCGAAAGCTTTTAAACACATATCCACCTTCTATAAGCTAGGCATTGGCAACATCATTATAGGCATCGGCTTGTTGTGCATGGTAGGTGCTGCTATGGAACTGACTAGACCAGACGTCACGCAATCCTCTTTACACTGGATTATCGGGGCTTATTTATTGCATACCATCGGTGAGCTTTGCATATCTCCGGTTTCCCTATCTTTTGTAACCAAACTAGCTCCAGAACGGATTGGGGCTTCTATTATGGGTATTTACTTCGCTGTAGTTGGTTTAGGTAACTACTTTGCAGCTTGTTTAGGAAAACAGTCCGCGCATATGGGGTATTTATCTGTCTTCAAACTCATTTTTTGGACTTCGGTAAGCGTTGGCTGTCTGTTTCTTGTCTTTAGTAGAAAACTAGCTAAACTCAGTCACAATGCGGAATAGCTATAGACCGCATCCTGGAGTAAAGTTGCTGCAGTGGTGAGGTAATGCTACGTTTGAATACCCTTCAACTAGTAATCATAACGACATGATGAATCATACATCCAATAATATTGCGCTGGATATTTTAAGGTTAATCTGTAGTATGGCGATAGGCTATGTGATAGGGATGTTGGCTATTGTGGCGTTAGTTGCTTGTCATCTGCTGGATGCCACGGGGGAGTCTAGGCAATTTTTATTGCTTTCACAGGCGATACTCACCACTGGTATATTTATCATAGGCCCGGTAGGCTATTGGTGTTTTGTCAAAAAAAAAAGCATTTGGAGTTTTTTTGCTGGTGAGCAACGGTACCTACAGTTTACCTTGCTGACAGTGGCGCTGATGCTAGTGACTCTATTCGTCAATACCTATTTTGTGTACTGGAATTTACAGCTGCAGTTTCCTGCATGGCTGAGCAAGGTAGGGGATTGGGTGAAAGCAAAAGAGGAGTCTCTCAAGCACCTTACCCATCTACTCTCTACCTTTTCTTCATGGCAAGATTTAGGAACAGGTATCATCGTTATGAGTCTTATTCCTGCCATAGGGGAAGAACTCGTCTTCAGAGGTATCGTGCAATCCTTGCTGCGCCAACGTTGCAATAGTCATGTAGCTATTTGGGTTACTGCCTTTATCTTTAGTGCCATACACCTGCAGTTCTATGGGTTTCTACCGCGTTTTCTGCTAGGGGCATTATTTGGATATCTTTATACATGGACGCAGCATCTCATATATCCTATTATCGCCCATTGTTTGAATAATAGTTTTACACTGATACTCTTATTCATGAATCAACACACATCCTATACATTCTCTGAAGAGCATCACCTACTGCCATTACCTATATTCATGGTGTGTTTGCTGCTGATGTTAGCCATCAGCGTATTCATCTATCAACAAACTAAGTACTTACGACATCAATGACGTTGTAACAGGTCTTCACGCAGGTGGTAGCAAGGAGTGCCTAGGAAATGATAGAGATCCCTACGCATGTCTTAAGAATCCGGAAAGCAAATAACCATGAAGATACATACTACATCGCAAACACCGGCAAAAGTGATACGATAATGTTATTTAAATTTCTATAATGTCCTAAAAAAGACAAAAACTTTACACGGGTATTCACAAATAGATGCGTCACAGGGGACGGCAAATATAGCTCTTTGTGTACTATGATACACAGAGGACAAATAGTAGAAAACATCGTCAGAAAGAGTGGCTATCACTTTACCACAATAGCAGCTAAGTTGCGAATCAGTCGTAACACCTTATACAATAGGTTTAATAATGCGAACTTAAGCTACAGCTGCATTGCGGACATAGGTAACATTATCCACTATGATTTTTCGATTGATATCCCCGAGCTAAAAAAAGAAATTGGCGGAGGTACTGAAAACCCCGTATCAGGTATTCAACCATCCAGCAATTACTCCAAACTGCTACGGATAGAAAATAAGTATGCCCGTTTACTAGAAAAGTACAACAAGCTCATAGCTATGCTCGTACATGTAGCCAATCACAATGAGTTGCATGAGCTAAAAGATGAAGTGCTAACGCTGATAGAAAAGGAGAAAGAAGAACCCAAGCAACCAACAGAAGAATCCAAGCAAATAAAACCAGTAAATCTAGTAACAGATAACCCAGAAGCAGTAGATAACATCCCATAACCTTGCTAGCACGGTCATACCATCTATAGAGGCAACATGCCTTCGGTACTACTACCCATCTAACAATCCCACTCATTTTCCAAACCTTCCCATAGCATTCCTATGTCGGATCCACGTCGAAAGTCATTTGCACCTGGCGAAAATCCTTTTCCCCACGGACATGCAACGCAGCCGCCTGCAGTTTTTCCTTTACATCCCATAACGCAGCAGACTTATCTTTAGCCAACTTTACCCATATATCCACCCGATAGAAATGCTTCACCTTCGCTATGAGAGGCGCTTGCGGACCTAGAATATGCGCCACCGGTATTTTTTGCTGCAACTCACGGGCTAATGCATGCGCTGCTTTGTGCGCAACCTGCTCATACACATGCCTGCAAGTAACTTTAATCAACCTTGTATACGGAGGATAACCATACTTTTGCCGCTCTAACACCTCCCGGTCGTACATCCGCACATAATCCCCCCTTATCACGTCCTGCAAGACCGGATGCGTAGGATTCAGCGTCTGAATAATTACCTGCCCCTCCACCTCCCTTCTACCAGCCCTACCAGCTACCTGTGTAAGCAATTGAAAACACCGCTCATTCGCTCTAAAATCCGGGAAATAAAGTGCCCTATCTATATCCAGCACCCCTACCAAAGAAACATTCCCAAAGTCCAACCCCTTCGTAATCATTTGCGTACCCACCAAAATATCCGTATCCCCATGCTCCAAGCGATGGATAATCTGCTGATAGCTATTTTTCTTACGAGTGGAATCCGCATCCATGCGGTCAATACGCTTATCCGGAAAAAAATGCTGCAACGTCTCCGTGACCTTCTCCGTACCATACCCCATCTGCTTTAGCGTAGTAGCCCCGCATTCAGTACACGCAGGCGGCATATCTTGATGACACCCACAGTAATGACAAACCAGATAATCCTGCCACTGGTGATACGTCAGGCTCACCGAACACTGCTGGCACGTAGCTATCCAAGCACAGGAAGCGCAAAACAGATACGTAGCATACCCACGCCTATTTTGGAAAATGATCGCCTGTTGATTGTGCTGTAGCGTACTTTCCAATGCCTCTATCAAAGGCACCGTAAACTCCCCTTGCAATCGCTTTCGCTTTTGCTCAATACGGAGATTAACTACCTGTATACGCGGTAACGAAGCCGCGCTAAACCTATGCGCCAGCTTCACCAGCCCATACTTGCCCTCCTTCGCATGGTGATACGTATCTATAGCAGGCGTCGCAGAACCCAATAGCACCTTCGCCTTGTGAAAAGTCGCCAACATGAGAGCCACATCCCGCGCATGATAGCGAGGCGCACTATCAAACTGCTTATACGCCGCTTCATGTTCCTCATCCACAATAATCAATTGCAGGTTGTGAAAAGGCAGCAACACCGCAGAACGCACGCCAATCACCACACGCACTGCCTGGCGCAGCACCTTATTCCAAATCTCTACCCGTTCATGATTCGAATACTTAGAGTGATACACCTCCATGACATCCCCAAAACGATCCTTTAGCCTTTGAACAATCTGCGTCGTTAACCCTATCGCCGGTAATAGAAACAACACCTGCCCCTCCCCTTGCAACGCCTCCTGAATCAGGTGCACATACATCTCCGTCTTACCACTGCCCGTCACGCCATGTAGCAACACGGTATCCTTGCTCTTAAACCATTCCTTGATATCAGCTAACGCCTGACTTTGAGAATCACTCAGAACGATCTCTGGCGGCGTAGCCGTTTTGCGACTCAAGAGCCTTGAAATGACCACCGTACGTTCTACCAGGATCTCTTGTTTCAAGAGACTTTGTAAGGCATGACTAGCGACATCTTGCTCTAACAACTCCTTTTTTCCAACCCATGGGGCAGCAAACTGCGGGGAAGATTTCATCGCCATATACTGCAGCAAAGCATCCAACTGTTTGGGCTTTTTCTCCAGCTCCTGTAAAAGCCCGCGCAAAGCCTCCTCTTGCTGGTTGTACTTTGGATGCAAGCTCACCTGCTTTTCCATCTTCGGCAAATACTTATCCTTCAGTTCCTCTACGATGATGATCGCCTGCTTATCTGCTAGGCTCTTCAACAATCGATATACCGTGCGCTGCCCGGAGAGCGCTTCTACCTGCGCATACGACAACGGTTGCTGCTGCTCCAAAGCCGCTACAATCACCTCCTCCTGCGGTGAAAGCTTCGTGGCAGCGCCATCCCCGCCTGCATACAAATACACCTTCGATTGACTCGTTACCTTTAATCCACTAGGCAATGCCGTTTTGATAACCTCCCCTGGCGTACACATGTAATACTCCCCCAGCCACTGCAAAAACCGCAATTGGATAGGCGTAATAATAGGAGCAGGATCTAGTAGATCGATAATAGGCTTAGTGGTATAAGTGGGAACCGTAGTATGGATCTTACGCACAATACCCGTGATAATTTTTTGCTTACCTAAGCCAACAATCACCCGACTACCGATACATACGTCAGCAATGAAAGGAGCCGGGACATGATACGTAAGGGTTTTAGGGATAGCCAGCGGCAGCACCAAGTCTACAAAACATAGCTGTTCACCTGCGGAAGATTTATTTTTCATATTGTCTAGATTATATAGGACCAGCAACATTGTGTGATAGGCGAAGAATATGCCTACAAGCAGCGCTGATCCCTGTTGCGTTGTGTATGGATTGTAGAAAACTTAGCACCTAGGTGTCGTATCTTTGATGCCTGTTAAATTCTTCAAGCGCAACAACTATAACCCTAAGCATTATGAAAGCATTTTACACCAATCCATGTCACAAAGCTATAGCATATATTTTATTCATCAGCCAAATCCTCATCAGTTGCGGGTTTGAGCATGCGAACCCTGTACCCTTATCATCTCCAACATCGGCGCCCTCGACACCTGAAGCACCCTCACAAAATCATAGCATCTTGGCAACAAATCCTGGCACATGCGCTATGCCAGCCACTCCCCTAAAAGATATGCCACCAACAAGTCCGCCAGCCATTAGTGGAATCAAGGTTATGCCTGATTCTGAAACAGCAACTGCACAACAATTCCCTATGATACAAGCTGAAAAAGCAGATGGCGAATAAACAGTAATAGACCCCGATTCTACAGCAAGAAGTAGTAAAGAGGAGATACATTCCTCTGACAGCCCCAGTTCTACAAGCAGGCCTAGGGGGACGATCTATCCGCAACCTGAAATAGAACCTAACCTAGATACTTCTGGGTTTGCAAGAAGGACAGGGTGTTTCGCAGCAGCTTGTACCTATTTCGGTTTTTTTATAACCGATTTACAGTCATATACCTGCCCCACATTACTACGCTCCATACAGCAGCACAGCAAGGCCATACAGAGACCATCCAAGTATTACTTAGTGTGGGGACAGAGCTAGAGGCTAGAGATAGAAGGAAAAACGCTCCCCTACATGTGGCAGCAGCAAACGGTCATACAACAGCCATCCAAGCATTACTCAGGGCGCAAGCTGCTCTAGAGGCGAGACAAGTCAATCAATGTACTCCCCTGCATTTGGCAGCAGCAAATAGCTGTACAGAAGCGATAAAAGCATTGCTCAGCGCGAGGGCTGCGATAGAAGCTAGAGATAAATGGTACCTCACTTCCCTACACGAGGCAGCACGAATTGGTCGTAACGAAACGATTCAAACATTGCTCAACGCAGGGGCGAAGCTCGAGGCGAGAGATCAATCTCAATCTACTCCCCTACACAAAGCAACAGAAAGCGGTCATGCAACAGCGATTCAAACATTGCTCAGCGCGAGGGGCAGCTCGAGGCTCAAAATCAGTGGCAATACACCCCTCTACACAAGGCAGCAGAAAGCGGTCATAAAGAAGCTATTCAAACATTACACAGCGCAGGAGCGCAGCTGGAAGCTAGAGATCAATGGCAATACACTCCCCTGCAACGGTCATCAGAATACGGGCATACAACAGCTATACAAACATTGCTCAGCGCAGGGGCGCAGCTCGAGGCTAGAGATCAATGGCAATACACTCCCCTACACGAGGCCGCGGAAAACGGGCATACAACAGCAATACAAGCATTGCTCAACGCAAAGGCTTCTTTAGAGGCTAGAGAAGGAGATCAATGCACCCCCCTACACGTGGCTGCAGTAAACGGACATACAGCAGTCATTCAAATCTTACTCAGCGCAAAAGCAGAGCTCGAGGCTAAGGCTAGACTTCAATATACGGCTCTACACATGGTAGCGCAGAAAGGACATAAAGCAGCTATACAAGTACTACTGGCTGCCGGCGCTAGTAAACACACGAAAACAAATACAGGAAAAACTCCGCTAGACATTGCGCGTGAGAGAAATCTTCAAGAGATAGTAGCGCTATTGCAGGGGTAGCACGACGCTGCAGATAGAGGGCTCTGTGGGCAATACGGTAAAGTCCCTCGCAACAGTTCCAATGCTATGCTATACGTCATTGCGCTTTTAGGTCTCTATCAGGCCTGGCGCAATGGCGTTTTTGTATGTAGCGCGTGGGGTAGCTTTATGTATTCTTTAGTAACAAAGGATCGGGATATGCTATTTTTGTGCAGCCAGGCTGTAAGCCCTAACTGATCCGTCAACAAAACGCAATATTTCAATACCACCCATTATGGAAACACCAACTACGCTACGA
>JALRAY010000030.1 GCA_023257955.1 Amoebophilaceae bacterium | reverse complement strand
CTTAGTCTTATTATTGAAAATCCAAAGCAATTGGCTTTACAATCAATGAGTTTATCAAATGTAAACAACTCCTAGTGTTAATGTGTCTCTGCTATCCATCTACTTAAAGATAAGCTTTACGTGTACATGGCATAAAGATACGGATCGGGGGCTCATATTCAAGTTCAGGCCACCTGTATGCCGGAGACCACCTAGCCAGTAAATAGGTTGCCGCTAGATTTATCCCGAAGTAGCACCTAAACTGCGGTTTTAATCTCATTCTACATCTTTCGACACTTAATCAGTAGTTCATCGCTTCCTCTCCTTGAATCACACCTGATATTCTTATTGAATACCTTTTATACTAACGCTCACTACCATACTTTTGTCTAAAGCAGCTTAGAGTGGTTTGAAAGCTTCTCCTATAAGACGATTTCGGAGGGCCTTTCCTCCATCTTTTATATAGTTGCGCTTAGATTTGGTTTTATCTTTGGCTAGATAGAACCTTCTCTGTGCTCGTGGCGCACTGGTGCGGAATGTAAGGTTGAGCTAAATGCATGACAAGCTTGACAACGAATTAGATAACAGATACAGCAATGGCATCCTGTTTCTCATTGCTTGTGAATTGGCATAGATTGTGTTTCATCATATTATATACGCACAACTTATTCATCGATAAGCCTTTTGGTGTTATCCTCATTGCAGTCATTTCGGCATCCAAAGGAATGTGGGAATAGCAATGGCAAGCGTACCGACAAGGCAATAATATCTTTACGGACATAACGAATATTTAATACATACATCACAAAATTTATGGCAAACAACGTATCAGAAAAGAATCACAATCAACACGAAGAACAAGCGACATCATCACTGGATAATCATTCACCCGAATCATCCACTGCAACCAGGGAAGCCGAAGCACAAAATCCGGCAGTACCGACTGAAGAGACAGCCAGTACCGCAACAGTCACAGAACTACAGCAAGCCTTGGCGCAAGCTCATGAGGACCTAGCGGTGGCTAATGAAAAGTGTTTACGCATACATGCGGAGTTTGATAACTTCAGAAAACGAACGGCGCAAGAACGTATCACATTGATAGAAACAGCGGGAGGAAAATTGCTTGAACAGTTCCTGCCGCTGCTAGATGATTTTGAAAGGGCCCTCGATGCGGTTAATGAAGAACAGCCTTCGGTAGCAAAAGGTATTCAACTTATTCATGAGAAAATGATTCAATTTTTGGCACAAGCCAACGTGCAAGCGATGCCTATTGAAGCGGGGAGTGACTTTAATCCGGAGCTTCATGAAGCCATCAGCAAGACGGCTGTATCAGATAAAGCATTGCAGCATAAAATCATCCATGTAGCTACCAAGGGTTATATGTTAAAAGATAAAGTATTACGCTACGCAAAAGTTATAATAGGAGAATAATGGAAAACAAAGATCTTTACGCAATACTCGGTGTCTCTCGTGACGCAAAACCTGACACCATTAAAAAAGCATACCGCAGCCTCGCCCTCAAATACCATCCCGATAAAAACCCCGGTGACAAGCATGCGGAAGAGCAGTTTAAAAAAATAGCCGAAGCCTACGATGTGTTAAGCGATCCGCAAAAAAAACAGCAATATGACCTTACGGGGCATGTAGGAGCCATGCCTGGCGGTGGAGGAAGGGGGCAACGGGGCTACACTACTTATACTTATGCCACCGAAGAAGAGCTTTTCAATAAGTATGGGGAATTCTTTCAAGGAACAGGATTTGCAGATATGTTTTCAGGCACAGGCAGAAGAGCTAGAAAGCAGAAAGGCAGTGACTTGCAGATTAAGCTCACCCTCACCTTACAAGACATCGCCCAAGGCGTTTCCAAAAAAATCAAACTCAATCGCTACATCACTTGCCAGGCCTGTAAAGGTAATGGTGCCCACAATGGCACTGAAATAGCAACATGCTCCAAGTGTCAAGGCATAGGCGAGATTAGAAAAGTGACCAATACATTCCTGGGGGCAATGGCTACGCAAAGCATCTGTGATGCATGCCATGGAACGGGTAAAATCATTAAAAAACCATGTGCTACTTGTAAATCAGAGGGAAGAATACAGCAAGAAGATGTTATCACAATCGACATACCTGCGGGCGTAAAGAAGGGGATGCGCTTAACGATGCGTGGATATGGTCATGCGCCAGAGAAAGGCGGTATACCAGGTAATTTACACATTATCATAGACGAAACAGAGGATCCCGTACTACAACGCGAAGGCAATAACATTCACTACCAACTGCATATTAGCTTTATAGAAGCGGTACTAGGTACCGAAAAAGAAATACCGACGCTCAAAGGGACAGCAAAGATCAAACTAGAACCAGGGACACAAAGTGGTAAAATATTGCGCCTAGCACGCAAAGGCATTCAAAATATAGAAGGCTATGGGCAAGGCGATCAGCTGGTACACGTGCAGGTATGGACGCCTGAACAGATAACGAAAGAGGAAAAAACGATACTGGAAAAACTGAAAGCTTCTCCCAATTTTGCACCGCAAGAAAAGAAGCAGGATAAAACGTTCTTTGAAAAAATAAAATCGTTATTTAAGGACTAAAACCAAATGATTTTAAAAAATACTTGTTTTGCTACGCAGATATTAGCTTACGCATTGTTTCTCAACACTATATGCTGCTTTGGAAGTGTAGGGGAAAGTGATAACAAGACACCATTCTGTAAATCTTATATATCTTCTACTTTAGACAAAGAGAACTTAATACAAGAAGATACAACACCACAACTATTACTGCGGCAACTTTTGCAATTACTGGACATTGAACATGGAAGTACGGTACAAGCTATTAACTGTGCCATGCAAGCCCATTGCATACGAAAACCAGGATTAGAACGTTGGGATTTAGGTTCTTTAGAACAGGCGAAAGATACAGCAACAAAAAACAAAATCCTGCAAACTATACGCCAACTAGGGTTTGTAGATGCTATACCCCCTACTACAGTAGATGTCGACTATTTTCTTTTATTCGGCGCTAGATTCCAAAAAATGGAAACAAGATTTGAAGATTTTGTACAACAATACAAGGCAGGTACTTTAAGATGTAACACGATAGTTTTATTAGGAGGTATTAGATCTTTACCACTTCAAGAAGTAGACTTCATAAGGCAGAAATACCCTGAATTTGATTCTTTTCTTACAAGGATTAATACAAAATCAACGGAACTGACAGAAACAGAGTTATGGCATTTTATTTGGGAAATACATGCTACAGATGCTATGAAAAACGAATACCAGGAAGGTAAACAAAATTTGTGTTTCGTACATGCTACAGACACTAACCAAAGCCAGAACAACAGAGTCACTACCAATACCACTTTAGAAGCTTGGTTATCCGTATATCAACCTCAAGGAGGTAAAGTGCATGCCAATGTGGAAAAACCGTATGGCATTAGGATGGAAAAAAATCTTAGATGTTGTTTGAAACAATACTGTTTAGCATCAGATGAAGTACTTCAGTTTCACATCTCATGGAATAGTTCTCATGCAGATGAAAATACATTACTAACAGTGTATATGGATGAGATAGCGAGAGCATTTTATCAAGAATGTGTCTTAAAAGAGCTACTATAAAAAAGAAGTGTACAAGTAACCAAAGAATAGCAAATTGCTTGAATGGTATATACCTCTTTGAATATGCTATCTTATCGATTAATAAGACTGCGCTGTATAATAAATTTTAGATAAGCAATAAATACCATACTTTATGTTCGAAAATTTAAAAAGCAACCTCGCCAAAGCGATGCAAACCTTGCGAGGGCAAGGCAAGATTACAGAGATAAACGTAGCCAGTACGGCAAAAGAAATTCGCAAGGCGCTCATCCAAGCAGATGTTAACTACAAAATAGCGAAGCAGATCACTGATGATATCAAAACGAACGCACTTGGAAAAAATGTATTAACCTCCCTTGCCCCAGGTCAGCTCTTCACCAAAGTAGTCAATGACGAACTCACCAAGATGATGGGCAGTGAGCATGCCGGCCTCAACCTCAAGCAACATCCTTCCGTTATCCTGATGGCAGGCCTGCAAGGATCCGGAAAAACTACCTGCTCGGCAAAGCTAGCCAATCACCTGAAAGGACTAAACAAAAAAGTATTACTCGTAGCCTGCGATGTATATAGACCTGCTGCTGCAGATCAATTACAGGTGCTCGCACAACAGATCGGCATAGACGTTTTTCATAAACCTGGTTCCACAGATGTGCTTGCCATCGCTAAAGAAGCCATGGCATATGCCAAAGACAATCACCAGCAAATTATCATCATAGATACGGCCGGCCGTCAAACGGTAGATACGGTGATGATGGACGAGATCAAAGTCTTGCAAGATTTTACCCAACCTGCCGAAACGCTACTGGTTGTAGATGCCATGACGGGACAAGATGCTGTAAATACAGCAAAAGCCTTTCACGAACAGTTAAACTTGGATGGGATTATCCTCACCAAGCTGGATGGTGATACTCGCGGCGGGGCTGCTCTTTCTATCCGCGCGGTGGTGGATAGGCCTATTAAATTCATAGGGGTTGGAGAAAAAGTAACAGATCTGGATATCTTCTACCCCGATAGGATGGCGAGACGTATTTTGGGTATGGGTGATATTGTGTCATTGGTAGAAAAAGCGGAACAATTCTATGATGAGGAAAAACTTGTTAAGCTCCATAAAAAACTCAAAAAGAGCCAATTTGACTTGAATGATTTCATGGAACAATTACAACAAATCAAGAAAATGGGTGGCGCGCAGACATTCCTCTCCATGATGCCTTCAGAGATTTTGAATAATCATACACCTGATCCGGTAGCGTCGAGTAGCCAAGATAAAAACTTTGAATCTTATATCATTGCTATACAATCTATGACCCCAAAAGAAAGGGCCAATCCCCACATACTAGACTTAAGCAGAAAAACACGTATCGTCAAAGGAAGTGGGACGTCTATGGAAATAATCAACAAATTGATCAAGCAATATGAGTTTTTGATTCAGGTGACCAAGAAAGCTTCCCCTGCACAGATGAAAAGTATGCTGCAAGCTTTTCAATCCAATTGATCATCACCTTGCTGGCATGTACGCCCAAGACTTGTACCGGATAGTAGCACTATCATATGCCCCATCATCTTCATGAGTCGCGTCACTTGTGACTAAGCGCCAAAGTCAGGAAGCGCATAATAGATGTCACTAATTACTACTTGCAGGTCTTAACTTGTTTAAAGCTTGTTTCATCCGCTCCATGGCTTTTGTAATGATCTCATCAGTGGTGGCAACGGACAGGCGAACACATGTTGGTACCCCAAAAGCTTTTCCGGAAACGATGCTTATCTGCGCCTCTTGCAGTAGATATAATACAAACGTATCCGCATCTGTAATCATCACTTCGCCATCTGTATAGCCGAAATAACAACTGATATCTGGGAAAAGGTAGAATGTGCCTAGCGGGCGGTGACAAATTATGCCTTTCATATCCTGCAGGTGTTGCATAGCCACGTCTACTTTTTGGCTGTAGGTCGTACAGATTTGCTGTAAGGTAGATTGCGGGAGTTCAAAAGCAGCTAATGCAGCCCGCTGCGCAATACCACAGGCGCCGCCCGTACTCTGACCTTGTAGTTTTTCGCATGCTTGCGCTAACCACAATGGGGCTGCTAGGTATCCTATCCGCCAGCCTGTCATCGCATAGCTCTTAGAGAACCCATTCACAGTGATGACCCTGTCTTGTAAACTAGGTATGGAGCCGATGCTCGTGAAGCTAGTTCCAAAGTGGATGTACTCATAGATCTCGTCTGCTATTACCACTACATCAGGATGTTGTTGCAAAAGCTTTGCCAACGACAATAGGTGGTCCTTGGAGAGGACTAAACCGTTCGGGTTACTTGGGGAGGAAAAGATGATGGCTTTTGTTTGGGGTGTAATAGCGTTCGCTACTTGTGCAATGGTAGGTTCAAAGTTGTTGTCCCATGTGCCTTGTAGACAGATAGGTGTAGCACCTGTTAAACGAATCATCTGCAGGTAGCTTCCCCAATAGGGGGTATAGACAATGACTTCATCGCCAGGATTACAGAGGCACATGAAGAGGTTAAATAATGCTTGTTTGGCTCCATTTGAAACAATCACCTGCTCAGGGGTACAGGGAATGTCGTTTTCTTTTCCCAGCTTATGAGCGATAGCTTTGCGTAAGTCTTGATAACCTGCTATGGGAGGATAGGAGGCGTATTGTCCTGTATCGATAGCGTGTTTGGCGGCTGCTTGTATAATAGCAGGGGTAGGCAAGTTAGGCTCTCCAATACTTAGGTCATAGATCTCTCTCCCTTGTGCTCGTAATGCCTGTATTTGTTTGGCTATCGCTAGGGTAGCGGATTCGGCCATGTTATGAATACGTTGCGAAAGTTGTGATGCCATAATCAGTTGAATAGGTTAGTAGGACTTGCGGGTACCTTCCTCCGTTACACTACACAGCATGCTTACTCTATTTCTGCTAGCGCATAGTAGCGTAGGAGTTGCCGGCGTTTAATCTTGGGTTAATCGTGAAGTAACGCTAGTATACTGATTATTTACTAATTTATCACAGATTACGAAAGCACACATCCTCCTATTGCACCCCAAAGCAGAAGCAGTACCAGGGAGTATGCTTTTTGCAGCGATGGAGCAATCAAAGCACAAGCCTTACGAGAAATCCGCTATACCAAGAAGGGTTATCAGGCATAGCATTACTCGCATTGTAGGACTTAAGCATGCCTATTAAGCAATCAAGCTGTATAATTTTACCCCCAATAAAGGGGTGTGCGTTGTTGAGAAAATTTTGTATAAAACAGTAAAAGCTCATATCTTCGTGACGTGAGAGAAAGGTATGCAGCTTCGTTACAAAGCGCATGCATGCCTCAGGAGTTCCCTCCTATGCGTTCTTAGCCTAGAACGTACTATCATACTCTTTAAGTAAGCAATAGATATAATTCTGAATTAATAGTGGATACATTAAGTTATAAAACATTATCAGCTACCGAAAAAGCGATTGATCGCAAGTGGGTATTACTTGATGCCAATGGCAAAACTTTAGGACGGTTAGCCAGTCAGGTAGCCTTTATCATCCGAGGAAAAAACAAACCCGCCTATACCCCGCACGTAGATTGTGGCGACGATGTAATCATCATCAATGCAGCCAAAGTGCGCCTTACTGGTCAAAAATGGGATAAAAAACAGTATATCTCCTATACAGGTTATCCCGGAGGACAAAAAAGTACCACTCCCCGCCAAGTACGAGATAAGCATCCAGAACGTTTGATAGAACATGCTGTACGCGGCATGTTGCCCAAAAACCGCCTAGGACGCAAGCTATTCCATCGGTTACATATATATGTAGGCGATCAACATGCACATGCTGCGCAAAAACCTCAACCAATCACCTTAACTTATTAATTACACGTATGGATATCATCAATGCTGTAGGAAGACGGAAAAGCGCTGTCGCTAGAATTTACCTCTCTCAAGGATCCGGCGCTATTAAAATCAACAAAAAAGACATTTCCGCAGAGCAGTACTTTTCGTCCGCAATGATAGCGAATATTATCAAACAGCCATTGCAGCAAACGGATACTTTAGGAAAATATGACATCACTATCACCGTGCAAGGAGGTGGTTTTAGAGGGCAAGCAGAAGCAGCAAGGTTAGGTATTGCACGTGCCTTATGCATAGTAGATCCGGAATACCGCGCATTACTCAAACCGGTAGGATATCTTACAAGAGACCCTAGGGTGGTAGAAAGAAAGAAATATGGACATAAAAAGGCACGAAAAAGTTTCCAATTCAGTAAACGATAATACTACCACCAGCTTATATATTAATTATAGCACATCACATATATGGTTCAACTTACTCCCAAAGATTTATTAAAGGCTAGAGTGCATTTAGGGCATCTATCTAAAAAATGGAACCCCTACATGGCGCCTTTCATTTTAATGCAATCCAACAAAAAGCATGTCATCGATCTTAACAAGACCCTTACACAGTTAGCGAAAGCCTCCGATGTATTGCGCACCATAGCCAAGAGTGGGAAAAAGATTCTTTTTGTGGCTACCAAAAAACAAGCTAAAGAAATGATCAAGCAAACGGCTGAAACGTTGAATATGCCGTACATGACCGAAAGGTGGTTAGGCGGCACCCTTACCAACTTCATCACCATCCGCAAGCTCACTAAAAAAATCGCCTCCATAGATAAGATGATGCAAAGCACATCTTACATGAATATGGCAAAAAAAGAACGATTGATGATCTCACGCGACAAAGTAGCCTTAGAGCGTATCCTTGGAGGAATGTTGGATTTAACAAGACTTCCAGGAGCTTTAGTAGTTGTAGATATTATGAAAGAGCATATAGCAGTACAAGAAGCGAATAAACTCGGCATACCTGTTATAGCACTTGTAGATACAAATTCCAACCCCAATCTCGTCACTCACCCTATCCCCAGCAATGACGATGCTACTACATCTATCAGCATAATAGTGAATGCTTTAAAAGAAGCCATCGCAGAAGGCTTGGCTAAGCGAGAAGAAGAAAAAGTGCAGCATCCTATTGATGTAGAAGTAAAACATGAGCCATCCCATCATCAAGACGTAAAGCATGAATCCTTCCATCATAGGTTTGAAAAAAGGAATACTGCTACCTACCATAAAGTTGAAATACGGGATACCACCCATCAAAGAGTTGAAAAACGAGATGCGACTACGCATCATAAAGGTGAAAAACAAGACATCCTGCATCCTAGATTTGAAAGAAGAGACTCCTTGCAGCAAAGGGTTGTAAAACGCGCACTATCCTATCACAAGGGAGAAAACATCAAGTCCCCGGTTGGTTTAAAAACAGATGTAAACACCAAAGTAGAAGAACCGAAAGCAGCTGCAACGCAACTAAAAGCAGCAAAAGCCACCGAAGATAAAGTCGCTAAACCTGCGGATACCAAAGCAAAGGATACTGAAACTAAAACAGCTAAAGTCACCGAAGATAAAGTCGCTAAACCTGCGGATACGAAAGCGAAGGATACTGAAACTAAAACAGCTAAAGCAGTAGATACGAAAGCGAAGGATGTCGAAGCTAAAACAGCTAAAGCCACCGAAGCTAAAGCCACTAAAGCAGTAGATACGAAAGCGAAGGATGCCGAAGCTAAAACAGCTAAAGTCACCGAAGCTAAAGCCACTAAAGCTGCAGAAACGAAAGCAAAGGCTACAGCAACCAAAGCTGCGGAGCCTAAAGCGACAGCTGAAAAAGCGAAAACGAGTAGCGCTACCAAAACGGCGCGTCCCGCTGCAGAGGAAAAAGCATAATAGTAGAACCTAGCAAACAAATAACTTTACACACATTCCCCATGATTACAACAAAAGATATACAACAACTACGTCAACTAACCGGCTCCGGTATGATGGACTGCAAAAAAGCCCTTGTAGAAGCCGAAGGCAATGTGGATAAAGCGATAGAACTGCTTCGCAAAA
This sequence comes from Amoebophilaceae bacterium, assembly GCA_023257955.1. Classification (GTDB taxonomy): domain Bacteria; phylum Bacteroidota; class Bacteroidia; order Cytophagales; family Amoebophilaceae; genus Amoebophilus. The sequence continues at coordinate 2,602 of JALRAY010000030.1, read as the reverse complement.
AAGGGCAAAAAATAGCAGCTTCCCGCGTAGATAAAGAAACTACGGAGGGTTTAGCATTGGTCGGCGTGAATGATACATCTACCCACGGCGTGATCATTACCTTGAGTTGCGAAACAGATTTTGTAGCTAAAAACGCAGACTTTCAACAATTGGCGCAGCAAATCTTTGACCTAGCCTTATCCCAAAAGCCCGCAGATATAGCAGTGCTCAAAAACCTAGCCATCAACGGCATGACTGTTCAAGAATGCATTACAGATTTGGTTAGCAAGGTAGGCGAAAATATTACCCTCTTTTCCTATGATATGCTAAGCGGTGACGTAGTCGTCCCTTATTTACACACAGGCAATAAGCTAGCCGTATTAACTGCCCTAGCAGGAGCTACAGGCAATGCAGTATTAGAAGCTGGTAAAGACGTGGCTATGCAGATCGCTGCTTTAAATCCACTGGCGATAGATCAACAAGATATACCACAAGCGGTGCTAGAGAAAGAAGAAGAAATAGCGAAAGAACAAGCAACGCGAGATGGCAAAAATGAAGCAGTAGTAGAGAATATCATCAAAAGCCGCTTAAATAAATTCTTCAAAGAAAACACACTCCTAAAACAACCTTTTATAAAAGACAATACCCTCACTGTAGGGCAATATCTAACTAAAGCAGCTGCCGGACTTAAGGTCGTTGCTTTCAAACGTATTCACGTTGGCTGTTAGGCCTGCGTTTCGTTATCACGTCTTCCACCATAAGCAGCAACATTACCGTTGATGCCACACTTCCAAGAACATGCGCATGTGTTTCGCGCTTATCATCCTACACCAAGTAATCGGCTTTTAATGTCCATACTACGGACATTCCGTACCTGGATTTAATGGTTTTAGGCAGATACTTTAGTTCGTCTACAATTTCTCTTTCAGCGCTTTGTGTTGCGTTCCTATAAAAGCGCATATGCTGTATCCAGGGGGCTATTATTCGTAATTGTAGACATCATTCTGATGCCTACAAGCAACAAGAAGACAAAATATAACAAGGCAAGTCTTTGTACGACGTATAATGGCGTTAAAACTATTGTTGAGCCAAATGCATGACAAGTTTGACAACGAATTAGATAACAGCTATAGCAATGACAGAGAGTGGGGCGTATGGTAATGACTCAAGAACGCTTTTCAATTGTATAGCATCCCTTTACATGAGGACATTTAAACAACATCAATTATTCTATGGTAGAGATAAAATCAACAACGGTTATTGCCATCAAACATAATGGAGAAGTCGCTATTGGCGCCGATGGACAAGCTACAATGGGTAACACAGTGGCCAAACGCAATGTGAATAAGCTCAGAAAGTTTTTAGATGGAAAAGTATTAACAGGCTTCGCCGGGTCTACAGCGGATGCTTTCACCCTTCTAGATCGGTTTGATGAGAAGTTGCAACGCTATGCAGGTAACATCAAACGCTCCGCCATAGAGCTATCCAAAGACTGGCGTATGGACAAATACTTACGTCGCCTAGAAGCTATGCTTGTTGTGGTGAATAAAGAAGAAATGCTCCTCATTGCGGGTACAGGTGATGTGTTAGAGCCCGATCATCACGTCATTGCCATTGGCTCTGGCAGCATGTATGCAGAGTCAGCAGCTTTAGCGCTCAAAAAGCACGCTCCTCATCTAACGGCGGAAGAAATGGTCAAAGAGAGCTTAACAATAGCAGCGGATATTTGTATCTACACCAATCATAACTTGCAGATTGATAAAGTAGCTTCTTAACGTATGCTATTCCAACTACAACACAAGGACGCCACTTCTAAAGCCAGAGCTGGGTTGATTACAACGCCGCATGGCACCATCCACACACCTATCTTTATGCCCGTAGGCACCCTCGGTACCGTCAAAGCGGTAGAGCAGCGCAATTTGCATAACGATATCCATGCAGAAATTATCCTAGGCAACACCTATCACCTGTATTTACGACCTGGCAAAGAGATTCTAGAAGCCGCAGGGGGACTTCATACGTTTATCAATTGGCCCAAACCTATTTTAACCGATAGTGGCGGCTATCAAGTCTACTCCTTAACACAACGCAGAAAGATTACCGAAGCGGGGGTTACCTTTCGCTCTCATATCGATGGATCTGCACATACCTTCACGCCGGAGAATGTGGTAGATATGCAGCGGAGTATCGGCTCTGATATCATGATGGTATTGGATGAATGCACCCCCTTCCCTTGTACCTATGCGTATGCCAAGCAATCGATGGAATTGACGCATCGGTGGTTAAAGCGGGGGATTGATCACTTCCACAAAACAACACCGCTGTATCACGCGGAGCAAGCACTCTTTCCTATTGTGCAAGGGAGTATTTACAAAGACCTGCGCATACAATCCGCAGAAACGATTGCAGCTATGAACCAACCAGGGAATGCAATAGGAGGCGTATGCCACCCTACAGGGCAGCTTTATGAGGTCACGGAATGGGTATGTGATATCTTGCCTGCGGATAAGCCGCGTTACTTAATGGGCGTAGGAACACCTTTAGATCTCTTGGAGTGTATAGCCATGGGGGTAGATATGTTTGACTGCGTGATGCCTACACGCAGCGGCAGAAATGGGCGATT
>JALRAY010000002.1 GCA_023257955.1 Amoebophilaceae bacterium | reverse complement strand
TCGGTGAAGAGCACATCAAGAGCGTTTTACAGCTAGGGATCGCCTTTCATAAGAAAGAAGTAGCGGTGGTGCATGAGATTGCATACATCGACACATAGCCTCCTGGCATTGCCGTTCCCTGCCGTCATTGTTGCATGTTTACTTCTTACTTCCTTTTCATGATTAAACAGACTTCTCTATGTATATAAAGTGGTTACTACTAGGATCTATGCTTTTTTTCTTCCACGGCTGTGATAGTAATAGCGTTTACATGGACACTATTACATGCGCTGATGACGTTTGGAAGCGTGCAGAAGCACGTACATTTCACATCACGATAGCAGATCCTACGCCTACATACGATGTGTATCTACTGCTGCTGTATACAACCGATTTTCCCTATCAAAACATATTCATTAAGCATGATGTAGAAGCCGATAATAGCCACGAAACGCTTGAAACTGCGCTGAGTAATCATATGTTATGCGATGCTAAAACAGGTAAGCTTCTAGGAACAGGATGCTGGGGGAAGCAGCGATACATTCGGTTCCCATTACTGCGTGCGTATTCCTTCCCTCGGCAAGGGGAATATAGCGTCACATTAACACAGTTTATGCGTACAGAATCGCTATCAGGTATAGAAAAGGTAGGACTACAAGTCTGTAAATCAAACACCATAAAGGAATAATTTGTTACATGAGTGCCTCCTCTAATTACCTGCTGATCAAACAAAAACTAGCGCGTTATTGTGCCTATCAAGAGCGTAACAAGAAGGAAGTGGAAAAGAAGTTAGTTGCCTTTTCCCATGAGATAACGACTGCAGAAAGGCAACAAATGATAGCGGAATTGATAGCGGAAGGGTTTTTAGATGAGCAACGGTATATCAGCGCTTTTGTCCATGACAAGTTTTACCTGCATAAATGGGGGAAGAAGAAAATATATTACGGCCTGCAAGCAAACGGCATCACCGACAAACAGCACATACAACAAGCGCTCGCGCAAATACCTGCAGCGGACTATCAAAAAGCCGCCGCCGCATTAGCCAACAAGAAACAAGCCACCCTCGGTAACTACTCGGATGTTATCCAGCAGCAAAAAGTAACTTCCTACTTACTGCAAAAAGGATACGAGTTGGATACCATACAAGCAAGCATTAATTCAAATTCGTGAAAACTAAAACGCAGTACATATGCCAAAATTGTGGTACACAATATGCCAAGCAGCAAGGCAAGTGCCATGCCTGTGATGCATGGAATGCCATTGTAGAAGAAACTGTACCTATGTCCCCGCCTGCAGCCTCTACCATTAGCGCGAGTATATTGGTCCCTAGCATTACCCCCGCTGCTACGCCTAAGCCATTACAAGCCATTACGGATATCAACATTCATCGCATACCATGCCAGGATAACGAGCTGATTCGTACCCTAGGAGGAGGCATCGTGCTGGGTTCATTGGTGCTTATTGGCGGGGAACCTGGCATTGGCAAGTCTACCTTATTGCTGCAGCTAGCCTTGCAGGTAGCAGACACTACCGTGCTATACGTTTCTGGGGAAGAAAACGAAACTCAAATCAAGATGCGAGCTGGTCGCATACAAGCGGCTGCCAACAATCCCAACTGTTACATCTTGAATGAAACCTCGGTCACATCCATCATAGAGCATGCCACGGAGTTAAAACCTCCTTTGATCGTTATCGACTCTATTCAAACGCTATACACACCCTACCTAGACTCCCCATTGGGGAGCATAGCTCAGGTAAGAGCCACTACTTCTGTGCTGATACAGTATGCCAAGGCAACGAATACGTGTATCTTCTTGATAGGGCACATTAATAAAGATGGCGCACTGGCAGGCCCTAAAGTTCTCGAGCATATGGTGGATACGGTTTTACAGTTTGAAGGTGACAAGCAACTCACCTATCGCATCCTGCGGACCCTCAAAAACAGGTTCGGTCCTGCCCCAGAGTTAGGTATTTATGAAATGCATCCAACAGGCTTGCGGGAAGTGCCTAATCCCTCCGCGGTCTTACTCTCACAACGAGATACTCCCTTAAGCGGTATTGCTACCAGCGCGTTTGTAGAAGGGAATCGTTCCTTGCTAGTAGAAGTACAAGCATTGGTCAGTTGCGCTACCTATGGCACTCCCCAAAGAACGAGTACTGGCTTTGATGGTAAAAGACTGAATATGCTTTTGGCAGTGTTAGAAAAACGTGCAGGGCTGCGCTTAGCCATTCACGATGTGTTTCTGAATATAGCAGGCGGCATCAAAGTGGAAGACCCTGCGCTAGATTTGGCCATTTGTGCAGCCATATATGCTTCCTATAAGGATTATATCATCCCCAGTGATTATTGCTTTGCTGCTGAAATAGGTTTGGGAGGGGAGGTGCGTGCCGTGAATCGTATCGAACAAAGGCTCATAGAAGCGACGCGGTTAGGCTTCACCAGATTTTTTATGGCTAAGAAGAATAACCATAGTATCGATAGCAGCAAGTTTAAGATTCACATCCAACCCATAGAGATGATTACGGAATTGATGGCCTACTTTGAAGCTCATCCGTAGCATTTGTTACTCAGTGAGGCGTTTCACTTCATACACTTGCGTAGTATCTGTGGTTACCTTAAACCGATTGTCTATCCGATGACCTATCACCCAGGCGATAGCACCATCATCAGAGACTAAGACCAACACCTTGGTTTTGTCAAATACACTCACTTTTTGGTCTATCAGCAGGTCACTCACCTTTTTGCGCTGGTGCATACCTATGGGATAGAAAAAATCACTTGCTTCCCACGGCCTTACTACAAGTGGAAACTTCAACTTGGCGAGATCCAACGCAGCTATGTTGGGATCAGATGCTATGCAATACTGTTGTAGGGGCGTAATGGAAAGCTGCAAATGGCAATATGATAATGAAAGGGATGTTGCGCTTCGGTCTATGGTATGCGCTTGTGGCAACGCAGCATGTGCGGACCGAGGAAGGAGTAGCCAATGGTCACGATCCACATACAGTTGGTGGGTAGTAGATTCAATCATCTTACCACTGGAACCAGATGCCAGCCATAAATTCTGAATCTGCGCAAAATTGAATCCAAAAGGCTTCAGCAGCTCCCATAAGGCAACGGCAGCCCATGGCTTGTCTTGCAGTGTTTGAAGGGTGATATACACCATTCCCTCTTGTTCTCGGAAGATAGTCTTTTGTAAGGCCGTTAGTTGGTCTTTAAACCAGTGCTCTACCTGCCCTATGCGTTGTATAGTCGCGTAAGTCGTCTTCTCTAGATTTGGATTGATGGCTTTGAGGATGGGGATGACTTGATTGCGGATCAGGTTGCGGGCATATGCATTGGTCGCATTGGAGCTATCTTCTTGCCAGTGTAGGTGTTGCGCGTGTGCATAAACTAAGATCTCATCCTTAGTAGCAAATAACAACGGGCGAATAAGCTTCCCTTGCTGCGGAAGAATGCCGTGCAGCCCCGCTATCCCTGTGCCTTTGATGACATTAAAGAGGAGGGTTTCCACCATGTCATTCATATGATGTGCGGTAGCGAGCTTTTGTAGCTGATGCTGGGCGCATAGTTCATCAAACCATTTATACCGTAACTCGCGGGCAGCTAATTGTATAGATAGATGATGTTGTGTGGCATATGCTTTTGCAGGGAAGTGCTTAACATATAGTTTCACGCCATAGTCTGCAGCCAACTTGGTGACAAATGCCTCATCCGCATCTGATGCTGCGGCACGCAACCCAAAGTTGCAATGTGCGATGGCAAAAGGTCTATGGCTTCTATAAAACAGATCCACCATCACCACAGAGTCTACCCCCCCACTTACAGCTAACAAAGTAGTTTCATGCGGTTCTACCAAGTGCTTATCTTGGATAAATTGCGCAAACCTACTGATGAAGTGATGGGATGTAGTATGATGCGGCACCGGAGAAAATTATGCTAAGCGGTTTTTTAATTGCTCTGCATACGCATCCCAATCTTGTATAGGCTTGGTAGCCACTCCTGAATCGATAGCAGCTTTGGCTACGGCGCTAGAGATATGTACAATGAGGCGATTGTCAACGGGTTTAGGAACTATATAGGAGCGTCCAAAGGATAATGCCTGCATATTATATGCCTTCAATACCGCTGCAGGAACGGGTTCTTGCGCCAAAGAAGCCAGTGCTTGCACTGCTGCTAGCTTCATAGCCTCATTAATGGCAGTCGCTTGCACATCTAGTGCCCCTCTGTATATGTAAGGGAAGCATAACACGTTGTTAATCTGATTGGGGTAGTCGGATCTGCCTGTCGCCATGATGATGTCTTTGCGGGTACTGACGGCCAGCTCATAGTCGATTTCAGGGGTAGGATTTGCTAGTGCAAACACTATTGGATTATCTGCCATTTGTAGCAGATCTTGTGGTTGCAAGACGTTGCCTTTGGATAAGCCTATAAACACATCCGCCCCTTTGATAGCTTCTTGTAATGTTGTTACCTTTCTATCGGTAGCAAAATGGTTCTTTTCAGAACTCAATCCATCCCTATCCTTGCGAATAACCCCTTTGCTATCACACATCACGATATTATCTAATTTGGCCCCTAACGCTTGCAACAATTTCCCAGAAGCAATCGCGCTAGCTCCTGCACCAATGATGACGATATACGCGTCTTCTATCTTTTTACCCACCAGTCGTAAAGCATTTTGTAAAGCCGCGCTGCTTACCATCGCCGTTCCATGTTGGTCATCATGCATTACGGGGATAGATACGTTGGCTTGTAGCTTTTGCTCTATCGCAAAGCACTCTGGTGCTTTAAAATCTTCTAAGTTGATGCCTCCAAAGGTGGGTTCCAATGCTTTGACAATATGCACCACATCATCCGGATCGGTAGCATCAATTTCTATATCAAAAGCATCTATCCCTACAAACTTCTTCAGGAGGATTGCCTTACCTTCCATCACTGGTTTAGAGGCTTCGGGTCCTATATTGCCTAACCCCAAAACAGCCGTACCATTGGAGATGACGCCTATTAAATTTCCTTTGGAAGTATAGTCATAGATTTTCGACTTGTCGGCAGCAATCTCCAAGCAAGGGGCTGCCACTCCTGGGGAGTAAGCGAGGGATAAGTCATATTGTGTTTGTACGGGTTTGGTAGCGTATATACCGAGCTTGCCTGCCGGCAGTTGCTGATGATAAGCTAAAGCAGCTTCGTTGATTGTTTGTGTATTCATGTTGTATAAAATATTGTAAGTGTTAAGTTGTTTTAATGGATACGTGTTTAGATTACGTTCGATAGAATCAAAAATAGCGAATTGGGAATAAAAAGCTGTACGCAAGATAGGGATACCGTCATGAATGGCTTCCCTGCGTCAACTGTTATACCATGGTCACAACCCCGGTAATACATCCTTAAGTGAGTTTCCCCTATTATTTAGTACCTAATGTTTCGCTAATCGTTAGTTGCTTATCCTTATCATTCCAATACGGTTGCCAATCCCATGTGGTGTCATCATCTGGCAAGACTGTAGTAGATGTTATCGTTTGATGGATGAGTTCCGCTGTTGTATGCAGTTGGGGGTTGACTGTCTGCGGGGTAAAGATGTACAAACGATCGGTAGCGCGTGTAAAGGCGACATACAGCAGATTTACATTATCCATATACACTTGCATTCGCTCTTGATAGTAATATTTGGCATATAAGGTATCTATCAACTTGGGATGATACGGCAGCGGCAGGCTGGGGAAGGTGGCGAAAGGAGGTTCAGCCGTAGAGCACCAGAGCGTTGGGAATTTGGTGGCGTTATGATCCATACTCCAATTACAAAAGGGAATGATTACGATTTTAAACTCTAATCCTTTAGCTTGATGTATCGTCATGATAGAAACGGCATTCGAGTCTTTTATCCCAGGCAATACGTGCCGGTGCTTTGTACTATCCCACCAGGTTAAAAAATCAATATGCTTGGTGCTTGGTGTAGTTTGTAGATAGCTAAAAACCACTTCTTGAAACGCTTCTATAAAGGGTTGGCTCTTATGCGACAACAATTGTAGCAGCGTTATTATTTTGCTTACCCGTTCGTATAGTGGTAACCCTTGTAGCATTTGACAAGCATTGGTGAAAGCTTCAGGTAAAGCAGGGGATGCTGCTTGTGATGACTCATCTGCCAAGGCCTGTATCCACAAGTTATGAAGGCTGGCTGCCTGTGGTTGGTGGCAGACGTAAACATGATATAAATACACCAGTGTTGCTTTCGCTAGTTGATCTTCCGGATACGCTATGTACTGCAAGGCGCTGATCAGGATGTTCACAAAAGGATTGTGTGCTAATGTTAGAGATTCATCTGATAACGCTTGATAGCTATACCCTGGTTTGGCATTAGGATTATTGTGATGACTTAACAAAAGCTGAAAGAGTTCTTTGCTTTCAATATGATTCCGCACTAAAATTGCCACATCGCTTAGCGCTACGCCGGAATCTTGAATTTCCTCTAACAAAATCGGTATCCTTTCCTTCACCTGTTGTTTCCAATCCTGCACTTCGCCTGCTGCATTGGTAGAGGGGATACATTTCAGTTCCACATACCCTTTTTCTTCTTTGAGATCCTTACCAGGTGGTACTTGTTGAGCTACGTTCGCATATAATGTCGTCAGCTCCTGCAACTGCCCTGTCAGCTGATCACGCAGTGACGTATCTGATAGTTTGGTAATCGCTTGCTGCAAGGTATGAATGACGAGTCTGCTAGCTTGCTGAAAGAAGGCATTATTAAACCAAACAATATGTGGCTTGCTGCGCCAATTATAGTTCAAGACTACACTTTGCGTATCTGCGAATGTTTTTTCAAGCTCCTGCGCTAGGAGCTGCCATGCCCCGCCTCGCCATCTATAAATAGATTGTTTTACATCCCCCACAACTAAGCTCATGTGTCCCATAGCCAAATTATGCTGTATCAAAGGCTGTAAGTTCTGCCATTGAAAGGTGGATATGTCTTGGAACTCATCTATCAAAAAGTGATGGTAAAACGTGCCGATTTTTTCATACACGAAAGGGGTGTCATTATTGGCAATAACTTGTCGTAATAGATTTGCGGTATCCGAGATGAGTAATACATTGTTTTCTGTTCTGTACTTCCGCAACGCTTGCAGTAGGTGCGTCATCACGCCAAAAGCATGCAGCCATTGTTGGACTGCCTTGCCCGTATCATACTTGCTATGGTGTTGCTCATAGATACCGATTGCTTCTTGTAGCAAATTTTGTAGATGTTCTTGTACCACCGCTTCAATATCTGCTTTGCGCGGGGAAGCCTTGCTATACCAAGCTCCTATCTGTGCTGCAGCGGTATAGGCTCTTTTGGAGGGTTTAAAGTTCTTTTTATAAGCAAGCCCTGCTAAAAAGCCGGCTACGCCTTGTTTGCCATAGGCAAAATCAGCTATCTGTAAGTCTCTTTCCGCGATGATGTGCATAGCCTTTGCTCCACAGGTCTGCAGCTGGGTCTCAAACCAAGCTTGGTATTGCGTCAATTGCTCTATAAAGGTCGTTAGCACGGTAGGTTCGCTTGTGGCGGCTAGTAGTGCGGGGGCTTGTTGGCTAAAGGCTTCTGTAAAGAGACTATATCCTAACTGCTGGATGATTTGTTGCACGCGCCAAGATTTACCAGATAATAGCTTGTGCTCCGCAAAATGAATCAACCATTTTCGTAAAGCAGTATCCTTGGCTGCGGTTTGCATTACCTCTTTAATGATCTCTGACAATACCGCCTCTTGATCCATCTCTATGGCAAACCCATGCTGAATGCCCAATTCCCTAGAAAAGTTGCGGACGATTGTTTGTAGAAAGCTATCTATGGTGCTGATGTTGAAATAGTCATAATCATGCAGGATGTGTGATAATACCCGCGCGGCTTGTTTTTGTAAGGTATCTGAGGTCCATTTCTTTGCTTGCATAAGCTCCGCAGCCAATGGCGTATCTGTTTTGCCTTGTGCCAAGGCATGTAAGCTAGCGAGGATCCGCTGCTTCATTTCCTGCGTAGCCTGGTTGGTAAAGGTGACGGCCAAGATTTTTCTGAAGTTATCTGGCGCATTTAAGGAAAGCGTTAAGTAGGTTTTAACGAGCACATACGTTTTGCCAGCGCCGGCAGCGGAGCGGTAGATGGATAGGTTGGACATGGGGTAGAGTAATATGGTGTACAATATTTACAGATGCAATATAAGGTTTGATATAGTTCTCTATACAATTTAAATCATAACAGTGCTTTAGGTAAAATTCGACTTCTCGTCGCAATAAGTTGCCCCTCAACTTCAGCTGAAGAGCCATTGCGGTCGTGATTAACTATGCAAAGCAGAGGTACCCGAAATGGAGTAACTCTCCTATATGCTCTAGCTAATAGGCTAATAGAAGAAGGTAGCTGGCTTATATTGTAAGCAGCAAGCCTTGCTTTTCTACATAGCAAGGCGCTCAGCCATGGCGGGCGATTTTGAGTGCTTTGCGCAAAGAGAGATGCAAAGAGCCTCGATTCAGAGAAGAAGTGTATAAACTTTGAGATAAAAAATATCAATGGATTTGGAGTAACTACTAAATGCTTGTATCTTTGTGACATGTCTTTGGAAAAGGTGTTGTCTTTTCTCAAAGCTAAATGATATTTGAAATATTGATGCAGTAGGTAAGTTTATTCAAAAAGAGAATAGCTTTACTCCAAAAATGTCCTTTGAGGACACACATATACTAACAAGGAGAGTTTGATCCTGGCTCAGGATGAACGCTAGCGGCAGGCCTTATACATGCAAGTCGAGGGGCAGCAGGACACTTCGGTGTTGCTGGCGACCGGCGCACGGGTGAGTAACACGTATGTAATCTGCCTTGTACTGGAGCATAGCTCTCGGAAACGAGAATTAATACTCCATATTATCTGGTTAACACAAGTCAATTAGATGAAAGCTCCGGCGGTACAAGATGAGCATGCGCCCCATTAGCTAGTTGGTGAAGTAATAGCTCACCAAGGCGATGATGGGTAGGGGTTTTGAGAGGAAGATCCCCCACAATGGTACTGAAACACGGGCCATACCTCTACGGAGGGCAGCAGTAGGGAATATTTGTCAATGGGCGCAAGCCTGAACAAGCCATGCCGCGTGCAGGATGAAGGCCCTATGGGTTGTAAACTGCTTTTGTATGGGATTAAAAAGCCCTTGCGAGGGTTATTGAAAGTACCATAAGAATAAGCACCGGCTAACTACGTGCCAGCAGCCGCGGTAATACGTAGGGTGCAAGCGTTATCCGAATTTACTGGGTTTAAAGGGTGTGTAGGCGGTTTTTTAAGTCAGTGGTGAAAGTCTAGTGCTTAACATTAGAAATGCTATTGAAACTAAAAAACTTGAATCAAAGAGAGGTAAGTAGAATTTATAGAGTAGCAGTGAAATGCTTAGATACTATAAGGAATACCGATAGCGAAAGCAGCTTACTGGCTTTGTATTGACGCTGAGACACGAAAGCATGGGGAGCAAACAGGATTAGAGACCCTGGTAGTCCATGCTGTAAACGATGATCACTCGATGTATATATTTGATATATGTGTCTGAGCAAAAGTATTAAGTGATCCACCTGGGAAGTACGCCCGCAAGAGTGAAACTCAAAGGAATTGACGGGGGGCCGCACAAGCGGTGGAGTATGTGGTTTAATTCGATAATACGCGAGGAACCTTACCTGGGCTAGAATGCTTCTGCAACTTTGAGAAATCAGAGGTTCCTTCGGGACAGAATGCAAGGTGCTGCATGGTCGTCGTCAGCTCGTGCCGTGAGGTGTTGGGTTAAGTCCCTTAACGAGCGCAACCCTTTTATTTAGTTGCCAGCACGTAATGGTGGGAACTCTAAATATACTGCCTGTGTAAGCAGGAGGAAGGAAGGGATGAGGTCAGATCATCATGGCTCTTACGCCCAGGGCTACACACGTACTACAATGGCTTTTACAGAAAGAAGCTGCTTGGTAACAAGTGGCCAATCTATAAAGATTGCCTTAGTGCGGATTGAGGTCTGCAACTCGACCTCATGAAGTTGGAATCGCTAGTAATCGCGTATCAGCAATGACGCGGTGAATACGTTCCCGGCCCTTGTACACACCGCCCGTCAAATTATGGAAGTTGATAGGACCTGAAGACAGTGACTGTAAAAAGAGCTGGTTAAGGTTAGATCAATAACTAGAATTAAGTCGTAACAAGGTAGTCGTACCGGAAGGTGTGGCTGGAATACCTCCTTTAAGAGTAGTAAAAAGCTTTCTCTCTTGCCGCTGCATCATTTTTTATTTCCTTCTTTTTTATCTCTTTTCTCTTCCCCTAGTTCTTTCTTTTACTTTTTACATACAATAATACCGGCATCCTCTTATTTGGTCGTATAGATAAGTACTATGCTTCATCAAAAGCATAGCATTCTTCTTTATGTACTCACAGCAACACTACTGCGCTTAGGTATAGAATACTGTCTTAATAGCTTGGATAATTTTATCTGGATTGGGAAGTATTTCTTGAATGAGCGTAGGTGCGTAGGGGAGGGGGGTGTCTGTATTATTGACTTTTAGGATAGGGGCATCTAAGTAATCGAATGCGTGTTTTTGCACTTGATAGGTAATTTCGGAAGCAATAGATCCTAAAGGCCATGCTTCTTCTACGATCACAAGCCGATTGGTTTTCTTTACAGAAGTAATTACTGTAGCTATATCTAACGGGCGTACCGTTTGCATATCAATCACTTCCACTTCCACTCCTTCTTGATGAAGCATTTGAATAGTCTCTAGTGCTATATTTGTCATTTTGCCAAATGTAACTAAAGTCACATCCTTGCCCGCTTGCACGATGTTGGCTTTACCAATGGGAAGTACATATTCTTCTTCAGGAATTTCACCTTGATCACCATACATCAACTCAGACTCCATAAAAATCACAGGGTCTGGATCGCGGATAGCGGCTTTTAGTAATCCTTTGGCATCATATGGATTGGAGGGGATGATAACTTTTAAGCCAGGGCAATTGGCATACCAGTTTTCAAAGTTTTGAGAATGTTGTGCACTCAGCATGCCTGCGTTACCGGTAGGTCCGCGAAAGACAATAGGCACGGGAAATTGGCCTCCCGACATGTATAACATTTTAGCTGCCGAGTTAATCACTTGGTCAATAGCTACCAAAGAGAAATTGAATGTCATAAACTCAATGATAGGTTTCAGGCCATTCATAGCAGCGCCTATGCCTAGGCCTGCAAAGCCTAGCTCTGAAATGGGAGTATCTATCACCCGTTCGGGGCCAAATTCTTGCAACATGCCTTGGCTTACTTTGTAAGCTCCATTATATTCAGCTACTTCTTCGCCCATCAAAAATACGTCGCTATCTCTGCGCATTTCTTCTGTCATCGCTTCTTGCAAGGCTTGTCTAAAAGTGATTTTTTTCATATTTCTTATATGTAGTTGGCTATAGAATGTAGTTGGAGAAGTATATATGCTAATGCTCTATTTTATGATATAGGATGTGAGTACTTTAGTATGTATGCTATTACAGGCCTCTGATTTTTGCCATTGGTAAGGCAGTTCTATTCCTGATAAATTCTCCTTGTAGTTCTTGGGGATTGTACTGACATGCTTGCCTAGGTGTTGCTCTATTTCTTTTTTGTTAATCTTAGTACAGCAAATATAAAAGCTCCATAGCGTTTTTTTATACTTCCTTCTCTAATGCTTGTATGATTGTTTGGTTACATGATGCTATGTACTGCATGTAACATGTATGGTACAAAACCTGATAATGCGATTGATTTGTATAGAAGATCGAAAGCATTGGTATGCTTTACGACTTTATGCGGTGTGACGCTAGGATAACCTAAATCATCAGCGCATGGTTTGGAGCATCGCTTTGCTTACATTCAACAAGGAAAAATTTGTGACACTGCTTAATGATTAATAAGTATCTCTCTGCACTCAAAAGTTGTCCTCATAACTACAAGCAGAAATAATTGCGTAACTTAATTCGTGAGGCAGCGTTATTGCTATTTGTATTTAAGCAGATAATTGATAACAAGATAGCAGAAAGTTAAAGTGGTAGTAGGACAATTAAGCACAGTAAAACCTAGCTAATTGTATGAAAAATATACCTGAAAATTGGATCCTGCAAACTACTAAAAAAGGCCTAGGTACAAAGTATGTAAATCCTGCCAATGTAGGAGATTACCTTCGTTTTAGTAATGCCAATATAGATCCTAGGGCACCATTGGGGCAAAAAGTTCCATACTTTCAAAGATGGAAAGACGGTAAGTGTTTGACAAAAAGCGGAACATGGGTATATCTCGATGAACTTGATAATAGAAAAGATATTCATATACCTCAAAAACATGTTTGTAACGTTGTTACCTTTGTTACCTTTGTTAGAACTATAACTATTAATGCATTATGATAGCAACTAGCATTTGGATAAGAAATATTAAAGTAGGTATTAAAGACCTAGCATATCCTGTTGGCAGCTTTAAAAACTATGAGTTTAGTCAATTGTATACGATGTATAGCAACTTTTTACAAGCTATTATGGTATACCTTTATGACGATATGAGGCTAGATGACTTCTTGCATCATTGCCAAGCAGAAGAGATGATTTCAGCAGAGGCCTTAGATGGTTTCAAGCAATTAGATGTATCCTTAAGTGCTTTTTTTGAGAAAGCCAAAGAATTAACAGATTTTGAAGTTATCAGAAGACCAGAATGGGGTGCCATAGCTCCTCTAGCCCAAGCATGCTTAGAAGCACTAGAAAGCAGGTATACTAAGAGGCCTGTGGTAGTCAAAACCAGGAAATCAAGTATGGCAGTAAATAGCAGAAGAAGCGCATGTCTTACGCATTAAATAACCTTGATCAACATTGCAATGGAACTGTGCTTTGAAGCTAATATGTCATTATCCTACTCCTTAATGTACGGCTTTTTTGCTCAGCAAGGGCAGTCTCTCGCTTGCTGAGGCTGTTTCTTCTAGCTGTTTTATGGGATCTGCTTAATGGTGACGTTATTTACGTAAGTTACCTTCATATAGAGCCTTAAATCTAAGTAGTAGCACAAAGCTAGATGCTGTGTAAAATGGATATGAGTTACCCTACCCCCTGTCTCACTAGCATACCATGTTTAATTACCCCACTAGCCATAAGCTTAACATCTCCCCATGTAGCCACCCTGAGCGTTGCATTAGATCCTGATGCTAAATTCAATTAGATTGGGGACCTATTAAGCATAGGGAGGATGGTACTAGCATTTTTCCCTAAAATTATTTAACACTTATCAAGTTTATGAATCAATCATACCCTTCGTACGATGACGTCATCCATACCTGCAGGGAGATCTTCGAAAAGAAAACCCGCGACTACGGAACAGCGTGGCGTATTCTGCAGTTACCCTCTATTACCGATCAGATAATGATAAAGGCGCAGCGGATTAGAACTATACAACAAACTGCGCAGCAAAAAATAGCAGAAGGTATCGATGTGGAGCTCATAGGAATCATTAACTATGCCTTGATAGCATTAATACAATTAGACTTATCTACTGACGCCGCTTTAGAGATGCCGTATGAAGACGTAGCGCCTTTATTCGAGGCTGCCACACAGAGGACGAAAGCACTCAAGGATGCCAAAAATAGTGATTATGGCGAAGCATGGCGCGAGATGCGTCTCAGTTCTTTGGTTGATATTATTTTGATGAAGCTCTTACGCATTAAGCGCATAGAGGATAATGAGGGTAAAACATTAATTTCTGAAGGCGTAGCTGCTAACTATCAAGATATCATCAATTATGCGGCCTTCGCATTAATGAAACTATAAACCATGGTAGCACAATATTTCCCCACTATACTGCATCTGACTTGCCTAATGATAGGTTTCTTCTTTGTATTCTCTGGCGTTATGAAGCTCCGTGCGCCTGTGGATTTCTCTTGGAAAGTAGCAGTCTATTTGAGATCCTTTGCGCAGGATATACATACCATGTTCTTCCGGTTGATGCCTTATACTTTTCATATAGCGATTGCTGTATGTGTGCTAGAGATAGTTTTGGGCGTCATGCTGGTATGCAGCTGCTACACCATGTGCGTACTCTTAGCTTTGCTAGGCTTGACGGTTTTTTTTACTTTTCTTACAGGGTATACCATCTGGAAGACAGAGATGGATAGCTGTGGCTGTTTGAGTGACGCTATACCCCTTACCCCTGTACAATCATTCATCAAAAATATTGTATTGCTGGTACTGCTTACCTGGTTGATATGGACTTATTCATCTCTAGCATAATTTTTCGGCATGCGTGCATATCCAAGACTGTTTCTTTGTATCATTACCCTATCGCTCGTAGCTACGGGCTGGAGTAGTGTGGATAATGAGGAAGTGCAAGCACTATCTCCCACGCGTGAATCCCTGTTTGTAGATTGCAATACCCTTAGCTTTCTTAAGAATAATGAATACTTTGGGCCTTATTTAGCAGGCCATACGTTAGCGGGCTATCAACTGCATCCTCATTTAAAATATGCTACTTCCTCTGGCGTAATCACTAAGCTAGGGTTATGGTTACAACAGGATTGGGCCTCACCGAAGTTCTTTTCTCCACTCTCCCCTGCTTTTACATTGCAATACCAAAGCGGGGCCACTGCTTTGCTGCTAGGAACCTTAGATGGTATGGATCAACATCGGCTTTTAAGGCCTTTGTGTGATACGGAAAGAATCTTAACTCAGGCGCCAGAAACAGGGCTGCGCATACATCATACTAGTAAAACCACTTTTGTAGATCTTTGGTTGCATTGGCTAACGTTATTGGATACAAGAAACAATATCCCTGAAGAGTTATTAGCCGGGTTTTCCTGCGAGCAGTTATTGGCTAAGGGGGATGGATTTACCATACAGCTCCCGCTTCAAGTGCTTTTGTATCACCGAGGTGGGCAAGGGATTGTTATTAAAGATTATAGCTTATGGATGGGGGCCGTAGGGGGGCGTATGAACTTCCATATTGGGGAACGTAGCTTTTTGCGAGATTGCTCCTTAGCCATGTATTATGTAGCGAATCAGTATGTAAAAAAGCCTAAACGTCCTATGCAAAAGGGCCATGGACTGTATGGAGAAGTTACTTGTGACGCCGCTTGGTTGACGTTGCAAATCAGTTATTGGTATGCATATGGCTTTACTTCCGAAAACTTAGGCCATCCACTGTATCAAACGCATGCGGGCACGGAGTACCTAACAACACCGCAAGATTTATATAGGCATCTTATTTTTCTACACATCACTGGCACCTATCATCTCACCGATGCGTTAACATTCGTAGTACATGTGGATCCATACTATGATCTAAGGCATCGGTTGCTAGAACATGAAGCAGGTCTTTATCTTCGCTATAACCTTGCCTTTAAGTTACTTGATCGGGAAAATAAGCTGTAGGTGCATAATACTTTCTCAAGCATAATACGATGGTAGTTCAGCGTCTGTTTTTTAACTTGTGGTAGAAGCGGAAGGAGGGAAGAGCGTGAAGCAACAATGGTATCACCTTTTAAATTTTATACTTATGACAAAAAATATGTGCACATTCCTGCTAGGCGCAGTAACAGGCGTTGGCCTAGGAATGTTAATAGATGACAAAAACAAAAAAAGATTGCAAAAAATTATTGCCCATCAGTTCGATTGTATGCATAAGCAGTACACAGCCTTGCGGGATAAAGGGATGGGGAAAATCATAGAGAATGTAGAATAAGTCGCAATAGGGGAGATTAACCGCAAGCTGAGGCTCAAGCAATAGCAGCTCCTTTGTAGGACTTTGTACAGGGAAATGCAATTACGCATAATTAACATAATGACCGTTTTGCTAACCCCATCCAATCCCCTTTGTATACTTTTATCCATAATCCAGGTTAAGGTATATGTGGCAAAAGGAGCTTGTATACCTCAATGGCAACATGTTCTTACAGGGAAGGAAGGCTTTTCAGTAGTTGTGATTACTTCTGGTAAGATTTTTTCTTCGGGATTTTTTACGAATAGATCATCTAAATTGGGTTTGCCTGCATCAATCCAACACGTCAACCAGAAATCGCCTACCATTTTTATAGAAGCTCGCATTTGTTCTTCCACTTGCCCCGCTAAGGCTTCATGATAGGCAGTGGCATACTCTTTTGAGTAGACTTTACGTAGGGTAGTTCCTTTTTGTTCAAAGCAGAACTTGGTGAATTGTAAGGAAGTCTTGCCTAAAGCTTTTTCTAATGTCAATAGCGTATCTACTAACCCATGGGCTTGTAATACCGCCTTCCATGCACGTTTTAAAGGATACTTTACGTAAGTAGCTTCCCCAACAAAGCAATCATATGCTTCTTGGAATAATTCTGGTAAGCGCGTTTCCCAGAGTCCATGGATGCCTTCTTGACCGGTTAATTGTCCATCATAATTTTTAGAAGTATGTAAGGGGACATTAGCATCCGCAATGTAGTGCCCCAGGTCTGCAGATAGTTTTAGGATTCTTTCTAATGATTTGGTTTTAAAGGCATCGGTAAGCATCTGCTTTGTATGGGCAATATTCCAAGGCAGGATGCCATGTGTTCTGATGGTTTCTTCTGAGTATTGCGCTACAGCCTTATCCCAGTCTTTGGGGAAGCTTTGTGCAGGTGTTTCATAATGATCTAGATCTATGAAGTGTTTACTTTCTTCGCCTGCTACTACATACCTTCGTTTATCAGGATTAACCGCTTGTTCGGTAATGTAACCTATGTAATGCTTGTAAAACATGAATAATTCCGGAGGTAATGTAAAGACAGCACATCTGTTGATATGTTTATGGGCCTTGAATCCCCAGGCGTGTGCATCAGTGCTTGCATACAGGAAACATAAACCCAAAAGGAATGTTTTGGCTTTCATGATGGTTATAAGGCGTTAGTGAATACGTTAATGATAGATCGTCCACAAGGCAAATAACGTGACTATAGGTGAATACTTTATCTTCTGTCTGCTTCATTACTTCCTTAATCTTCTACGCGCTACCCTCACCATAAACATGAAGTAGAAAAAAAATGACAAAAGGACGTTGTTATTAAAATTTGGTTTTAGCTAGGTTGATCGATGCAAGTTATGTAAATTTGTAGCTCATAAAAAATACGCCAGCGCGTATACTTTGTGAGGACCTTAACTATTTAAGGTGTCGCAAGGGGCGTTTTTCGTATGTTATGACGAGATGTAGTAGTTTGATAGCTTGGTGTGTGTTGTAAGTGCTACAAGATGTTGCATCAAGGTTTTATTCTATTTGTTAAACACTTATAATATTTACACAAAACTAAAATATATATACATTCAATTATAAACTATGGAAAGCAAGCAAGAGCAAGAATTTGGTAAGATACGTAGCGTTATATTCCCTATACATAAAAGTGAGTTAAGGAAGTTCATTCCGATTACTTCAATATTTTTCTTCATATCATTTAATTACTCCACCTTACGGAGCTTAAAGGATATGTTTATTATGCGTTATACTGTACCCGAGGTCCTTTATTACCTGAAGGTATTTGTTGTAATGCCATACGTTATTTTTTTAACCATTCTTTATTCAAAACTCAGCAATGTAGCAGATCGTGACACTAGATTCAATATCGTTGTAGGGTATTTCCTTGCCATTTTTGCGCTATCCGCGTTATTTTTTATCCCCAACTTACACGTACTTCAGCTAGATCAGTTAGGAGATTTTTTAACAGCCAATTACCCTAAAATGAAAGGATTGTGGGAAGCTATTCGCTATTGGCCTTTATCTTTATTATATGTTCATGGAGAAGCTTGGGGTACGCTTGTATTAAGTGTTCTTTTCTGGACATTCGTGAATGAAATCACAAACGCTAAGCAAGCAAAAAGATTTTATTCCTTTTTGTCTATAGGCGCAAGTATCGGGATGATGGTAGCAGGTATTTTTGTAAAACTATTCAAAAACACTTTCAATCTGCAGCTAGTATTCGTAGCCTTATTTACCGCATTATTGCTCGTTATTTACAACTTTTTTGCAAAAGATATTAGAAACAATCCGGTATTATATCAGGTAGTCAAAAAGCCCAAAGCGAAAAAGGAAAAGATGGCGTTAGTAGACTCTTTCAAATTCTTATTCAAATCCAGTTACCTGGCACACATTGCATTACTGGTATTGTGCTATAATATGTTCATTAGTTTATTTGAAGCGGTATGGAAACCAACCATCAAAGAATTGTTGACATCAACCAATGATCCATCTATTTCGGCTGTCATTTACGGAAATCAAAATATATATTCTGCCATCACAACGATTATAGTTACGTTTTTCTTATCTGCGCCTATCATGCGGAAAGGATGGAGATTTGCAGCTTCATTTACCCCAGTAGTCGCTTTAGTATGTACCATGATCTTCTTTGCCTTCTTGTTTTTCCAAAACTCGTTAGGTTTTATTACGAACTTGTTTGAGATGACGCCTATAAAAATTGCCGTTATGGTGGGGCTCATCAACGTAGTATTTATAAAATCATCTAAGTACATCCTCTTTGATACTACCAAAGAACGAGCTTATATCCCTTTGGATGAGGAATCCAAGGTACGAGGGAAAGCTGCTGTAGATGGCGTAGGTTCTCGATTAGGGAAAAGTTTAGGCTCGTTTCTGTTGACAATGATCTTGATACCTTTATTCGGGGATGGTGATATCATTAATGTGCGGCCACATGTTTTTGTTATTGTACTCGCCTTACTCGTAACTTGGATCGTTGTAGTGTATAGGCTCAGTATTAAATTTCATGCATTATCCGAACAGCAGAAAGAACAAGAAGGAGAATCAGCGAATGCGCAAAACAAAGAGTAACACCGTAGATGCGGAGATGGGTAGAGAAATAGACGTATAGTTACTTGTGTTGCTGAAATATTGCGATACCAATCCTGCTTTGCATCTTCATCACAAGCGAGAATAGCTCAGCTGGTAGAGCACGACCTTGCCAAGGTCGGGGTCGCGGGTTCGAATCCCGTTTCTCGCTCATTTGATACCAGGGTGGTGGAATTGGTAGACACGCAAGACTTAAAATCTTGTGGGCATTAGCCCGTGCGGGTTCGAGTCCCGCCCTTGGTACGCTTTTGATAATATCAACCAATACCGTATATATATCCGAGGTGGCTACATATCATATATTAAACTGCAATTCACTTGATTAACAATAGGGATAAAAATACTCAAAAAAGATTCAGTAGGCGTGTAGAAGAACCTTACAGAATCAACCAACGGATTACAGCTCCTATGGTAAGGATAGTAGGGGAAGGACAAGAGGCACAGGTCTGTAAACTAGATGCAGCTTTGCAGAGAGCCTATGCAATGGATTTAGATCTTGTAGAAATCTCTCCGCAGTCGGATCCTCCCGTTTGTAAGATCATTGATTACTCCAAGTTTAAATATGAGCAAAAAAAGAAGCAAAAGGAGCGTAAAGCGCATGCGCAGCAAAACGTAATAAAAGAGATACGGCTAGGTCCCAATACAGATGAGCATGATTTATCCTTTAAGCTAAAGCATGTTGCTAAGTTTCTGCAGGAAGGGGCTAAAGTGAAGGTATATGTACAATTCTCTGGCAGGTCCATTATCTTTAAAGAACGAGGAGAGTTGCTGCTCTTAAAAGTTGCAGAGTTGCTAGGTGATGTGGCGAAGGTAGACCATATGCCTAAGCTAGAAGGGCGTAAAATGTTTTTATTCCTTAGTCATAAGGACCTTAAGAAATCGTAATCAGACTCTAGCGGATCTATAGCTGCAATAGAGGGCGTTATGCCTTACAAAGATTAATCACACTATTATATTGACTATACAATGCCTAAAGTAAAAACACATTCCGGTGCTAAGAAAAGATTTCAGGCACGCACTAATGGAGCTATCAAACGCAAACATGCTTTCAAAAACCACATGCTGGATAAGAAGCAGACAAAACAGAAAAGAAGACTCACGAATAGTACCGTTGTACACAAAGTAGATGAACGTAGAATTAAAAGCCTACTAAACCTATAAAAGATTCATCTGTACCGCTTAAAGTATTAATAATACCAATTAAACATTAACAAAATATGCCAAGATCAGTAAACGCTGTAGCTTCGAGGGAGCGAAGAAAACGAATACTCAAACTTGCGAAAGGCTATTGGGGGAAAAGAAAAAACGTATGGACGGTTGCCAAAAATACGGTAGAAAAAGGCCTGCAATATGCTTATAGAGACCGCAAGGTCAAAAAGCGCAACTTCAGGGCTTTGTGGATTCAACGCATCGGTGCAGCCACCAAAATGCATGGAATGAGTTATTCTCAGTTTATGGGTAAGTTAACAGCATCTGACATTAACTTGAATAGAAAGACATTAGCTGATTTAGCTATGAACAATCCGCAAGCATTTCAAGAGATTCTCAAGAAACTCGCCTAATAATTGCCATATAGTCTTTTCGTATGAGGAGGGATGGGTGAGTGGCTGAAACCAGCAGTTTGCTAAACTGCCGCACAGGTAACTGTGCCGAGGGTTCGAATCCCTCTCCCTCCGCTGAGTATATATTCCCTTTGCGATACAAAGCCCTTTGCATAGAAGTATGCGCTTGAACGTTGTTTAGGAAGCCATACGATTTACTAGATAATCCATGAGCTCTGCCCTCCCCGCATACGTGCTAGCAGATGTAACCAAGCAATGGATATTGCCAAATTGGTCTTTTAGCTTTTGCTGAAAGGTATTGACTTGAGCCAATACTTGTTGTTTCGATAGTTTATCGGCTTTCGTAAAGACAATAGAAAAAAAGGTACCCGCTTTCAATAGCCATTCCATAAACTCCAGATCTATCTTTTGTGTAGGCAAGCGAATATCTATCAACAGCAATACTTCTACTAAATTTTTGCGATGCAGCAAATAATCTGCAAGCATCTTTCCCCAATCTTTCTTTTTACGTTGACTCACTTTGGCCCAACCATAGCCTGGCAGATCTACTAAATAGTAACGATCATTAATCAAGAAATGATTAATCAGCTGCGTTTTTCCTGGCGTAGAAGAAACTTTCGCCAGCTTTTTCTTTTGTACCAGCATGTTAATCAACGATGACTTACCTACGTTAGATCGCCCTATAAACGCTACCTCAGGTATAGTATCAGCCGGACATTGTTGATAGCTAGTGCTGCTTTTGATAAAAGAAGTGGTTTTAATAGACATAGCGTGGGAGGGTTACAAAGTGTCAATGGAGTTAAATATTTCATTCGCAATGGGATAATGCATGTTTGCTATCCAAGAGTCAAAGATAGCAATAGAACTACCGTGAAATTAATTATCTATATCATTCAAACCTAATAACTATAAATGAGCACGTTTATTGTCCACGGGGGGAAGCCGCTACAAGGCACATTGCAACCCCAAGGCTCGAAAAATGAAGCCTTGGAAGTAATGTGTGCTGCTTTGCTTACCACTGAACCTGTCACCATTCATAATGTACCAAACATATTGGACATTCACATATTGTTAAAAATATTTGAACTACTAGGGGTACGCGTACAGCCATTAAATGCACACTCCTATCAACTACAAGCAGATTCCTTATCTAGAGACGGTATTGATGAAAGTCAACTACAGTACTACTTCAGTAAAATGCGAGGCTCTGTACTCATACTAGGCCCCTTGCTAGCCCGTTTAGGCAAAGCCATCATTCCCCTACCTGGAGGCGATAAAATAGGTAGAAGGCGACTAGATACACACTTTTTAGGCATGCATCAACTAGGAGCTACATTTTGCTACAATGCTGAAAAAAAATCTTATCACTTTGAAACTAAAAAGCTGATAGGTAATTATATCTTATTAGATGAAAGCTCCGTTACCGGCACCGCTAATATCATTATGGCAGCAGTGCTAGCAAAAGGGAGGACAACCATTTACAATGCCGCCTGTGAACCACACGTACAGCAACTATGTAATATGCTCGTGACGATGGGCGCAAACATAGAAGGCATAGGTTCTAACCTATTACATATCGATGGCGTGGAAAGTTTGCAAGGCACCCAACATATCATCTGGCCAGATATGCTGGAGATCGGTAGCATCATCGGGTTAGCCGCTATGACGCAATCACATATAACGATTGATAACGCCATTAATGCACAACTGTTAGAGCCAGCCCTATCTAAGTTTCGCAACCTAGGGATTCAGTTAAACGTGAAGGGAAAAGCCCTTGAAATACTACCTCAAGCAACTTATAGCATACAAACCGACTTGGATACCCATCACATCCCTACATTTGCAGATGGCGTTTGGCCAGGATTACCTTCTGACCTCCTCAGTATACTATTAGTGACCGCTATACAAGCCCAAGGATCTGTGCTCATCCACCAGAAGATGTATGAGAGCAGGCTATTCTTTGTAGATAACCTAATTCAAATGGGCGCCAAGTTAGTGCTATGTGATCCACATCGTGTGCATGTCATCGGGTTAAATAGATCTGCTGCCCTCAAAGGCATACGCATGACTTCCCCAGACATTCGTGCAGGTATTGCTTTGTTGATAGCCGCCCTATCCGCAGAGGGAGAAAGTATTATAGAACATGCTTCCCAAATTGATAGGGGCTATGAAAATATTGAAGTCCGTTTGCAAAGCTTGGGCGCTGATATAACACGTATCCAAGCATAGTATCACATGCAATAGCGTTTCGCTGCAACTTTAACCCTAGCAGTTCAGCGTTATACATGCTAGGAGTAAGCTTAACCATTGTTTATCATTCCTAATGCAGTATGTCGGAGTATGGTAACTTCGCGTCAAATGCCGTGGTAGCCCCCATGGATTATCTCCGCGAACACACAAGCTACGCCCCGATGAGCCCTTCGGGGTTGTCTTCGTTCGCCTTCGGCTCCTCGAAATGACGGGAAGGGGGGCTCCTAGCCATTGATGGGTGAAGAAAAGCTCCTAGCCATGATGTTAAAGGGGCCTTCATTGCGCTTGCCACATTCTTTCAGGATTTTGCAATGACGTGTGTAGTGACCTAATCATATTTTTAAGTATACCATGAATCTACGATCACTGATTATACCACCCATTGCTAGTTTATTAGCAAGCAAGCAAGTAATGACCCAAGAAGCGGCTTACAACGTACAGATAAAAACGCTAAGCCGGATTTTAGCTACTAAAGCAAACACTGCTTCGCGAAAAGAATGCACCATAGGCCAATCCATCACAAACTATACAGCGTTCAGAAACAATATCCCTTTACAGACCTACGAAGATTTAGCCCCCTACATCCAACGGATACAGCAAGGTGAAAAAGACGTCTTATGGCCAAGGAAACCACGTTACTTCGCCAAAACCTCCGGTACCACCAGTGGCAGCAAATACATCCCCGTTACCAAAGATTCCATAGCCAACCACCTGCAAGGCGCACGCCATACGCTGCTACACTATATCCATCACACCAAAGATGTGAGCTTCTTAAAGTGCGGTCGCAAAATGCTCTTCCTTTCCGGTAGCCCACAGCTGGAAAAAGAATATGGCATCCCTACCGGCAGATTATCCGGCATTGTCAACCATCATATCCCCTTCTATATACGCGGCCACTACCTCCCTACCTATGCCACCAACTGCATCACAGACTGGGAACAGAAAATAGATCGTATTGTAGAAGAAACCCTCCCTAAAGACCTGAGCGTTATCGCAGGTATTCCCCCTTGGATTCAAATGTACTTTGATAAGCTTCAACACAAAACAGGTAAGCCCATTGGTGAAATCTTCCCCAATCTCTCTCTCCTAATCCATGGCGGCATGCGGTTTGCCCCCTACAAAGAACGACTACTCAGGTCTATTGGCAGAAACATCACCACCCTAGAAACCTATGCAGCTTCCGAAGGCTTTATCGCCTATCAAAATATCCCTGACGAAGAAGGACTGCTATTACAACTGAATAGTGGTATTTTCTTTGAATTCATTCCCCTAGCTGACACCGCATCCCTTGCTAGCGCTACCAGGTTACACATAGGGAATGTAGCAATAGGCGTCGATTATGCCATCGTGGTATCCACCAATGCAGGCTTACTTGCTTACCTTATAGGAGATATCGTTCGATTTATATCCCTCGATCCTCCTAAAATTATAGTTACAGGAAGGGTACAGCAGTTCATATCCGCCTTTGGAGAACATGTGATTGTAGAGGAGATAGAAAAGGCTATGACAAATGCGCTTACGCAACACCCTAACGTGACCGTGCGAGAGTATATGGTAGCGCCGCAGATAGGGCAGCGCAATGGAGCGCCTTCCTACCACGAGTGGTTGATAGATTTTGAAAACCCGCCAGCAGATATGCAAGCCTTTGCCAGCGCGATAGATGCGTGCATGTGCAAGCAGAATAGTTATTACAACGACTTAATCAAAGGCAATGTGCTTGCCTCCCTTCAAATCACTGCCTTACAACCAGAAGCGTTTGTCACCTACATGCGCGCAGCAGGAAAACTAGGGGAACAAAACAAAATCGTGCGGGTAGCCAATGACCGAGCCATTGCAGATCAGCTGCTGGCGTATAGCGTGTGATTACAGCTTTAGTTCCTTTTTAAATTCGCATCTATGAAAAATAAATGATATCGCAACAAGAACTTATTATTACGCTATCTGATTTCTATAATATCTATTTCAGTATTCGTTTATTGTGATTGTACAAACAATTATGAGTCTCATGACAACAATTTACCCAAATTCGAAGGCAAATCATTCCAATTATTAATCTGTAGTGCAAATGTTCATGGATTCAAAGATCCAAATGCAAAAGATATTTTTAAAGAACTAGATAAGCTCAAATGCGATAATGATGATATCGTAATTTTTGGGTTCCAAGAATGTTATAAAAATCCCAATGAAGTTGCCCTGCCTGGATACAAGGTTTATGCAAACAACTGTAATGATAACGCTATTTTCGTCTATCAAAAGAAAGACTTTGGCATCACGCAGCAAGCTCATACCCTGCAACACTTTAATACAACTAGATATGTTAATCTGCTCACCCTCTCCGCTGCCAATAATCTTACAATAGCTAATACGCACTTAGTGGGAGGGAGATATGATGATAAACTCTGGTTCAATTTCCCAGATGGGCGGGAAAAACAGCTCAAACAAATCTTAACGCATAAACCTGAGTTCATCTTAGGGGATTTTAATGCTGATACTACGGATGATATAGCTAGTGTGTACTGGCAAGGCTTACTTCAAAAAAGTGTAGAGCCTAATAAAGAAGCTAACTTAAAAGCATATAAGACTTCCGGACATCAATATTTAACACTTAATAATTATACAAGTACTTTTAATAGAGATGTTGTGTGCCCCACTACTCCTTTCGGTACTGTAGTAGATTGGATATATTATTTACCAGCATACAATTCTAGTAAAGTCAAGACTATCACGATACTTGAACAAGCTAAAATAGAGGCTATCAATCTCAATTTATCAGATCATAATTTTATTTGGGTTAGGTTGCAAATTGAGCTCACGTAATATTAAGGAAATGTGCTTGCCTTTCTTCAAATCACTGCCTTACAACCAGCGGCTTTTATCACCTACATGCGCACAGCGGGGAAACTGGGAGAACAAAACAAAATCGTGCGGGTAGCCAATGACCGAGCCATTGCAGATAAGTTACTGGCGTATAGCGTGTGATTACAGCTTTAGTTAATATTTTCTAAATTCGTTGACTATGAATCTTTCCACCCGACAGATAAGAAAATTTGCTATCAACTCCAAATATACCTTTGAGCCCACAAATTGAGTAATACAATTTATCAATGAACAGATCAAGGTATACATAAGTTATGCGCAAACGCATGAGCACCGGTGGGACATCACATCTTGCCGCATCTATAGAAAAAGATTTATCTACTAGAAATACGAATTTACTAAACCCGCATATTAGCGGGATAGCTGATATTTGTGCTAGTGTATTAATAACACGTACTGTAAATACTGGCGAATGGATTTTAGTACTGCCACGTGATATTGATGCAAAGTCGCAAGAGCGGTACATCAGTAGATTATTGGCTAATGATTTAATTGATATTAAATCTGTGATGCAAGACTTTGTCAAAGAACTTATTACTATGTATGAGTTGTTATAAAGGTCAAGTAGCTGTATTGATGTTAGATCAGAGTAAAATTACTGATGGTTTTGAATGTCTCATGGTGAGCATTAAAATAGGGGAAAGGGCAATTCCTATTGCTTGGAGAATAGTAGAAACAGAAGGTAGTATAGGCTTTCCCATCCAAGAACAGTTATTATCTCAAGTTTTTGACACCATCCCATCAGAAGCTCAGATTATGCTTACAGCCGATAGATTTTATGGTACTATATCAATAGAGTTCTTCCGAAACTCAACACAGTAGTTCAGAGATATAAATTCCAGCAATAAGATTAAACCGTTCAATCTAGGCTAATAGTGACAAGAAATGCTTTAAAAACCGTATGACGTTTTCGCGTTTTGCGAAGATGGTCTTAAAGTAATCGTCATGTGGCTGTCTGGATAATGAATGTTGTTTAGGCATACTGAATCGATTAAAAGGTTATGTTACCGAAATCTTACGCTTCGCCTACCATCCTGCATGACAGGTACAAAAGTTCTGTCAGTCCCCAAGCCCCATCATTGCTGTATGTTTTGCGAAGGTGACCATCTAAATATTTTCTTCCATATCTTTGCTACGCTATTATGCATTCGTCCTTTGTAGCCGCTGCGGGCTACTTCTTTTGTTAACAACGTGTATATTCTATACCCCCTAACCTTCGCATAACATTATGACTGCTTCCTGTGAGACCATTTGGAATAACTGCTTAGCTGCTATTAAAGAGCGGATTAGCGAACAAAGTTTTAAAACGTGGTTTACTCCCATTGTACCCAAGAAATTCGAAAACAATGTACTCACCATTCAAGTACCTAGTCAATTTTTCTATGAGTGGCTGGAAGAGCATTATGTAAAACTGTTGTGGCAAGTGATCTCCCAAGAAATAGGTCCTGAGGGCAGGTTGGAATATGCGATCGTGATGGACCAAGGGAATAAGAAATACGGACCGGTTATTATTAATCTCCCTACACAACGGAACTATTGCCCTACGTCGCCCCCGCCTGCAGAGAACAAGGAAAGTCATCGCAATCCGTTTGAATTAAAGCAGTTTCCTGACTTTGATCAGATTGCGTACCTTAACCCCAATTATACCTTTAGCAACTTTATAGAAGGTGATTGTAATCAGCTTGCTAAATCCGCCGCGCAGGCGGTAGCCAAAAAACCGGATCATAATCCTTTTAATCCTTTGATGTTGTATGGAGAGGTAGGTTTAGGGAAGACCCATATTGCACAAGCCTTAGGCAATGAGGTGAAGGTTAACTTTGAAAATAAATTCGTGCTATACGTCTCTTCCGAGCGGTTTACGAATCAGTTTATAGAAAGCTTACGGAATAATAGCGTGCAAGACTTTACCCATTTTTATTTACAAGCAGATGTATTGATCCTAGACGATATACAGTTCCTCGCCAAAAAGGAGAAAACGCAAGAGATTTTTTTTCACATCTTTAATCACTTACATCAATCCGGCAAACAATTGGTCATGACCAGTGACTGTCCCCCAAGCGACTTAGAAGGTCTTCAAGAAAGACTCCTTTCGCGATTCAAGTGGGGCCTAACGGCAGACTTGCAACAACCGGACTTTGAAACCCGTGTTGCTATCATCAAGAATAAAATACTGGCAGATGGGATAGATATACCTGAGGATTTGATAGAATATATTGCACAGAGTGTAGAAACAAATATCCGGGAATTGGAAGGGGTGCTGATCTCGATGATGGCGCATGCTTCTCTCAATAAGCGGGAAATAGACTTAGCGCTAGCGAAGCAGGTGCTGAAAAACATTGTCCATGATATAGATACCGAAATCAGTATAGACTACTTACATAAAGTAGTCACAGAATACTTCAATATCTCCTTGGAAAGCATCAAGAGTAAGACCAGAAAACGAGAAATTGTTATCGCCAGGCATGTGGCCATGTACTTAGCGAAGCAGTATACCAATCATTCCTTACAGTCTATAGGAGATTATTGCGGGGGAAGAGACCATAGTACCGTACTACATGCTATACAAACAATAAATAATATGTTATCGACGGAACACAAATTTAAACTTGTATTAGAAGAACTAAAGCGTAAAGTACAGTTAAAGCTACCACCGCAAATGGAGAAAAAGTAGAGACCTTGTTAATCTCTTCTGCGATTAAGCAGAGCTACAAGCCGTAGCAGCTCTGCTAGCGAACCTAATGCAGCTAACACATACGTCATCGCTGCCCACCACAGTGCACTCTTTGCTTGCTTATATTCAGAAATACTTACTATTCCTTGCCTATCAATCCAGGCTAATGCCCTGCTACTCGCATCAAACTCCACGGGCAAGGTAATAAAGCTAAATAACGTCGTCATTGCGAATAAGCCTACCCCAATTTCTAGCGGAACTGGTGTTGTATGCATCGCAAATATCCCAAGCATGATGATAAATATCATATACCGAGAGGTAAAGGAGACAATAGGCACCAGCGCAGAACGCATCTGTAAAAAGGCATAACCATGCGCATGTTGCACAGCGTGCCCGCATTCATGCGCAGCTACAGCGGCGGCAGCGGTATGGCAGCCATGGTATACTTCTTCACTTAGATTCACAGATTTATTGAGTGGATTGTAATGATCCGTCAACTTCCCAGACGTATGCGTTATGGTCACATCATGGATACCATGATGCTGCAACATCTTTTTAGCTATTTGTGCCCCCGTTAAACCAGACGTAAGAGGAGTAGCCGCAAAGCGATTCATTTTATGATGTAATAAGCTTTGAACAAGAAAACTAAGCAGGCAAATAGCGATGCTCGCATACTGTGCAAGCGCATACACATTGATATGCGATAGGTCTATCGAAAAGGTATTGGCAAATACGACTAAAGCACTTGCTTGAGGGTAACTAACCGCTATAGGTAAGAATATATTACTTACAGACATCATGATATTAGGGACTTACTTAAGGTGATACTAAAAAAGCCTTTCTACAAACTTACTCAATGGCTACAAAGGTAGCAAATAAAGGACATATACAGCATATATAAGCGTAGCGTACTCCACCAAATTATACTTACTCCCTCGTTCATCTGCTATTCTCTGGCGTAAAACATGGTTGTATGCATGTATCACTTTTGAAAGGTGCTGCTGCGTTTAAATATACATACCAACGCATTGACAGCATCTTTAAATTGCTGCCCGCGATCTTCAAAATTTTGAAATAAATCAAAGCTAGCACAAGCAGGCGATAGCAAGATGATGTGTTGCGGAAGTGCAAGGTTATAAGCGATGGCTACCGCTTCTTCTATAGATGTTGTCTCATACATGGGGATATCACAATCGGCAAAAGCTTGTTTGATAGGGGTATTGTCTGTGCCTAATACAATTAAAGCCTTCACCCACTTGTGCACAATAGCTTGCAAAGGGGTGTAATCATTCCCCTTATCATATCCCCCTGCTATCCATACAATAGGTTGATCAAAACTTTGTAGGGCTGCCATCGTAGCTGCTACATTGGTAGCTTTAGAATCATTATAGAACTTGATACTATTACAGTCAGCTATTAGTTCCATGCGATGAGGTAAGCCTTTAAAAGTCTGCAATCCTTTTATAATGGATGCGCTAGGTACTTTCAAATAGGTGGCTACTAATCCTACCACCATGGCATTAAAGATATTATGCTTTCCGTGTAAGGGAAGCGTTTCTAAGGATAGCTTAAAGTAACTTTCGGTGCCATGGAAGTAGATACAAGACGCTTTCAGATATGCGCCATCATGTACGGGGCCTTTAAGTGAAATAGGACATGTTTTGGGATGATTGGGATCGCTGAGGGAGGATATGCCTTGTGCAACATGCTTATCATCAGCATTATAAATCAACCAATCTTGGGGAGTCATGTTGTAGCCAATGTTTTGCTTTGCTGCTATATACTTATCCATCCTATAGTCATACCTATCGAGATGATCAGGCGTAATATTCAGTAAGCAAGCGATATGAAATCTGCAATGATGGATATACTCTAGTTGAAAGCTACTGAGTTCTAACACATAATAAGCATGGTCTTCTTGCTGAAAGAGCTTTTTGGCAAAGCTTGTACCCATATTGCCTGCTATGCCTATATCTAGACCGGCTTGCTGCAGTACATGGTATATATACTGTGTGACGGTAGTTTTGCCATTGGAGCCTGTTATGGCTATTAATGTGGCTTTGGTATACCGCGTAGCAAAGGCTATCTCATCTATCACGGGGATGCCAGCCTTGTGGATGGCTTGCATGATGGGGGTAGTATTGGGAATCCCTGGACTTTTGATGATCTCGTGCGTATCCTTGATCTTCTGCCAGGTATGTTGCTTTTCTTCAAAGGGGATGTGCTGCGCTTCTAACTGTTGTTTATAGACACTATCAATAGTGCCGCTGTCAGAAACAAAAACTTGATAACCTTTGGCATGCGCTAATAAAGCAGCTCCTGTACCACTTTCTCCAGCTCCGAGGATAACGATTTGCTTCATGTTAGGTTCCTAGCGTGATAGTTGATATATGCATAACACTGCTTTAGGTTCATCAAGTTGATTAATGATGTGAGTCCTGAAGTAGCCAAGCCTAACTAACGGCAGATGCGTGCTGCACCCAAATAAGTTTGTCGGTATCAAAACCCAGTGCTTGGGCTTTGTCAATAAAATCTTGTTTTACGTTTTCAGATACAGATGGTGTTCTAGCAAGCAACCATAAATAGTTTGTGTTGTTGCCGGCAACATAAGCGTATTCATAGGCATCATCCACTTGAAATACAACATATGCACCATAGAAAGGTCTGAAGAAGGAGACTTTTAAATAGCCTATCGTAGGATCTTTCACAAATTTTGCGACGCCTTTAGCGTACACTCTTTTACCTGTTTCAGACTTAATGCCACTATTGACTACTTGTATCGCTCCATTAGGCTTTAGGCTATATTCCGCATACACATCCGTCATCCCTTTTTCAAAGCTATTATCAAAACGTGCTATCTCGTACCATTTGCCTACATACTGCTTGGCATCAAAGTTTGTAACGGGCTTGATATGGTCTGGCTTAGTAGCACATCCAATAATGCCTACAAATAAGATGAGCAGTATGATTATACTGCAATGGGTAATGGATACGGTTTTCATCTTTAGCTTTCTTTATTCTTAGCTAGGGATTTTTTTATCTCTAAAAATGAAGGATGAGCTGCTTTACGTTCTAAAGTATACGCTTCTCCTTTCTCTATAGCTTTCCAGTAAGCCCACGGTAGCGGCTTATCTCCTAGCTCATAATCCATGCCATCCCAACTGTCTTCTCTAAAAGCGTAAAAAGCAAAATGCCATTTATTTTC
The DNA here is from genome assembly GCA_023257955.1 of Amoebophilaceae bacterium. GTDB lineage: Bacteria > Bacteroidota > Bacteroidia > Cytophagales > Amoebophilaceae > Amoebophilus. The sequence goes on along the minus strand of JALRAY010000002.1, from coordinate 11,278 downwards.
TTCGAAAACAGAAAGGAGATCAGCAAAATACTTAGCTAATCCAGGCGAAGTTCGATGTCCACCAAACTCTCCAACAAGTATTTTATTACTAGGTATGCCATGCTCATTTAAGAAGTTTACAACTGCAGACATATAATCTCTTAGTTTCGCTTGATCCCATTGAGTGTCATCAACAACACCAGGATAGGTGAATTTCCCATTGTTTCTCTTATTATTTGTATACGCAAACGGCTCATACATATGAAATGAGTATATAACATTAGGATCTTCATGGGGAATAAAGTTTTTAAAAGTATTGGGATCAGCATATGCAGAACTATCAAGAATAATGGGGGTGTTTTTATCTACTTCCCGAATAGCCATTATAACTCTTTCGTAAAAATCATGTAATAATTTCTGAACCTTTGTTTGTTCAATGTCTTCTATATGCGCATTGTTTTTATCGAATATGCGCTCAGGATGAGGCTCATTAAGTATGTTATATCCTATTACATTAGGGTCATCTTTTAGTGATAAAGCAAGATCTCTCCAAAATTGAATAGCTTATTCTTGATACTTGTGATCTTTCCAAATTTTTAAATCGTCTTTATCTCCATTATTTTGGAGCCAACGTGAACCTGGTAAGCTAAGCATAGTGAGGACAACAGGTAATTGTGCATCATGAAATTGCTTTAGAGCTTTTTTTAGCTGTTGCAAATCGTCTTGGTTGATGCCATTATAGTTATCACAATCACCTATCAAAAAATCTTTACCATTCGCTTTAAACTTGTCGCAAGCTAATCTAACAAATTCAATTCCGTAATCTTTCGCTGCTTGTATATCTTCTAAAGAGAGCAGACTTTCCCATTAAAAATATTGGTTCCTTTTCTTGGAGCATGATCCCAAAATACCATTTCCCTATTTTTATCCCCTCCTTGTATTTGATTATGAGTTGGGTTCCTACATGATATAAAGATTAATAGCGTACAAATATTAAGCGTATTGATAAAAAATTTCATAGACATATGTAAAAAGTTAAAAACTTATATTTAAAATCTCTAGTTCAATCTTGCCTATGGGAGCTTCTACCATAGCGCTATCACCTACTTTTTTGCCTAGTAGCGCTTTACCAATAGGTGATTCGATAGATATTTTGTTTTCTCTGAGGTTTGCTTCTTCTTCCGCAACTATCCTATATACAAGCTCTTTGTTTTGTTTTTTATGCTTGATCTTCACTTGCGAGAGAATAGTCACCACAGAGGTATTGATATCTTCCGCTTTCATCACACGCGCATTTAACATCAAGGATTCTAATTTGGCTATTCTTGCTTCTAATATCTTTTGTGCTTCTTTGGCAGCATCATATTCTGCATTCTCGCTCAAATCACCTTTGTCACGCGCATCTGAGAGTTGTTCTGCTACTTTTCTTCTGCCAATAGTTTTTAGTTGGGTTAGCTCAGTTTGCAGCTTATTCAATCCTTCTTGAGTATAATAAGTAATACGGTCCATATTGGTTATTGATGTTAATTTTTAAGCTCTATAAAAGTGTCACTTAGTTGCTTCTGATATCGTTTATTTACTCCTTTTGAGACACAAAAAAATACCCTATATTCAACAATGTAAGGGTTAAAGAATAGAAAAGTGCTACGTAACTAAGCGTAACACTAGGGGAAAAGATGCAAGTATTGTATAAGCTATACGGAGTAGGGTAGCCAAAACTTACATGAGTTTCGTGGCTTTATGTGGTTCAAACCTCATTTCTACCATTCGGGGACCTTAATCCGTATAGATGCCTATTGATGATATAGTGTAAATATGTTGCTATATTCTATTCTTTGTCTCGTGCAAGGTTACGAGGGATTATATATACCTCTTTCATTGTCAGATCGTTTATAAAAAAACCAGTGCATATAGAAGAATATCCAGCCTATTATCAGCCACACTGCATAAACCGTAATGTTTTCTATAGCCCTAGATTGTATAGATACAATGTGATCATTCTTTGCCTGATTCTTGACTAAACTTAGCTCTTCGTCTGACATAGCACTGTATATAGCATATTTCTTAGGATCCTTCTCTTCTTGAAAAGCTAAAAACTTGTCATTACTTGCATAATGTGCCAATGTTACGCTGTTCCTAAGTTCCGGGAACTTCCAATCGAGGCAATTGGATACCATCAAGCCACTTGTAACTAATATGATGATTGTAGTGATTAAACAAATGATTAAGTAATATGTATGTAATAAAGATTTGTGCATAGTAGAAGATTGGTATCAATGGCATACATGGTATGACTTATATCTAAGATATTCCATGATAAATAATACTGTTAACTCGTAATCAATAGCAAGATAAAGCTACCGACTACAAACCAAAATATATAACTGCTTAGGCTAGGGATAATAATGAACTGTAACTGCATCCCAACAGCTAGAACTACAATAGTTATAGCAATAATTCTTAATTTTAGCTTTGTTTGTTGACTCATCATGTGCTTGCGGATGTAAAATGTAATCTATAACTGTCGATAAACGCCTTTCGGTGCTGCGAAAAGTGCTACAAAATTACTTATTTAGACAATCAATCACAAACCATGGCCATCATCAATACAGACTTATATTTAGCACAACAGTTTTTAGAACATAGCGAAGTGATTGCCATCCCTACAGAAACCGTCTATGGTTTAGCGGCCAATGCTTATGATGAATCTGCTGTTGCGAAGGTATTTGCTATCAAAAACCGCCCCCTCTCCAATCCCCTCATCTTGCACATAGGTAATCCGGCGCAGCTCTATGACCTAGCACATGATATCCCTGAAGTAACATTACAACTTGCGGAGCATTTTTGGCCGGGGCCATTAACACTTTTACTTCCCCAAAAGCATACAATTTCTGATGTAGTTACGGCTAATAGCTCTCTCGTTGCCATACGGATGCCCAATCACCCCATTACTCTACAACTACTCCAGCGTTTAACGTTTCCCTTAGTGGCTCCCAGTGCTAACCTATTTGGTTATGTCAGCCCTACTACGACTACACATGTGGAACGACAGCTAGGTACCCGTATCCCATATATCTTAGAAGGAGGGCAATGTGCTGTAGGTATCGAGTCGACTATTATAGGATTTGAGGCGCAAGACATCATTATCTACAGATTGGGAAGCATCAGCGCGGAAGCTATCGCAGAGGTCGTAGGTCCTGTGAGTATACACATACGAAAACATTCCAAGTCATCCCTTACCACACCAGGCAGTACTTTGCAACATTATGCCCCTCATAAACCCCTATTCATAGGTGATATACCCACGTTACTATCAACGCATAAAGATCAAAAAGTAGGCATTTTGAGCTTCGATAGGTATTATAAAGATGTCACGCACGACCATCAAGTTTTACTCTCTCCTACAGGCTCTCTGGGAGAAAGCGCCTACAATCTTTTTGCTGCTTTACAAAAGCTAGATGCTATGGAGATTGACGTAATACTAAGTACATATGTGCCGGATAGAGGGATTGGTAGAGCTATCAATGATCGCTTGATGCGGGCTAGCTTTCGGTGAGGTATTGTTAAGCAAAGTGAAGGGGGGGGAGGAACTACCTTTATTAGTGGATCCAGCAATCTCATTTTCATACACCGTATCTATATCCCAAGGGCCTGTTTTGATACATTTCGTAGCCAGTTGATCACACCGTTCATTCAATGGGATATTAGCATGCCCCTTTACCCATGTTAGGGTTACTTTATGCTGGTTATAAACCTTCCAGAATCGTTGCCAAAGGTCTGGGTTTTTCTTGTTCTTAAAGCCATTTTGTATCCACGTATGCAACCATCGTTTTTCTACCGCATCCACTACATACCGCGAGTCTGAGTATATCCTTACCTCTTGCTGCTGCGCTTTCAACGCTTCTAAGGCAGCAATAACTGCCCATAACTCCATGCGATTATTCGTAGTCTTTCTGAACCCATGGACTAATTCTTTATAACCGTTTTTAGCTTGCAAAACTGCCGCATATGCTCCGGGGCCTGGATTACCGCTAGCAGCGCCATCCGTATATACTTGAATGAAGTTACCCAAAAAGATGTGTCTTAAAATGTTGAAAGGCCATCGCTATTAACATCAGGCCCATAAATTTCTGAATGATAGCTATCCCTAGTTTACCTATCCTTCTTTCTAACCACTCCGAGTATTTTAACATAAAGTAGATAATAACCACATTGGCAAGACTAGCTAATACTATGGCTAGGAATTGGTATTCTGCTTTCAAGATTAAAAGCATAGAAAATGTTCCCGGACCTACAATGATGGGAAACGCCAATGGTACCACAGATGCTGTAAGCGTATCCGGATCCATCTTGAAGATGGAAATGTTTAGACACATATCTAAGCCCAGTAGCAAGATGATGATACTACCTGCGAGAATGAATGAAGGGGTATTAATACCAAATAACTGAAGGACAAAAGAACCACCTAGCAAAAAAGAAAACATCAAGAAGATAGCCACTATAGCTATCTTCCACGGATCGATAGCATTCCCTTGTTTACGCATATTGACGACAACGGCAAGATTGCCCGGCGCATTTAAAGTCGCGAATAAGATACAACAACAGGAAAGGAATTGCTGCAAGCTAAATGTTTGGGATAATGTATATAAACTTTTCAAAATGTGAATATGTAATAAGTGTAGCTATAAAAATGTAAAGGGTCTTGGCTGCCATAATGTAACGTTCCCCCAATAGTTCTTTGTCAAGACATGAAGTGGGCATCGAAATTAGTAAAAAAAGCAACGGGAAGCGCATGAAAAGCAAATTATACGCATTAGATAGTATCAACGATGTACTTATTTTAAAGCCTTTATTGTATCTACTGATAGACCTGTGATTTTTTTGATCACTTCAATATCGAAGTTATCTGCTAGCATATTTTTAGCGGTATTTAATTTTTCTTTTTCTATCCCTTTTTCTATCCCTTTTTCTATCCCTTTTTCTATCCCTTTTTCTATCCCTTTTTCTATCCCTTGCTCTATTCCTTTTTCAATGCCTTCCTGTCGTCCTTGTTCCATCCCTTCATTTTTTGCTTCATCTAATTGATACCTCAAAGCAGATCTATTATCGGCAATTCGTTTTTTTTCGTCCTCATAAGCCATCAGTTGTTCTTCACTCCAGTTAAACTGGTTCACTGCTTCATAAGCTTCTCCTATAGCCTTACACGACGCTGCAATTTTAGCCATATCAGCTTCACTGGTTTCTTCGGCATAATTAAAGAAATAACACCATTTCTCTAGGACTGTTTCCAGATCGGCTACCTTATTCTTGTTTAAATTGGGAAGGGCTATAAATATGAACTTCAAACCTTTTAGGTCGTTTTCATGGGTTTTCTTGTCTGTAATTACGTGCTCGGATTTCAGGTCCGTTTTATTAGGGAATATAGGGTAGTCGACAATCGCAATAAAGATGACGCCTTTCAAATTTTCGTATTGCCCATCTGCTTCTTGCCCTTTATTTAATTGGTTTACAAAAGCTTTGGAAGCATAATATTGGGCTCTTTTCTCAAAGCCTTTGGTGGGCGCTACTTGCATCTCTACAATAATCTGTGTGCCTGTTTTATCCTTACATAAGACATCGACTATACTTTCTTTTTTACAACTTATTGCAGGGTTTTGGATAGGAGATATAAAGTCGACTTCCATTATTTGCTCCTTGCCTTCTAGGTCTAACATATCATTGATAAAATGTATTAGAAGGTCTTTATGTGCTTCCGTGCCAAATATCTGCCGGAAGGCTACATCGTTTTTTGGGTCTAAAAATTTTGATAATGTCATATGCGTAGTTTTAAAATATACTTGTTTCAATGCCTTAAAGTGGCTTGGATAGATTCATGCCCTTTGAATGCGTTAGCCAAAGTAAATGCGCTCATTTGAATGCCACAAAAGTACATCATCAAGCAACGCATTCAAATTTTAAATAGCATTGCAATCGCTATATGCAAGCCATCAATCTTGGTATTTTTATAGTAACTAACGTACTCTTAGGTTTGTTTTGTAGCAGTGTTTAACCTCCGTTTTTTATTATGCGACTTCGAAAACATCATTTTATAAAAATCATTGTAAGTCTCTTACTTGTGATAGCAGCGCTTGCAGGGTACAGCATTATCACTCCCGATTATTTACCTAAGCCGTATGGACATCCCTATATTCCGCTCCCTGCACACACCTATGTGCCATTGCCAGGTGATTTGCCTTATCGCTTTGAAATCTCTGCGCATGCGACCGTAAGAAGAGACCCTGTATATGCCACATCAGAGCCATATTGGATTACTATATACTACCAAGCCTTTAAGGCAGAGGTGCAGATTACGTATAAACCCGTAAAAGCAGACAAACAACTTTTACGTTCGTACATAGAAGATTGTTATAAGTTGTGCATGAAGCACCAGGTACGAGCTTCTGCCATTGATAGCGATATACTGCAGTTCCCTACTGGCGTAACCGCCACTTTCATGACCTTGCAAGGGCAAGTGTCTTCGCCTTTTCAATTTTACACCACAGATGGTGTGGAACACTTTTTAAGAGGGGTGGTATACTTTTCTACCTCCCAAGAAAATGACTATCTGGCACCCATTATTCAGTTTATCAAGGAAGACATTATCCACCTCTTACATACACTACGCTGGAAAAAGGGGGGTGATTGGGCATAACTGCCTGTTGTGAGCGTTAGTAGTTATGTAGCTCCCGGCCAACATCCAAGGTGGCTAAGGCATCGGCTACTTCCTTTACAAATTGTCCGCCTAAGGCGCCATCTATTACACGATGGTCATACGTATGCGAAAGGTACATCATGTGCCGAATCCCTATTTGATCATTGCCTGTTCCATCATCGATAACTACCGGTTTTTTGACAATTGCACCCACAGCTAGGATCGCTGCCTGAGGTTGCATAATGATAGGTGTTCCCATCAAGTTTTTGAAAGATCCTATGTTGGAGATCGTGTATGTGCCATCTGCTATGTCATCAGGCAGTAATTGAAAATTCCTAGCCTTGTCCACGAGTTGATGTGTTTGCAGCGCTAAGTCCGTGAGGGATTGCTGGTTGACATGTTTGACGACAGGTACTATTAGATTGCCATTCGGTAATGCCACCGCTAAGCCAATGTTGATCGCCTTGTGCTGGATGATATAGTGTCCTTGCACGGTTACGTTAATCATCGGAAAATTTTGCAATGTACGCGCCACTGCTTGCATGAACATGGGCGTATACGTCAATCCAATACCTATCTTGGCTTTGAAGGCTTCCGAATGCTGTTGTTTACCTTCCACTATATGCGTAACATCCGCTTCTACAAAAGACGTAACATGGGGGATCGTTTGCATAGCCGTGACCATCCGCTCTGCCGTCAACTTGCGGACGCGATCCATTGCTACAATCTCATCACCTGGTTGCATATGTTGTTGTAGGCTCGCCAAATCCGGCTCTGCGGAAACGCTTTTTGAAGGGGTAGTGCTCGGCTTTGCGCGATGTGCCAAATAAGCCTGCAAGTCTGTTTTCGTTACCCGGTTATTTTTACCTGTACCAGGGATACGTAACATCTCTTCATACTGCACCTCTTCTGCTGCAGCCATATGGCGTACCAAAGGAGAATAAAACCGGCCTGATGAGTTATAAAAGGGGATAGCGGAGGAAGTATCGGAGGTATCCGTAGCAGGTATGTCTGATACAGGTGTCGTAGAAGGTAAAGCCGTAAATAGGGGAGGGGGAGCCGTATGAGCAGCTTGTATCACTGAGTCTTCTACTTCCATAATGGCGATAGGCGCTCCAATAGCGATTATGCTGCCTGGTTGGACTAAGATCTGCTTTAACCTACCTGCATGCGGTGTGGGTATATCCGAATCCACCTTATCCGTAGCCACTTCCAGTATAGATTCCGACTCCGATACCATATCGCCTTCCTGTTTAAGCCATTTGATGATAGTTGCTTCCATCACACTTTCTCCCATTTTGGGCATTACAATTGATAGGTCTTGCATAAATAATTTAGGAGCTAGTTACATTTTTTCAAAGAAATCCGGTAAATCACGTCAAGATAATCCTATGCGCATACGATACAATATACCTTCTATTATGTTACGTAAATTAGGCGTATTATAAATTCTGTGTTCTTGGAGAATAGAAATAGATTGGATCTTTGTCCAATATTCATTTTTCGACTGGAATGGTAAAATTTGTGGTAAAGAGGCCCTTAAAAGGCGATAAAATGGGTGAATAAATTCTGTCAATTAATAATAATATAGGCCTCCACAGCCTTGTTATGTATATAATTACATCTAGCCGAAGACATATCACACTCCCAGCATAGCCTTTGCAGGAACTCTCCAGCAACTTCCCACCTCTCCAGTCCCGACTGGAATGGTAAATTTGTGGTAAGCGGGAGGTGAGAGGGAGGTACAGTATGTCGGTAGCAAGTGTTGCATGAAGACGAAAACAACAGCATGGCAGTAGGCGCAAACGCTGCAATTGCTCTTTCCCACACTAGTTTTTACGCAAGGCCTCCGCCCCTGCCGCGATCTCCAGTATCTCATTGGTGATAGACGCTTGACGCGTTTTGTTATACGTGATCCGCAAGTCTTTTAAGATAGAAGTAGCATTCTCACTCGCTTTGCTCATAGCCGTCATGCGTGCACTATGCTCCGCAGTATTCGATTCCAACAAAGCGGCATACAACTGTGTGCTAAGTCGTAACGGTATCATTTGTTCCAATAATTCACTTTGGGAAGGTTCATATATATAACCGGTATCTACGTTGCGTGTGGCCGCGTCATCTATGAGCGCACGATCGAAGGGTAAAAAGCGCGCTACCTGTACAGCATGCGTAACGGCAGTTTCCAAGCTATTATATATCAATTCCACATGACTATACTGGTTCGTAAGAAAGGCTTGGATAATCCAATCGGTAGCTTCATACACTTCCCTAAGTTGTAACTGAGAAGCAATCATTTGATAAGTAGTCATCAGGTAATAATCCTGCTTTTTGAAATGACTATTCGCCTTTTTGCCAATAGCAAGGAAATCTACCTGCTCAGGGAATAAATGATGTTTTTGGAGATAGGCTTCCGTTTGTTTGATAATATTGGTGTTGAAGGATCCACAAAGCCCTTTATCCGTGCTGATCATAATGATTAACCGCTTCTGTGCATCACCAGGTTGTAGATACGGCTGTAAAGCAGACACATGGCTATGCGCTATACTTTTATTAAAGACGGCCATCAAATGATCGGCATACTTACTGGCTTGCGATAGTTGATGTTGCGCCTTCGCTAATTTGGAAGAAGACACCAATTTCATCGTTTTAGTCAGCTTCTGCGTAGCATTCACAGAATGTATCCGCTCGCGGATCTCTTTTATATTTGGCATAATTAAGATGGGTTGATGATTAGTAAATATCAGAATATTGCAATAAAAACATTATTGGGGCATGTGTAAGATGTGGCAGCAACACAGGGAAGCAAAAAGCCTAGCACAGTAAACAAGAATTCATACAATGCGTGCGATAGTGACCTACCCCTTCTCTGTCGCATATAGGTTATTACAAAACTATTATTTTTGTGAGGAATAATTCATCATCACCTTAAAATTACACGCCTATGGCCATATCTTATATCGATACCCATGCACATTTATATGACGAAGCCTTCCTACCAGATCAAGACCAGGTGATAACGCGTCTGCAAGCCGCCGAGGTTGCCAAAGTCCTGATGCCGAACATAGACAACTCCTCCATAGAACCCATGCTAGCCTTTCAGCAAAAGCATCCATCTATCTTTGAACCGATGATAGGGCTCCATCCATGCTACGTGCAAAAGAACTTTCAGCAGGAGCTGTATCAGATGGAAGCCTGGCTGAAGAAACACCGCTTTATAGCCATCGGTGAAGTAGGGATAGACCTTTATAGAAGCAGCGACTATAAAGAAGAACAGCAGGAAGCTTTAGAGATACAGATCAGCTGGGGCAAGCAATACAAACTCCCCCTCGTCTTTCATATGCGAAATGCCACAAAGGAGCTACTATCTTTGCTACGTAAACAGCAAGATGGGACCTTATACGGCGTGGTACACTGCTTTGCAGGCACACTTGAAGAAGCGCAAGCAATCATAGACCTTGGCTTTGCACTAGGTATCGGCGGGGCGATTACCTTTAAAAACAGTGATCTTGTCAAGATGATCACTTCCATCGACCTCAAACATTTGGTGTTAGAAACCGATAGCCCCTACTTAGCACCTGTACCTTATCGCGGTAAGCGCAATGAACCTGCTTACGTGAAGGATATCGCAGCAGTGTTAGCAACGATTTATCGCATGCCGATAGCAGATATTGCAGCTATTACTACAGATAATGCCATACGTGTATTTAATTTACCATATCCATTATCCAATACCCAATATCAGTAACCAATCATAATCACATAAAACCATCACGCACCATGTTAAGCAAAGAAAAAATAGATGTTTTAAACGATAACGGCTTACGTACAGGAGAAGTACTGCCCAGAGAAGAGATACACCGCTTAGGCAAGCCCCATAGAGCCGTCCATTTGTATCTGTTGGACCTGAAAGGCAGGCTCCTCATGCAGCAACGTTCCAACCAAGTAGACCATTATCCAGGAATGCTTAGTATCTCTTTGACCGGCCATGTAGAAGCCGGCGAAAGTAGCAGCACCGCACTCAATAGAGAGATTGAAGAAGAGCTTCAGCTAGACCCCTTCCGCATGCGACTACATTTTCTCTTCTCTTATAGACACGACGAAACCCTCAGTCCCACCTACATAGATAGGCAATTCAATGACGTGTACCTCTGTTTCTATAACTTTGCCTTAGAAAACATCCCCTATAACTCTAAAGAGATAGAAAAACTAATTTTGATGCCATTGGAAGAATATGAGATCATGATCCGTGATAAAGACCCACAATTAGCCAACACCTATCTAAAAGCATTCCCTGATCTGGTCTTGTTTCTGGGGAAGTTAGCTTGACATTCAATATATTTTACGAACTTCGTGACACATTCATACAGCGCAAGCACACGGTAAAGAATAAAATGACAACGCCTCTCACCCATCATTGCAAAAAGTCGCAGGCGGCAAAGCAACCACACGCAGGCAGGGCTGCGTATGAATTGTGTACAAAGACAGTCATAGAAAAGAGAAAAAGAAATAGGAGTTGTTTACAATTCACATAAAGGAATCCAATTCGGCTTGATTGATGCATTATAGCCTTTGTTTTATCCACTTTTTATCTCTTGGACTTAGTCTTAT
>JALRAY010000029.1 GCA_023257955.1 Amoebophilaceae bacterium | reverse complement strand
ATAGCGTAATCAAAGCTTATGAGTGGTTTTGCCATAATATTTTAGTGGTAGTTAAAAATGTTAAAATGCAGTTTGAGTCCTGTTGATTTACCCACCTAGTGCCTGTAGCTATTTGATATTTCTGAAGAATATCCCCCTCAAATGATGGAGGGGAAAATCGCTTGACTAAAAAAGTGCTTTTGGCGTCTTTTCTTTACTATTCATAACCTTGCTACTCCCCGGTGTAATTGACTTTGGTCAAGATATGCGCATGTGTTTTTTGCGCCATGGGTATGTATTGACTGTTGGGGTATTGTTCTACTAATTCATAGTAATAGGTAAGGGCTTTATGCCACTGCGCTGCTAGGTCTGCTTCACTGGCCGCATCCGCTAGTTTTGCTTGTGATTCAAATTTGAGGTAGGCTGCTTCGGCATCATAGGCTGTATCTAGGTAGGTTTGTTGGAAGTTATGGAGACTGATGACAGCCGCTTGGTAATGTCCCAAATGGTGATACTGCTTGGCATTGCGGAATGCTTTTTCGGCTAATTGGGCTTGTAATGTGCGGATATATTGCCCTACTTCTGCTTGGTACATGCCGGTAGGGTACTGCTGTTTATAGCGTTTTAATACCGTTATAGCTTCTTCTGTTTGGGTGTTATCTAACTGCACAGCAGGACTATCTAAGTATAGAGCATATCCTTGCAGGTAAAGCGCTTCCTCTGTTTGTGGTATGTTAGGATAGTTTTTGCAAAAATCGGACAAGCAGTAGGCGCTCTTACGGTATTCTTTATCGTAGAAAAGGCATTTTGCGATATAAAATTGCGTATCTATAATTTCTACTTTACGCTTCAGGAGAGGGACCGCTTCTTGAAACAATTGCTTGGCGTCGTAGTATTTCTTTTTATCATACTTCTTTATTGCAGCTTGGTAAAGCTCCGTACCACTTTTAGTAGGGCGTCCCGCACAAGAACAAGCAATAAGTACAAAAAGGATGGCAGTAAGGTGTCGGATGGTATGTTGCATAAGGTCTGAATGTGATGGCACAAATATACGATCTAAAGTTTTATTTCGTCTATACCATTTACACGTACACGTTTTCCGTTTCTGTAGTTGCGGGTATATACGCGTGATCGTGTAACGATTTGATGGCTAAGAACTCATTTAACTCTGGCTTTTCTTGAATGCGCCACACAAAATTGTCAAACAGCTTTCTTTCTTCCTCAATCTTATGCGTAGGATAGAAATTACCTTGTGGTTGCAAAAAGAAGCTGATTTTAGATAATGTATCCCCTTTCATATCTATGCGTATGTGGCTAGATCGCAGGTAATTCATCCCCACGAGCTCCTTCGCTTCATTTTGAATAAAGAAGATGCTTTCGCCATTACCTTCTACATCAATGTATTGCATCGCATTGGCATTGAAGTAGGCAGTCATTTCTTTCCCCCGCATTTGATTGTAATTCGCGATAGGGTCTTCGGCTGCACTGTTTTTGGAAACTAACTCCGAAACTAATAGGGCATTGGTATAAATATACATCTTCTCTACCTGGTCATCACTGAGGACAAGGCTAATGTTCTCTGCCGTAATCTGGCTGCTATTACTCCAAAAGACCGGTTTGTCATAAAACTGGATCTTTGCATCTATGCTATGGTATTCTAGCGACTTGGCTTTGCCTTGCAGGTTCGATTTATAGATCCGGACATTCTTATACGCCTGTATGATATGGTCCTTCTGGTCTTTCTCTTTTGCTTTCACATCCTCTATAAACTTGAATTTATCAGCTACCATGTAGAGGGTATCGTCTTCCGTAGTCTTTTCTAGGATAGGGTTGCCATATATCTCTGCGATACCTTCCGCCTGATCATAGTAACTATGGTTACCCAAGATGCTCGTGTTGTGCTTTTGGGACGTGAACTTTATGTTCCCATCGATGGTGTAGTACTTTTTCTCTTGATCCCCTTTGATGAGATGGCCGTAGATACTGCAATCTTCTGTGAATAGCGTTGCTTCGTGAAAGCAGGCATTTTTCGTCTCCGTGTTATACGTACCACCTATAGGCGTAACGAGAGTTTGATTCTCTTTGGTAACAATCTGCGTATTACCTGTAAACTCCGTAACCTTTGTTTGGGTATGATAGGATAGTTTATCACAATCTACAGTGTACTCCGGGTTGGTGAATCGCACCTGATCCGTGAAAACGGCTAGCTTGTTTTTATCACTATAGTAACCCTCCTGGCTTTCTATTTGATTATCCTTTTGAATAAGGGTGCCGCCATTGTGGAAAACACATTTTTTGTCTTTTACGAAATACTCCAGGTTGTGGGTATAGAAGCTATGCTCCTCTTCCTCTTTGGTATAGATGACGTTGCCTTGCAATTCCGCCATCTGGTCATTGGTATGATAAATGACCTCATCTGCTACCATGATACCCCCGTCTCGATCTTCCATTCTTAGATTTCCAGTAGCATAACAGATGCCTTGCTTGTCATAATACTGCGCCGTATCTGCGTAGATGGTGAAGTTCTCTTGCGTGAAGACTACGTTCCCATTCAATTGTCTGTAAGGCTCTTGGGTGTCTTGTTGTTCTCCGCCTTCTAACACATCTGCGGTATAGCGGATTTTTTTTGACTTATCCGTGACTGGGGCAGCTAGCGACGTATTCCAAAGCGTTAGCCATAGCAGTGCCATCCATATAGCACCGCCATACCGGATGTGACAACGTTTGATAGAAGATGTGAGCGAGTTAAGTATCATATATGCGATTGTCAAGATGATGTTAGGTAATAAGTTTATAAGCTATAGGCATAGGGCCGTAGAGCCCTCACCTTTTATGTCATTGCTGTATGTGTGCTGCGTATTTCATTCACAGCGCTTTTTTCCCATCGTACCGAAATGGTTGTAGGCGGATGCTTAAGTTAGGCTACGATTTCTCTTGCGGTACTTTGTGTTGTGTACCTATAAAATGTATATGCTGCATGCAGGAGCTGATTATTTGTAATGCTAAGTATTATTCTGATGCCTACAAACAACAGGGAATTCAAATATAACAAGACAAGCCTTTGTACTTATAATGCGTGTTAAAGCTATTGTTGAACCAAATGCATGCAAGTGTGGTGATAACGAATTAGATAATATATACAGCAATGAAGGAGTTACACAGCCTGCCTACTTATACCCCGTCAAACGCTTGCATCAGCGTTACTAAAATCGCCTCTATATCCGGGAGGTCGGCCGCTTCTACCAGCATCTTTCTGTACGGTTTTATGTCCTGTAGCCCCCGTAAGTAGTTGGTGTAATGTCTCCGCATTTCGAATATCCCTGTCTTCTCTCCTTTCCATTGGATAGCATGGTGTAAGTGTTTGCGTAAAATGCGTATCCGCTCTTCCAGTGTGGGAGGGGGTAATAACTCCCCTGTTTGCAAGAAGTGCTTCACTTCCCGGAAGATCCAAGGATAGCCTATGCTGGCTCTACCAATCATGATACCATCTACGCCATACTGCGTTTTATGGGCTAGTGCTTTTTCGGGGGAATCGATATCCCCATTGCCAAATATGGGGATGTGTATCGCGGGATGGTTTTTGACGGCAGCGATGTAGGACCAATCGGCTACGCCTTTGTACATCTGTTGCCTTGTTCTCGCATGGATGGTGAGTGCTTGAATGCCGACATCTTGTAACCGCTGCGCAACTTCTACGATGTTGATAGTATGGGCATCCCAGCCGAGCCGTGTTTTGACGGTAACAGGCAGGCTCACTTGTTTCACGATCTCCGCGGTCATAGCTTGCATCTTAGGGAGATCTAGTAGGATACCCGCGCCCGCACCTTTGCAAGCTACATTTTTGACAGGGCAACCGTAGTTGATGTCTACCAAGGTGGGATTCGCCGCTTCCGCTATGGCTGCTGCTTGCCGCATGACTTCTATTTTATCTCCAAATATTTGTATACCAATCGGTCTTTCTTCGTCATAGATATCCAGCTTTTTGATGCTCTTAGCCGCCTCCCGAATCAACCCTTCTGAGGAGATAAACTCTGTATACATCAGGTCTGCGCCCAGTTCTTTACAAACGGCCCGAAAGGGGGGATCGCTTACATCTTCCATGGGCGCTAATAAGAGCGGAAACTCGCCTAAGGATGTATTACCGATTGTGACCATGAGGGATATTGATAGTACAGGGAATGATAAAGAAAGTAGGGAATGAGGAAAGCGAGTATATAGAGGCTAGGTGTGGATACTATTTACCCCCATGCACTTGATAATAGACACGTTAATTGAAATGTTTGTTTGTTCCTGAGGTATGTGAATTATTTTCTAATACATGCATTGTGCATATAACAAAATGCCCTCAAAAATATGAGGGCATAGTACAATAATGACACCCCTCCTACTAGCTTGTATATCCGTAATCAATCTTTCATAGCACAGGATTTCGGTTAATTTTTTTTAGCGTTTTGTCAATTTTATTGCAGGAATACCTCCAAATACTTCATGCAAAGCCTGGAACTCTTGCAATGTTTTTACGCCAGTAGTTGCATGCTTAATGGTTCCTCCATCGTCATATATGCAATAAAAAGCACCTTCGTCAGTGTATTGCTTATTATTTTGAAACGCGGTGATGTATATACCTTTAGTATGTTTGACAAAAATCAAATTTTCCCCATGATCACATAGACTGAAAAGTAAATTATGAGGTGTACCCCACACACTATCATCTCTGCGGGGTCTACTCATCGGAAAAGCAGGCGTCGCATTATCAATCACCGCTTTAAGGTGATTATCACTGTTTATGAGATCGGCTATACATTGTCTAAGCGCATCTGTATTGAACAAATCTTTCAGTTTGTCTCTTTCTGCATCATCAGCTGCCTTTGATAATAAAGTTTGGAACTCTGCTGGATAACCAGAACCACTACTAGGCGTCTGACTGCTTGGAGCTTGATAACCTGAAGTTGGGTTGCCGTCGTCCTTTCCACTTCCTCCACAACTACAGATGGCAAGGATGAATACAAGACTGTAAAAATATAGAAGTATGTTGTTGACTGTTTTTCTTTTCATATGCATGGTATGTTCTTTCATATAGGTTTTCAGTTAGGTTATTGACTTAAAATGCTATGCTTAGCTTTTACTAAGTCCTCGAAATTACGCACAGTTTCTTCCAGTGACAAATGGGACACACCTCCAGCTGCGTTCTTATGGCCTCCGCCATTAAAGTATTCCTTCGCCCATATGTTCACGGGGATATCGCCTGTAGATCGTAGCGATAGAGAGATTTTGCCGTCTTTTTCTTTGATGAGGGCCGCTAAAACAATGCCTTTGAGGGAGAGGGCATAGTTGACGATGCCTTCGGTGTCGCCTGTTTGTAGGTTAAAGTACTTGGCGTCAGCTGCTTTAATGACGATGTAGGCGGTTTTATGGGCTTTCATTACTGTCAATCGCTTACTGAGTACAAAGCCTAAGAGCTTTAGTCTACTCAAGGAATGGCTCCCGTAGATGAAGGTATTGATTTTAGCGATATCTATATCTTTTTTCAAGAGCTCGGCAGCTATCACATGGCTTCTGGGGGTAGTATTTGGGGTAGTGAAGCATAAAGTGTCTGTCAGAATACCTGTATATAAGCATTCTGCTAATTCGGTATCGATATACTGATCGCCGCCCAAGGCGATGATTAGCTCATACACAAGTTCTGCTGAAGAGGTAGCTTGGGGGTTCCAAAAGACTGTATCTGCAAAATCTTCAATCTCCTGATGGTGGTCTATGATGATTTTTCTTGCGCTGGCCTTTTTGATAGCGTCGCCTAATTGCTCTGCCCGTTGCAGACACCCAAAGTCTACGCAAAAAATAAGGTCGGCTTGGGATATTACCTCCAAGGCTTCTGTAGGCTTATTCGGATTGTAGCAGCAGACGGATTCCATACCTGGTAGCCAATTTAAGAATGCAGGGTGTGCGGAGGGGGTGATAATTTTTACGGTGTGGGATTTGTGTCGTAAAAAAGTGGCTAGCCCCAAAGATGCGCCGATGGCATCTCCATCGGGTCTGGTATGGGTAATGATGACGATCTGCTTGGCGGCTGGTTCTATTTCTTGTTGTATCGCTATGGGATCTTGTATAGGCATGACGCTGGTGGTTGTATTTCGGGTTGTTTAGTAGATTGCTATATAGCGTTGACGAGGGATCTGTGCTTGTTGCGGCTACGGCCAGTATAGGAGTAGTTTCAGGGTAATGTAATGGTGATTTATTTATTCCGTTTGTGTGTCATCGGTACTTTCAGTAGGTACTGTAGGTGTTATAGCTTCACTTGTGTACGCCCCTTCTCCTGCAGCCTCACGTAATGCATTTTTCTGTTGTATACGTGCTAAATTGGGGCTTGTAACGTTGGTAGTGCCAGACTTGACTAAAGCAAAGGTACCTAGGCTGAGCATGAATAAGAGGATTAACAATACCCACGTGGATCTTTCTAAGAGGTCGCTGGTTCTTTTGACGCCTATAATTTGGTGGGCGCCCATGCTGCCGAGCGTATTGCCGTCGCCTTCTTTTTTTGAGCTTTGCAAGACGGCGCTGATGATAAGTAAGACTGCGGTAAGGATGGTAAGAATAATGGTAAAAGGAATCATAGTAATTATAAATTGTGTTCGTGACTATCGGTGTTATAAGACTTGGTTATCTCCGCTATTATATCATCAAAGTACGTTCTTTTTTCTGGAAACTTGTCTTTTAATCTTTGATAAATCTGGATCGCTTTGTCAAATTTATCTTGCTGTAACATAATGCGCGCTAAGGTCTCCGTCAGGTATGTATGTTGCCAAACCACATCCTTTGCCGCCAGGTCTTTGCCGGTAGCAGCTAATAGTAGCTCTTCATCTGCCTGTAGTTGTAGTTTCCCTGGAGGGGCGTTGATAAACTGATCAATGCAATGTACTTGACCGGAGGTCTTCTGAGGAGTTGGTTTTTTTGCTATTTTTGAGGAACTATTTGCTGGTTTTGCGCTGTCTTTCCTAGCCTCCTCAGCTGTTGATGGCTGCTTAGCATGCTTTAATGCATCTGTGGCCTTGGCTACGCTTTGCACAAGATTAGTATAACCTAGCTTATTTTCCAATAATAATTTTAACCGATTGCGATCAGGCGCATATATCGCTGCTAATTGAATAGCATACTGGGCTTTTGCTGAATCTTGATCATGGATGCCTTTGGCCACTAGAGTCCGGGCTAGCTGAAAGTAAGGGTATCGCGCTACTACTTGCTTGAGTGCTGCTACATCCGTTGTGCTGATGTTATAAGGAGATTGAATGATTTTTAATAGATCGTCAGCTTGCATACATTACGTGATGGAAAGAAGGTTACATGTTACACGGAAGCACTGCTATTAAGTCCTTACCAATTGGCTATAGATGCATTGTATATATCTTGAATCAGTTTCTTGATGATGGCATCTACCATGTTGGCTTCTTCGGCATGTTCTCTTCCTGCTTCTACATCTTCTTTTTGTGTAAAGTCTTTCTTTTTAAAGGTGAAGTTGTTGTCGTATTTATTGATGTAGGTAATCTGTATGGTGATACTGAGCTGGACTCTGCTTCCGGAAGTTTTATCGTCTTGTGTGCTCGGGGCAAGTGGGGAATATTTAAAGCCAGTTACGATACCATCAAATTGTAGGTCTCCTTCGGTGGCTTTTTCTTTGAGGCTTGTCTTCTTGATAAGTTCATCTCGTAAGCTTTGGGTAAGCTGATCGGCAAGGGTGGCGGGGCCTAAGGCGACTTTAGATTTTAGATCGTGTACAGTAAATGTTTTTGCTTCTTTGGGCAAGGCACTGCCTGATAAGGAATACATTAAGCAGCTACTCGGCAATAAAAGCAATAGCGATAGTAGTAACCCGGATACCGGTACATATGGCTTCCATTGCTTGATGTATGGTAGTATTGTGTGTGGAATCATAGTAAAATTAGGGGGTGATATGCTGTAGCTAGCCACGCGAATTTACGCAGTACAAACCCTATTTAATGGGGTTGCAGGGGTAACTTCCACTAAATTCATAAAGCGGGGAGCTGATACCAGCAAAGCTATCGCCTTCGTAAAGTGTTCTCCTCCTACTTCGATAACCTGCTTGCAAGCCTGTCATCGGTGTAATATTGCCCCCACATTGTGGGAGCTTTCTCCTATGCTCATCCCGATACGCATTGGGATCAAAAACGAAAATGCCTTTATAGTATTCTCCCCCACAGATGATAAAAAAGCGAAACAAGCGTACGAGTATGGTAGTGGAAA
Organism: Amoebophilaceae bacterium; assembly: GCA_023257955.1. GTDB lineage: Bacteria > Bacteroidota > Bacteroidia > Cytophagales > Amoebophilaceae > Amoebophilus. The sequence goes on along the minus strand of JALRAY010000029.1, from coordinate 3,896 downwards.
TGGTAAGACAAGGAAACGCTACTATGCGGCTACACTACTAGCAGAGGGTGAGGGATTCGAACCCCCGGTACCCTCACGGGTACAACGGTTTTCAAGACCGCCGCGTTAAACCGCTCCGCCAACCCTCTATGAGATACAAATAATTAATTTGAATACAACATAAAACTTTTTGCTTTTGTTGTATAAGCCCTGTATCCCAGCGAACAAATAGACCTTTGTACGATTTTATTCGATGTTAATATTTTTTAGGCTCTATGTTTCTTGCTATGCATTAGCAAATTCTGCAGCATTTGCTTGAATTCTCCTTTGCTCTATATCCGCCCTACTTTCTATGCTTGGACTTACAACAAACTTGAGTTGAATCGTAAAATTTTCGGTAGTGGCCTAAGTATACATGGCAAGCTATGAGATAAATGGCTTGCTTTGACATAATAGAGCAGATATATTTTACTCAGAACGTAGATTCAGACCACTACCAAATTCACATAAAAGCACGCCATTGGGCTTTTTATGCAAAATAATCTTTTTTATCTCTTGGGGTTAATCAGGTTATTACAAAATGCAAATAAATTAGTTTCTAAATCCATGCGTTTACCCAATGTTAACCAGTGCCTAAATCCCTATTTCATTACAATGCGGGTATGATGATGCTATGTATTTAAGACTACTGAGTATTTAAGACCACCGATAATTTTAATCCTTCTTACCTAATACCTTTAGGCTAATATCTTTGAGCTCTTGTGCTACATCAGGGAGATTTAAATGTTCAGCCATAGGCACAAATCGATTGAAAGTTTCATCTGATATCTTCTTTTGCTTCCTTAACAAAGGGTGGCCCTGGATAGTACGCATATTATGTAATCTATCAGCCAGTTTTACATAGGCCACGCGCTTATCTTCTGATTGCGTTAGGCGCGCAATATACTCGTGATTATCCAGGCTAAATTTTTTGGCTTTATCTTCCAAGTTCGTGAGCTTCTCTACCAGTATAGCTACAGTATTGCCGAATTTCGCCTGCACTTGGGAAGCAGATAAGCTGGTATCTTCCACGGTATCATGTAATAGGGCTGCTACTACCGCATCCTGATCTTGGCAATATTGCAGTAAGATTAATGCCACATTGATAGGGTGCGTAAAGAAAGGCTCCCCTGATTTACGTTTTACTTTGGCATGATATTTCTTAATAGTATCCAACGCCTTTTCTATCTCTTTGATATTGATATTTTTGAGCGGCTGAATTTTAGCTAATAGCTTTTGCTCCAATTGGATGGCAATAGGATGTTTTACCTCTTCCGGATCTTCTTCCACATGATCTCGCAGCAACTCCATAACCTTGCCTCTTACCTCTCTTACATTCGTAGGGAGCACAAACATATGCGTATGGTGATTGCTCAATTCCGCATACCCATAATGGGCATCTACAATTTTTGCATTCTCTATCAACTGTTGCCTATCGCTATTTTGATTCGTTTGACTAATCAAGTTAATCTGGTCAAGCATGTAAAGATCTTGCGTAGGTGATACAATTTCATCCGTAGAGATAGTGAACCTAACAGCATTGAGTTGTCTAGTATAATCTTCCATTTGACCAATAGAATGACCCAGCATAGTATTGCTTACTGTAATGATGATAGGTTTATTAGCAAAGTTATGTTGATGGATATAAGAAATGCTATTGACAAACAGTTGTTTAATTTTTGCCGCATCCACTTGGATCGTTTTATCTTGCACTTCGCCGTTAGTCAAAATATGAGGAACAGAAGTGAAATCTTTTACCTTGACTAGGTGTTTTACATCAGCTAGTAGTTGTTCAATGGTGATTTTAGCTACATCTAGGCGCAAATAGTCGACTGTTCTATAGAGTACCTGCTTCAGGTAAGCAACAGCCGTTTTATCAATCAGTTTCATTTCCTCCTCTTCCAATTCATGTAATACTTCTTCCCGATATGCCAATACTTCACTAAGTTCTTTGTTGTGTTCTTCACACAAATCCAACAAATACTTATTTTTTTCTTCCAGCTGGGTTTGTCTTTGCTTCAATCTAAATAGGGCGATTAGAAAGCTACTAAACAAGAGGATCCCGCAAATAACCTTGAATTGGCTTGATATAGCAGCACTTTCATAAGGAATGCCCATATAACAGCAATACGTAGACAATACCCAGTATCCTGCCACCATACCAGTGGTAGATAATAGTAACATCACAGGCAAGGAAAGCAATAATGCCGCTATCAATAAGTTGAGTAGAAAAATCATGATTTGGACTTCATGAAATTTACTCATCATCACCAACATAGTGCCTACTACAAATAGGGTGTAGCACATTCCAACGGGCCAAGCAAAGGTGATAAATTTCTTGGATTTAAAGGTAGGCGGCCACGCAGGGTAGGTAATGAACATAGCTACCATAAAGATGATCGAATGGGAAATGTATTTATAAAGCATGGAATACGTACTTTCTACACCTGGAATGGTATAAAACGAAGCAAAGGTAGCCCCCAGTATGTAGATTCCTAATAAGGTATAGATGATATCATTGGCAGGGAGCGTTTTTTGCAGATTGGCATAAATCTGTGGGTGTTTGATGGTATGGATAAACTTTTGCCAAGCTTCTTTTCTTCTTTGTCTAGCGGCCAAGAGGGGAGCCTTTACCTGAATACCTACCCAACCACCTTGTTCTCGAAGCACATAATGGCTACCCATATAGCAAACCAGGTTAGCTATTATTCCTGGAATTAATGGGGCAAGACCAGCAAACGGATCAAATATTTTACCCAGACATACTGTTATAAACCCTGCTCCCATACCTATTAATACCGCTCGCTTACTGCTACGAAATCCGAAAACAGCCAACAAAAGAGGAACGCTTACAATAGGCATCCAAAAGTCCCCAGTAAGTAATAGGAGTTCTAGTAGATCTGTAGTATACAAGGCTAGTAACATACCAAAACACCCTATGAGTAAAGAAAAGAGCCTTACAATCCGCAGTGATTCTTTAAATTCTTTCTTGAGTGGCCTGATGATATCGTTCACGGCTAGCACAACTGAAGCATTAAGTTCTGAATCAGCCGTAGACATGGCCATAGCGGCAATACCTACGGCCACAAACCCCTTAAGTCCTGTGTAGGCATAATTTTCTACGATATGGTTAATTAATTGTTTAGGATCTAAGCCAGGATTATTGGTTAATAATAAAATAGCTATCCAGGCTACTGACAAAATCATTAGTAACATAATGCCTGCGGCATATGTAGAAGAGTTTTTAACTTGCGTTAGATCTTTAGCCATAGAAATTCGTTGAAATATGGATGGATCTAAGCCAGGAATGGTATAAAATAGCATTAAAGCTAGTCCAGAAAGGGACTTCATGTTCCACCCGATGGCAGTTTTGAAATCAAATAGAGGATTGGTAGCAAATGTATGCACTACTTGGGTAGGATCTTTAAGATGATTAAATACAATTAATCCTAGCGTAGGAATAAAAATACTAAAGGCAATAAATTGGAATACATCCGTAATGGTGACTGAACGAACACCGCCAAAAGCAGAATAAAATATCACAATAGTCGCTGCAGAAATGGTAGCTACTTGGGATTCCATACCCAATAAAAAAGTAAATATCCTAGACATTACCTGAAACTGGATAGCCATAGACCCTATACATCCAAAAATCCCACTAGTAGCAGTAATAACTCGTATGATACGACTATGATATAAGTTCTCCATGGCTTCTGCTACCGATAGGTTATTCAGAAACTCTCCCATACGAATAGCTAATACTTGTCCAGTAAATAAAAGACAGAGGGGCGCCCCTAGAACAGGAATAATAAACAACAATCCATCGGAATAGATATTTTGTAACCCATAAAACATAAATCCACCTCCAACACATGTAC
>JALRAY010000028.1 GCA_023257955.1 Amoebophilaceae bacterium | reverse complement strand
AATCTCATTTAGGCTATGAACGCTATGCAAGAAGCGCCTCTGACAATTCTCGTAATGGCAATTTCACAAAGAATTTAGCTACAGAACATGGTACATTGCCCCTTAATGTTCCTAGAGATAGAAAAGGTGATTTTGAGCCTATGATAGTTAAAAAAGGTTTTGTGGTGTTTCTTGAGCTGGTTAGCTGCTAGTCGTGTATAGGTGCTTTCCTTAGTTGGTAGTGGCCTAAGTATACATGGCAACCTATGAGAGGGATGGCTTTCTTTGGCATAATAGATCGAATATATTTTACATAGAACGTAGATTTAGACCACTACCCCTGCTTGTCGTCCTTCTTGTCTTAATTGTTGAGCTACTGTCATAATTTTTTCTTTGTGCTCTGGTGCTGCTTCCACAATGACCTAGGGTAGCTTTTAGGGGGTGTTCACTGTACGCTTTATGCTTTTTGTAACCCCTGAATTGAATCTATTGGCAAACCAGTTACCCTGCCTACAAAACTTGGTTCGGAGCCTTCTTGGAGCATATTCCTAGCTATGTCTAACGTACGCTTTTCCATGCCCCTTTCCATACCCCTTTCCATACCTCTTTCCATACCGGTTAATATGCCTTTTGCAATTCCCAATTCAATACCTGCTTGTCTTCCTTCTTGTCTTAATTGTTGAGCTACTGTCATAATTTTTTCTTTGTGTTCTGGTGCTGCTTCTATTATAGCATTAAATAGCTTATCTGGGTTATTTGCCCGATCGGTTTCTAATAAATAGGTGAGATGAGTTGTTCCAAGCCGGCTATTACTTATTCTACGAACTAATTGTGTATTAGCTTTTACCCATGCTGTATGATCTTCTTTTGCTCCTTGTTTTAATACTGCTTATACCTCTCCAGCCTCTCCTGCTGTAACAAATCCGATTGTGGTTTAACTGTCAAATCGTGCAGTATAGGTGGCTTATACATCATTTCTTTAGCTAGTTGCGGGTCGTCAAAAAGATCAAATATATCCATTGAATAGGGGTATGGTGATTCTTTGCCGGCATATAGCACTTCATTGATGATGATGGGGAGCGTTTCATTGCCCGCATTACGGTGTTGCCTCATCAACTGCACATTATACTCCAATATACGAAAGGGGAGCCACTTATCTGGTTTGCTTTGATGTTCGAGGCTATACAATACATAGCCTTTTTTGTCATCTATAGCGCATGAGTAGACGATGTCACTCTGTAGCTTTTTCATTGCCTTGGTCACAAAGTTCGTATTGAGCAACTGCAAAGAGTGCATGTCGATCCTGGCAACAATCTCTGCTGGCAAGTGCGCTTTAATAAAGGACTTGGCCACCTCTATGTCCGAAAGTGCGCTCCGAATGTAGCTGTCATGCGGTTGACTGACTTTGTTGTTTCCTTGTTTATGCCTATTTTTCATGTTTGATGAAAGATAAAGTCTATGCGAGGACTGCCTAAGGTTAATGTGTATGACTACTACAAATTTAGTTGAGAAAGTTTTAAAGCCAATAGTTCCCCATCCATGCTACCCCTTTTTGTCATTGCATTGGGATAGAAACCCTTTTCGGGGTGAGTAGACCAGCGGAATCTCCTCCCTAGCCCCTCGTAGCACGGTGCATGAATCGCTCGATTCACACCGCGCCCATTAATCCAATTGGTAATCTTACGCTTTCTTGCGCGGTCAACTATTTTGGATAGTAGATAGCAAATACGCTTTGAGAGGTTCTACAAACTTCCCTGCATCACCTGCACCTAGATTCAATACCACCTCATGCGGACCTGCTTTGTCAAGGCATCGAATGAGACTTTCGGATGTGCAAGTATACTTGTTGGCACACTGCATATGCGCGAGGATAGCTGCTGGATGGATACCAGGAATAGCTTCCTCCCGATCACTATATATATCTGATACCAGCACACAATCTGCTAAATCTAGACTGGCTGCTATTTCATGAAGAAAGTCTTGGGTTCTACTATATTGATTAGGCTGGAAGACAGCAGTAAGTCTTTTCCCTGGATACGTTAGCCGCATCGTTTGCAGCAAGGCTGTTATCTCCACAGGATGATGCGCATAGTCATCGATCAGCACAACGCCATGGTGATTTAAAATCAACTCACTTCTTCTAGCGGTACCTTGAAATGTATAGATTGCCTCCTGAATCACTGTGGGCGCAATTCCCATATGCAAACAAGCTGTAATGACTGCCAAAGCGTTTTCTACTTGATGGTAGCTAGGTATAGGTAATGGTATTCCTACTATCTTGCTAGCAGGGCTTATGTAATCAAACACAAACATCCCTTCGCTATTGATATGGATATTATCAGCATGTATAGAAGCGCCTTGAAGAGCATAAGGGATCACTTTAAAAGGCAATCGTGACTGCGCTAGATGCAGACGATCAAAGACGGTCTGGTGTACAATCACCATGCCTGCCGGAGCAATGTTCTTCAAGAATTGTTCAAAGCCCGCTTCAAATCCTTGTTGATCTTCATAAATATCTAAATGATCCGCATCTATGTTCGTGATAATCGCTACATCCGGATGCAGGGTTAAAAAGAATCTATCAAACTCATCTGCTTCTACCACTAGCTTGGTATCCCCATCGATCTGCTGCGTAGTAATGAAGTTAGAGCCATAGTTTTTAGCTATACCTCCCAAGAAAGCAGTCACGTTCGTTTGTGCATAGCGTAATATATGCGCCGCTAAGGTAGTGCTCATCGTTTTGCCATGCGTACCGGCGATGGCAAAGGTGTAATGATCTTGTGTGAGCATATCAAACACATAGTCCCGCTTATGTAACGTATAGTCTCGTTGGGATAAGCACTGCCAGATAGGGTGCGCGCTATCGATGGCGGAAGTGTATAATACGAGGGTATCATCAGGGTTTTCTATAATAGGGCGTGGTATAGCTGCAGGATCTGCTTCAAAGTGTACCGGTATGCCTTCGGCTATCAGCTGGTCTGTCAACGATGAGGGGGCTTTATCATGCCCGAAGACTTTTTTACCCATTTGCAAAGAAAACCTAGCTAATGCGCTCATGCCAGCGCCTCCTATCCCGAGGACGTATACCTGAGAATATTGTTTCATAGTTGCGGTTTCTGAATGACTTGATGAATGGTTTCAAGAATAGCGTCTACAGCGTGCGGCTTAGCTTGCTTCGCTAAATTGGTTGTTAAGGTATTTTGCTGTGCTTCATTTTTGATTAGGTCGATGATGGTTGGTACTAAGTCCTGCGTGATAGCTTCTTCCTTTACTACCAGCGCTGAACCTTGCGTCAGCCAAGGAAGTACATTCTTTATCTGATGATCGGCAGCTACATAAGGAGAAGGTACCAAAATGACAGGCTTCTGCACCATCGCCATTTCAGCCATCGCCATGGCGCCAGCACGGGAAACGATGATGCTCGCGGCAGAAAAAGCTAACGCCATTTGTTCGATATAGGGGACGATTTTGATGTGCGGGAAAGATGCATCAGCATGCGTTCTACGGAGCTGTTCAAAATGCGCCTTGCCTACCGCCATCAGCACCTGAATCTGATTGGCTGCAAACAATTGATGCGCCGCTAGGATACAATCTACCAAGGTGCTAGCTCCGAGGCTGCCTCCCAGCACGAGTACGGTAGGCATACCTGCCGTGAGCCCAAAATGCGCATATGCCTTACTTGCATCTGTTGGAGCAAGGGAAAACCATGATCGCACAGGATTTCCTGTAAGTACTAGCTTATGGGCGGGGAAATAAGCTTCCAGCGTTTCATAGGCTACACATATTTTGGTGGCATATTTAGCTAGGACCTTATTCGTTATGCCTGGGTACGCGTTTTGCTCCTGCAATAAAACAGGAATCCGCATACGACTAGCGACATAGAGGGTAGGAAAGCTGGCATAGCCACCTGTGCCTACGACTACATCGGGTTTAAAGGACTTCAAGATGCGCCTTGCTTGCCATAAGCTCTTTAAGAGCGTGAAAGGCAATGATAGATTTTTGTAGAGCTGCTTTCTAGCAATACCGCGGATGGGAAGCCCTATAATCTTATAGCCTGCAGCAGGCACCAAGGACATCTCCATCTTGCCAGTAGCACCTATAAAGAGCACTTCATTTCTATCATCTTGCTTCATAATAGCATCTGCTAATGCAATGCCTGGATAGATATGGCCACCCGTTCCGCCGCCGCTAATAATCACTTTCATAGGATTTAGTAGGCTTGTGCAAACACTACCCGCCGTGCAGAAGGGTTGCCGGTATATATGCATTTCCCCGGTGTTGATAGGTTGTCGTCTAAGGGAATGCAACGAATGGTAGCTTGGGTCTCGGCTTTGATTTTTTGTTCCGTTTCCGTGCTGCCGTCCCAATGCGCTAATACAAAGCCTGCCTTTTTTGCAATGGCTGCTTTAAAGGAGTCATAATCATCTACTTCGCAGGTGTGCGCTTCGCGGAATTGGATGGCACGTTCGTAAAGGTTACTTTGTATATCGGCTAACAAGGTCGTTATCTTCTCAACAGCCTTATCCATAGGAATAGTCAATCGCTCCCCAGTATCTCTTCTGCTTAGTGTTACGGATTGGTTGGCGAGCTCTTCCTCACCAATCACTAATCGAAGGGGAATGCCTTTCAGCTCGTACTCCGCAAACTTCCATCCGGGTTTGTGGTCCTCTCGATCATCTAATTTCACGGTGATAGCATTTTCTCGCAGCTGTTCCTGCAAGCGCTGTGCCTGTTGATGGAGAGCGGTTTTATTGGCTGGCGTTTTATAGATGGGGATAATCACAACTTGAATGGGTGCTAAACGAGGGGGGAGTACCAATCCTTTATCATCAGAATGGGTCATAATTAAAGCACCTATAAAACGGGTAGTCACGCCCCAAGAAGTACCCCACACGTACTCGGACTGTCCAGCTGCATTGGTAAACTTCACATCGAAGGCTTTGGCAAAACGTTGCCCTAAGAAATGGGAGGTGCCTGCTTGTAGTGCCTTGCCATCTTGCATCAAGGCTTCAATGGTATAAGTCTCTTCTGCGCCGGAAAATTTTTCGTATTCCGTTTTGCGACCTTTTAAGAAGGGTATGGCTAAATAATCACGCCCAAAGTCTGCATACAGGTCTAGCATCTTACGTGTTTCCTCTTCTGCCTCTGCTTGTGTAGCGTGTGCGGTGTGGCCTTCTTGCCATAATATTTCAGCAGTCCTTAAGAATAAGCGGGTACGCATCTCCCATCGTACGATATTGCTCCACTGGTTGATCAGCAGAGGCAAGTCTCTATAGGATTGAATCCAATTGCGGTAGCTGTTCCAGATAATCGTCTCGGAGGTAGGTCGCAAAATGAGTTCTTCTTGGAGCTTGGCTTCGGGATCTACGATGATGGCATTATCCTCTTCTGTCTTCAAGCGATAATGGGTGATGACTGCGCACTCTTTGGCGAAGCCTTCCACATGGGCGGCTTCTTTGCAGAAATAGGATTTGGGGATTAAAAGCGGGAAATAGGCGTTTTCGTGACCTGTGTCCTTTATGGCGCTATCCAATGCAGCTTGTATCTTTTCCCAAATGGCATAGCCATAGGGCCGTATGGTCATGCAACCACGCACGGCGGAAGTTTCTGCCAGGCCTACTCGTTTGATTAATTCATTATACCATGCGCTGAAGTTTTCGGAACGGGAGGGTAATTGTTTATCCATGGCGCTACTTGTTAGAATACTTGTTTTGCATGCCTATAGCCAAATAGGTGGCTAAGATACATTTGCAGGGTTCAGAGAAGACAAAAGGCAATACGCCTAGTTTAAAGGCAAGCTTCCAGTCCCATTGCAATACGGAAGCCAGGTGCGTAATGCCTAAGCCGAATAGGGCGATAGTACCTAGTAACACCAAGCTTAATCGCTTGATCATGCCGCTATTGGGGAAGTATTGCATCCCTAAACCGATGATGGTACTCATGACAAAGAAACCGGCGATGTAGCCTGCAGAAGGGCCGCAGAGTGATACCATGCCACTATTGCCGCCTTGTAAAACGGGGAGGCCCATGGCTGCGTAGCTCACGTATAGTGCTAAACTGCTGAGGGATACTTTTAAGGGCATCGTCAAGCTAATGAGGGCAACAGCGAAGGTTTGCAAGGTCATCGGGATGGGATAAAAGGGGACAAAGATATGCGCGCCTAGTACAATGAACCAGCTACTAGCTATGGCTTGTACAATGGATTGGGTGATACTTTGGTTGATAATGGTTTTGACGGTCATGGATATATTATTGAATGTATTCTTCATGGTATCAGGTGTATATAAGGTTATTAGACCTCTTCTTATGGTAGTCTATTGTCGTAAGGATTTTATTTGCTCTAATGAGAGGCCTGTTATCTTGCTTATCATTTCTAGCTCGAAGTTATCTGCTAACATATTTTTCACTACATTTATGTTACAACGTTTTATCCCTATTTCTATACCTTCTTGCTTTCCTTCTGCAAAACCTTCTTCTTTTTCTATCTCAAGTGTTCTCATTATATTTTTTGATTGTGTACTACTTTAAGTACTTCTGCTATTGTTTCCATATGTTCTGTGTCTGCAATCGATATTATATCTCCCGATTATGTTGAGAACGGGTGCCAATTACCTGGTGCTAACGCCTTAATTTGATCTTCTGAGAGACAGGTTATTTTTGCGATTGCTTCTATTTAGAAGTTATCGACGAGCATATTTTTTGCTATGTCAAATGTGCGTTTCTCCATTCCGCGTTCCATGCCTAGTGCTATACCTGCTTCTCTACCTTCTCTTTGAATGACTTCTGCTATTGTTTCCATATGTGCTGTGTCTGATTGGGTTAGTTTTAATTTTTCTTTAAACAAATTTATAAGTTTTTGCTTGGATTCTCCAAACAAATTTATAAGTCTTTGCTTGGATTCTCCACTAGCATCTTTTGCTGCTACTACGTGTGTGGTATAACTAAAAACCTGTTGCCAGTACTGGCTTTTACGCAGCATGTTAACGTTATCTTCTGCTTCTAGTTCTTTCGTTAAAATGTTAAATGCATTTGCGTGTCGGCTGTATTTCAGGAGCTTTTCCATCAACCGGATGTTTTTATGTTTGTTGAGTTCTGTATCTGGTGTTTGGTTATAGTCTTTCAGGTGAATTCTAGTGAATATGCCTATGGCTTCGGCTAATGCGGGGTCTGTAAAGCATTGATAGACGTTGGTTTCATAGGGATAGCATTTGCCTTCTGGATTGTGATAGAGGCAAATGGGGATGATGATGGGCCATTTTGTGTCTGCAGGTTTGTCTTTCATGTAGTCGTCTATCAGGTTGACTTGGTATTGCAGAAATCGGAGGGGGAGCTTGCGATCTGGCGTGGATTGAGCGGGTAGGTCTGGCATGTCGGAAGTGATATGCCTTTCCCCCCTAAGAACCGTACAAGCGAGTTACCCCGCATACGGCTCAAGCAGTTTGCTAACATCTTGGATTTGTTGTCCCGCCTTACTATGCGTTTGCCTATGGCAGTTGGTATGCAGCATGACTAAATTTTCAAGTTGATCACCACCTCCAAGTTTCCTTGGCGTGCTATGATGGATGTCTATCGACTCACCATTATCTATGTTGTCTTTACAGACATTGCATATACCTTGTTGTTTTCTCCATAGAATCGATCTAAGCTTGACTATGTACTTACAGTTCTTGGCTTGCCTTGCACGCCAATATTCTTTAAGTGCTGGATCGTCCTGAGAACTACTACCTTTCACCATAATATGGCGTTTGATAGGAGTCCATGACAGTTTCCATAAGTATAAATGCTTATGTTCTTTGTCCATAAAAATCCAGTTGTCATTTCTGCATTTGATCCTGCCCCAATATTTCTCTTTCTTCCAACGCCAAGATTTCTTTGGATGTCTCCTACCCGCGTATATTACTTGCCTCTGCCACATCCAGTGATCTAATTTACTAAATATTGAGCTCGATACTCCGATTCGGAAGTAGTTGCTCCATCCCTTAATTTTGGGGTTGATATTTTCAATTAGTCTTTTTGTTGGAACGCCAAGCATTTTCTTCCATTCAATAACAATTTGTTGCTTGAAGGCTTTAATACTTTCTTTTGATGGCTTGGTATGACATGTTTTACCGGTCTTTTTTCTTTTATCCTTGTAATGCTTTATATTAAACCCCAGAAAATCAAACCCATCGTCCATATGGTGGATATGTGTTTTGGCCTCTGATAGCTTCAGACCTCTTTCAGCTAGCCACGGAGTTAACTTTGCTTTTGCTTTCAAACAATCTTCCTTACACCGTGCAAATATTATAAAGTCATCCGCATATTTAACTAATTGACATTCCGAGCTGGGTTTTATTGTACCATTCTTGTGATAATTGATCCCGAGCACTGCTTCCATACCATGTAGAGCAATATTGAGTAAAAGCGGACTAATGATTCCTCCTTGGGGGGTCCGGCTACAGTTTGAGTGATTTGCCATCCCTCCATGACTCCGGATGTTAGCCAAGCTTTTATCCAGTTTCTTCCAGGGAAGTTTCCTATAAATTTCATTAGAAAATTATGATCAATGTTGTCAAATGCGCCTTCAATATCTGCATCTAGCACCCACTTTTTGCTTTTATTTGCTCCCGCTATACTATATGCTCTACGTATAGCATCATGTGCACTACGACCTGGTCTAAAGCCATAACTGCACTTCTCAAATTTTGCTTCCCAATAAGGTTCAAGAGCTGTTTTTACTACAGCTTGTTTACATCTATCTCCGATAGTTGGTATACCTAATGGTCTACTTTTCCCGTTTTTCTTTGGGATGTATACACGCTTAATTGGCTTTACGGATTTAGTATCGTTGCTTGCTAGTTGTTTCAGTAGCAAGTTTCTCTCTTTATCCGTATTAACAACAACCTTGTCAACCCCAGCAGTATTCCTGCCTTGATTGATCTGTGTAACACGTCGTATGGCTTGTAGCGTATTGGATCTTGATCTTAACGTCAGTCTCTGTAAACTACGTACTAACTTCATATTACCTTCACAAGATGCCCTATAAATTCGTCTCCTGAGATTATTGACTCTTCTATTGACTTTCTGCCAATTGATAGCATTCCATGCAATATTTTCATCGGTTATTGTTACGTTTGCTATTTGCATCTACCTTTTCCAATATCCTTAGTAATCTAGTTAACTCATTATGGGCAAACCACCAGTCTTAAGTCAGCACTATTTCTAGTTGAAGTATGTACTTCTATGCGTTCAGTTATGTATTCCTGTTATCTTTCGATATAACGCCATTCGCTTTTTAAGACCTCTCTTACCCACTGTTATATGCTAACATTGGGCTTACCACGTTTCACTCACAAAAGATTCATTAAGTTGGTTACCTTCTCTATACCGGGGAACTGGTATCCTTCCAAGCATTGAACACATATTCTTGGCAGCTGCGTTATGTTACGCTATCCCTAGAACAGACTTAGACTTTTCCGCAAGGAGAAATCTGTTATCTAGCGTGTCTGTTTACGCAATGACGATATTTTCCAAACGAAGGTTCACTTTCGTTTAACCAATTTTAATTTTCCCTTGCCTCTATTACTGTCTAGATCAGCTTTAGTTCGGCTTTCTGTCTCGCTTAGCACCCCATCGTTGCCAATGGCGCACCGAGATAGTGGGAACGTAGGTTTGGATACAACCTAGCCATATGATATATGGACTTTATATGAGTGCTCTCGTGTCGCACATGTTCGAGGCTATACAACACATACTTTTTTTGTCATCTATGGAGCATGAGTAGACGATGTCACTCTGTAGCTTTTTCATTGCCTTGGTTACAAAGTTCGTATTGAGCAACTGCAAAGAGTGCATGTCGATCCTGGAAACAATCTCTGCTGGCAAGTGCGCTTTAATAAAGGACTTGGCCATCTCTATGTCCGAAAGTGCGCTCCGAATGTAGTTTTCATGCGGTTGACGGACTTTTTTATTTCCTTGTTTATGCCTCTTTTTCATGGTTGATGAAGGATAACGCCATCTTCCCAATTGGGTTACCTGTTAATGATGCGCTTTTTCTACGGCCATCCCAAAGTAGATGGCGGATAGCAGGGTGAAGATATAGGCTTGTAAAAACGCGACAAGGAGTTTTAGTAAGAACATAAAGGCACCAAAGGGTACACTCATTAACCCTGCAAAAGAGGTTTGAAAGATAAATACCAAGCTAATAATGCTTAACAGGATGATATGACCTGCGGTGATGTTGGCAAAGAGCCGTACCATCAAGGCAATGGGTTTGGTAAAGACGCCAATGATCTCTACTGGAATCATAATGGGTAGCAACCACATAGGGATGCCAGGCGGACAGAAGATATGCCGCCAGTAGTTTTTATTGGCATTATAAAAGGTGATAGCCAGGGTAAATAAGGCAAGGGTGAGGGTAACGGAGATATTGCCGGTTACATTGGCAGCGCCGGGTAATAGCCCCATCAGGTTGTTGAGCCATATAAAGAAGAAGATACTGAGTAAGTAAGGAGTAAAACGTTTATAGCTATGCTTGCCTATGTTGGGAATGGCGATATCATCTCTCACAAAGCAAATCAGCATTTCTATAAGGGCCCAAAAACCGCGTGGAATATGGAAGGGGTTGCCTTTATACTTGCGCAAGGCTACCAAGGCTATGGGTATCAACACAATGATGCTCAGCATTATAGAGGCTACGTTTTTGGTGATAGAGAGGTCATAGAAGGAATGTGCTGGGGAGGCACTAATAATCTTTTCATGGTCATTGAGATAATACCCGCGGTAGCTGACGCGTTGCTGGTGGTGCGCATCCCAGAAGCGATTGGAGGAAAAGACCTCTATACCCTTAGATTGCGAAACCAGCACGATTGGTAGCGGGATAGTAATGTGGGTGTTGCCAACGGTGGCTAAATGCCACTCATGCGCATCGCTGATGTGGTGAAAGATGAAATTGGAATCTTCTTTCGACTCAGTATCTTCTGCAAAGGCGGTATAGGAGGCGCATAGGAGGAGCAAGGACAGCAACCACTTGGCTTTTGATGGGAGTATTGAATGTAGGTTGTTAGAAAAGGTCATAGGTGATGAATGGATGAGTGATAAAATTTGTTTTGTTCTATAGCATTTTGAAATTTCTGGTTTTCTGCTTCTAATTCTTCAGCCAACTTGGCCTATCCTCCATAGTAGCTTTATCTACTTTGATCTCGTAAACTTGATTAGGATCGTTGTGTTCTTTTCTGGTATATGGATAGGGGTGAGGAAGTAAACCAAGTAAGTGATAGGCTTCATCATCCTCTACGATCTCTAGGAGTGTAAAACAGCACCTGGTTTGAGAAAATGGATTGAAAGGTACGATCTTGGCCATATAGAATGTAGCAGGCGGGAGATCTGTGCCGTCAGCTGCATTAAATGCGGCATTATTTGCAAAACATATCATAATCTTTCCCGCCGGTTGATTGAGAAGCAAATAATACGGTGTTGCTATAACCGTTTGCGTCTTATCAAGTTTAATCCCTTCGGGTACCGGTGTCCAGATGGTTTTGCGGGGGAAGACATCAAAGAATTGTTTAGGCACCAGGTGCGTACTTGGTACATCATCTTGCAGGTCGGGCAGCTCTATTCTGGTGAACTCACCTTCTTTTCTATCTGGATTATAGCCGATGGCATTGTATAAGATAATCTTAGGGTCTTCTTTACCTTCATAGACCTTTTCTAATGGATAGAGGCCATAGGTGAGTGCTTTGTCTGTGATAGTGATCTTATAGGCTTGGCAAGAGCCTGCATATACGCTTTCTACCCCTAGTAATTCGTACCCAGATTCATTTTCACGGATTTCGTAGAGATCGAAGAGTTTGTTAAAGATGAGTTCTGAGGTTGTTTGACCTATATAAATTAATGTAAACAAGGCAGCGGGATCGCTACTGTACCCATAGCTAATCAATGCCAATATCTTATCTCCATTTTTTAGGTCTAAGGTAATGCCGTAAGGGCGCAATTTTATGTTGGTAGATTCCTTAGGATAGACTAAGGTTTCTGCTTTAGGACGATAAATTGAGTTTTTAACTTGCTTGAAAATGCCGATCCATTCTCCAGAATCATAACTACCTATTTTGCCATTGGGAAGTTTGATCTTAATACGGCAAAAATCTCCTGGGTCAGTGGCCCATCCTCCCCCCTCTTCTTCAGTATATTCATATGTAGTTACTAAATCATCGCTTAACTCAACTACT
>JALRAY010000027.1 GCA_023257955.1 Amoebophilaceae bacterium | reverse complement strand
AAATCGCTTATGACAACTAAGTTTCACATCGTTAACGTAGCTTGATTTTTCGTGTTTCATAATCTGATGTGTATATTTCTATTTCTAGAAACGTTTTTAGCAGACTTATATTGGATGACTTGCCCCAGCGTCTAGGTCTTGTGATTAAAGGAACTTGAAACTCATCGTTGATTACATCTTTGATGAACAGGCTTTTGTCTACGTACTGGCCACTTTTTACCAGATTTTTAAAATCATTTGAGCCGATGGTGCCTTTTTGATAGGTATTATTGGTTGTATTCATAATTTATGAGGAGGTATTGATATGTTTCTTCGGCAACGATCCTTTGAGATTATACTCATCACCCAACATTAAAATGGAGCTTATAGTATGAATTTATAGAAACCATCTATTGATGTTGCAACGCTACAGCTTTCCTTACAAAAATACCCCACGCATATATACAACTGGTCTTGAGTTGATATTATACACGCAGGGCAAAGGTTTATATTACACGAGATTTTATTTCTATCCGATTAGGCAAAATGCAGTGTATATACAGAGAGGGTGAAAGACGGGATTTGAACCCGCGACCTTTGGTGCCACAAACCAACGCTCTAACCAGCTGAGCTACAATCACCATAATTTGACTCCAAAGGAAATAAATTATTCACGAGTTATCAATATTTTTGTAACATTAATAATCAAACGAGCAACACACTATCTACGCGCCTATGCCTTGGTTTACCAGAAAAAAGAAAGGAATTTTAACCCCTACCTCCCATAAAAGAGCCATACCCGACGGGCTATGGCACAAAACTCCCAAAGGCACCATAGTACACATCCAAGATCTTAAGGACAATGCTTATGTATGTCCGGAAGATAATTACCACATGCGCATAGGGTCCAAGGAGTACTTTGAGCTGCTCTTTGATCAGAAACGGTTTACAGAACTAGCGACAGATTTTACAGCGGTAGATAAATTGCATTTTGTGGATACCAAACCCTATATAGAACGCCTAAGCAAAGCCCAAGAAGAAACGAAGCTGAAAGATGCCATGCGCGTAGCCCATGGGATGATGAATGACATAGAACTCGTCATTGCTTGTATGGACTTTACCTTTATTGGCGGCTCTATGGGAGCAGTAGTTGGGGAGAAGATAGCGGTTGCTGTAGATTATGCCATAATGCATAAGCTGCCTTTGTTAATCATTTCCAAATCAGGTGGTGCGCGTATGATGGAAGCGGGGCTCTCATTGATGCAAATGGCAAAAACATCCGCTAAGCTCTTGCAGCTCTCGAAAGCAAAGCTTCCTTACATTTCGCTACTGACAGACCCCACTATGGGCGGCGTAACTGCCTCCTTTGCCATGTTAGGAGATTTTAACATTGCGGAACCAGAAGCATTGATCGGCTTTTCTGGCCCCCGACTGATACGTGATACCATCAAGCGAGATCTCCCAAAAGGATTTCAGACATCCGAATTTCTGCTAGAACATGGCTTTTTAGATTTTATTGTGGATCGCAGGATGTTAAAGTCAACGCTTACGAAACTACTGAATATGCTATAATCCAGCCGCTTTTAATACGATTACCAATTACACCATTATCTTAATGGAATCAAGCTCAAACAGCGATATGCATGAACCTCAACTTTATCAAAACATATCAGATAATTTCCATCAGCTTTACAAAGAAACCTTAGACAACTATGGATATACTACCTACGGCATGGGGTGGGAAAGTGATTATGCAGCGAATGTCCGGCACAATAGGATGTTGCAGGTGATAGATAACCTATATGATATCCCGAAACCTAGCATCCTATACGTTGGTTGTGGATGCGCTTACCTGTTGGATTACTGCAGGAGGAAAAAGATAGATATAAGCTACACAGGCATGGATATATTGGAGCAATCCATAGAAAAGGTTAGAGAAAAATATCCGGAGGTGGCGTTTATAGTCGGTGATGTAACGAAGATGGAATGCAAGGCAGCATATGACTATGTAATTTGTAACGGCATACTCACCTACAAAAACACGGTAGGCATACGCGAGATGGATCAGTACTTCAAACTTGTGGTAAAGAACCTCTTCAATGCTTGTAAAGTGGGGATTGCCTTTAATGTCACCAGTACCTATAGTCCTTATTTAGACAACCGGAACTTTTACAAACACCCTTTGGAATTGCTCTCATTTTGTTTAGAGAATCTAGGCGCCAGTTTCAAGCTCGACCACTCATTCAGAGGTAGCGATCAGCTGCATGACTATGTGCTATACGCTTACAAAAGCGAAACAGAGATTGTGAAAAACGGCATTCGATACAATGCGAATATATAAGCAAGCCCGCATCTGGTGACTACGCAATAACATCGAAGCTTTCAGCAAACCAGAATCATCAACTTGCATATTACCCCAGCCGAGCATTTTTAATAGCCAATATACGTTCCTCAGCTAGTTGCATAGCAACCTCTTGCGAAGGCCGATTTGTTGCTGTTGCAATGCGCAATATCTCTAGACAGGTCGCATAAATATGCTCCACTTGCTGATAGGCGAGTGCTTTGTTATAGCCGCCATAGTACTCTGTATGTACATTGATTACGCCTCCCGCACTCACTAAAAAATCAGGAGCATAAAGGATACCCTTTTTTACTAGCATTGCGCCATGTTTTTGCTCATCAGCTAATTGATTGTTGGCAGCGCCGGCGATGCCATGGCACTTTAACCGCGCGATAGTATCATCATTGATAGTCAACCCCAATGCACAAGGGACATAGATATCCATGTCCAAGTCATAGAAAGCATCCGCATCTGTAATTATATGGACTTTGGGAAGTTTGGCAATAGCGGAGGTTCTATCTAAAACGATGTCTGTAACATACATTTCGGACTCTTCTTTAGCCAAAAAACCTACTAAAGCACGGCCTACTTTGCCGATGCCTTGTATGCCTATCTTTTTGCCTGCTAAACTATCATTACCTGTTAAATGTTTTGCCAAGGCTTTTATGCTCATATACGTGCCATACGCTGTTAACACAGAAGGGTCATCGCTACCATCGTGGGTAGCAGGTAAGCCAACCACGTATTTTGTTTCCTTAGCAATATGTACCATATCGCTGATGTTAGTATTGACATCTGGAGCGGTGATATAGAGACCTTGTAAGCTTTCTATAAACTGACCATATTTTCGCAAGTAGGCTTCGTTTTTAAGCTTTTGCGGATCACCCATTAATACGGCCTTTCCTCCGCCTAAGTCTAAACCAGCTAAGGAAGACTTATACGTCATCCCTCTGGACAGCCTTAAAACATCGTTCAAGGCCTCCGCTTCACTAGCATAGTTCCACATACGTGCCCCACCTAAGGCTGGGCCTAGGGTAGTGTTATGGATCGCTACAATGACTTTCAGGCCGGTTTCTGCATCATGATGATATACTAATCGCTCATGATTATGGTGTAGCAATTTTTCGAATGGGAGAATTTTATCTTGACTCGATAAAGCGGATGTGTTCATAAGGTTATGGATGATGGACTGGGTTAATGCTTGCGGTACTTATATCCGCGCTTTTGAGCTTGCTATGTTCTCTAAAGAAGCTTCCTGAGCTATTGCTGCACAAGGTAGTTAGGTTATTGCTTACCCAAGGCTATCAAAGCCTCTTTTTGTGCAGCCAGCTACTATATCGTGGAAAAGATCTAGTTATTTGCAGGGAGATTGTTTTTTAGATAGTCAACGATTTGACCAACAGTTTTAATTTTTTCTGCTTCATTTTCTGGAATAGAGATTTCGAATACGCGCTCGAACTCGAGTATTAGCTCTACAATATCCAGCGAATCGGCTCCTAAGTCCGTCGCCAAATTGGCTTCCATACTAACCTTTTCAGTGGCTACAGCTAATTTATCGGCGATAATATCAATTACTTTTGCATTAATTTCTGAGTGTGACATGTTTATTCTTTATTTTATTAGGTATTAAATCATTCGATTACATACAGTACGCCATACCCTACACGCGTGCGGCACCATCGTACTGTCAGGGTCCAAAATTAATACGCCAAATGCTCATGGGCAAATTCAAATAGGTTTTAAAGATTACCTTCTTTGATACTTATACTGTGCTACATACTATGTTACCACCTACTACCCCCTTAACTTTAGTGACGGATAAGCATGGCTTACCAAAAACGGCGCAAGCGTTACTATCCTATGCAGGTGATTATAGCATTTGGGGATTCAGAGGCGGCTTAGGTGCAGGTAAAACCACATTAATCAAGGCTATCTGTCAACACCTGGGCGTACAAGACCATGTGACGAGTCCTACCTTTTCACTGATCAACGAATATACCCTCCCGACAGGAGAACTTATTTATCATATGGATGCGTATCGCCTCAATGATAGTACAGATATGGTGGAACTGGATTATGCTTTTTATATGAATGCCGGTACCTACTGCTTCATCGAATGGCCGGAGAAGATGATACCACTGCTTCAACAGCCTTATTTAGAGATTCAAATAGCCCCCCTAGAGATGGAAAGAAGAAAGATAGTCGCAACTGTGATGGATCATATGCGATAGCTTCCTAACCTTTGCCGAAAATCACGTACGCAGCATGCCTGCAGCCGTTTCAGGTGCCTCACCGATGGTAACGCTTTAAAAGCAGATAGCACCTAAACATCACATGTGCCCACCCTATACCGCTTACAGCGCCCATAATCACATCTAACGGATAGTGCACTCCTCCATACACCCGTGCATAACTAATTCCCGAAGCCCAGATAAACAATAAGAATAGAGCACGGTATCGTTTCCCTAGCAGTAGCCATAAGAACATAGCTAGCCCAAAAGTATTAGCCGCATGAGATGATATAAAGCCATATAAGCCATGGTACTCCCCTACTACATGTACACTAGATCCAAAATCAGCATCCAAACAAGGACGTAACCTTTGTACCCATGGTTTCACCCAAGAAGAAGCAAACTGGTCGCATACAATCACTAACCCTGCAATGATTATCAAAGGAAGCCAAGCTTTCCTCCGGAAGGTGCGCACAATAAGGTATAAGAGTAGAAGGTATAACAGTAACCAGCAACATGTGCCTTTGCCATAGTGTACAAGCTTATCTCCCCATGGATGATGCCACTGATTGATAGCGAAGAATAGTTTTTTATCTAATTGAATAACGAAGTGATAGCAACGGTTATACATTGGTGGAGACTGTTATATTGAGGTTATAATTAAAATTATAGGAGAAACGTATACGTGGATTATGCCCTCTATACACGGTTATCAAGGGAGGTAAATGTCAGCTATAGGAGGTTGGTTGGTTGTTATGGCAGAATTTAGCACCCTCTGCAGCTCCTGGCTTATTGGAAAACATCCGACGTTAGCACACCAAATAGCCCTGTGTTCTCTCTTGCATCCTCAACATCACCAAAAACAAGTATCCCTCCTCTATCGCTACGTGGATCAATGCATGATACCCTATAGCCTAACCAATCGCCATTCTTAAATTGTTCTTTACATCTTCCGTATGTATATAGGTCTTGGAATACTATAGCGTCATTTTTGACATACTGCAGCATGGCTACCGTCACTAGCTCACGTATTCTCCCTACGACATAACCGGTATGGTGTTCCTGCATGTGTTGCACTTGCTCATCATAACACTTATGCCTGCTCTCAGGCAATACGCCATTATCTACGCTTGGCACCAAGAGCCAACGCGCATACGCGGGGCCTGGGGTTGTGTAGTAAGGTTGTTGTCGCACTTTCTTATTTATTTGATTATAGGTACTGAGCACATGTATGCCTTGTGCCGCACATAGCCTTTCCATATCTGCTATGCTATACCCCAGGTCTAGCATCAAAATAGACTGTTGGCCTAGATCTTACAAGCGTTTGATTTCTGCTAGCATGGTATCAGGAAGCGTTGGTAATTCAACAGCTGCTATTTCTTCCTCGGATATACCTAGCTTCTGCCAGGCTGCTAAGCCTACATAGTTGTCGCCTAACATCCTATGGGCTTTTTCCGCATTCGGCATTACGATAACGGTCAGTTGCGCTTCAGGTATGGTTTCCGCATCTAGCACATCTGCCAAGCGCCTGCCATCATCTTCATCATAGGTACATTCCCCAACCACGAGGCTGCAATAACTATCCACGATACCGTCTTGCGCTTTGATGTTCTCAAGCAATGTTGCTACACTGATGCTGGCTATGTTATCCACGTTTATGGTTCCTTGGGTACCTGATAGGTATCCATAGGAAACTTCCATAGGTGTGCCTACCGAATGTGCTTCGGTTGTTTCTTCTGTTATACCCCCGCAGCTGGTGATTAGACCACATAGCAGGAATATGGCGGCTATGCTTTTTTGAAAATGTATAATTTGTGATTACAATCTGTTGCATATGGTTATTAAGAATGATTGTATGATAATATTTTATTTTGACTAACTGAAAACCTATCCTTGTCGAAAGCCACGCCATACCGCAAAACAGCCAACTTCAGTATAGGGGTAGTCAAAAAATCTAATAACGACGACAAGACCAACAAGACTGCCGGAGGCCTCTTTTTTATTTCCCCCTAAACGTATTGGATAACCTTTCCAATGACCTGCCTCAAAATACTCCTTGCAGTTGCTAAGTGTACAAGGGTGGTTAGAAAACAACACTGTCCCATCTTGGATATACTTCAACATGACTATAGTGACTAGCTCTCGCACGCCACCTACTTCATAAAGGGGATAAGTTTCCTCCATGTATTGTACTTGATCTGCAACACACTTATTCCTACTACCAGGTAATACGCCATGATCTGAACCCGGTAAAAGCAGGCACGTCGGGCTATCAGTCTCTCTGTTTTGATAACATGCTTCTGAGCGTAACACGTCAGCATGATAGCTAAAGAGATTGATGTCTTGAGCTTGACATAGTCTTTCTATATCTGCTATGCTATAGCCGAGATCAAGTACTAAGAGTGGCTGTTGGCCTAGATCTTGCAGGCGTTTAATTTCTGCTAGCATGGCATCAGGAAGCGTTGGTAATTCAACAGCTGCTATTTCTTCCTCGGATATACCGAACTTCTGCCAGGCTTCTAAGCCTACATAGTCATCCCCTAACATCCTTTGTGCTTTTTCCGCATTCGACATTACGATAATACTCAGTTGCGCTTCATCGATGGTTGCCACATCTAACACGTCTTTCAAGCGCCTGCCATCATCTTCATCATAGGTACATTCCCCAACCACGAGGCTGCAATAACTATCCACGATACCGTCTTGCGCTTTGATGTTCTCAAGCAATGTTGCTACACTGATGCTGGCTATATCATCCACCCTTATGGTTCTTTGAGTACCTGATAAATATCCATAGGAAACTTCCATAGGTGTGCCTGCCGCATGTGCTTCGGTTGTTTCTTCTGTTATGCCTCCGCAGCTGGTGATTAGGCCGCATAGGAATAGTACAGCTGCGATGCTTTTTGTAATGTGAGTAATTGGGTGATGAGTCATATATAAAAAAGGTTCTTAAGCCATGGTGCTACTTTCTTTAAAACTTATTTTTAGAAATAACTTAACATATCGTATATTCGCCTCCATGTAATATTTTGCATGTGGGGAAATGCTATAGGCATTATACTTTTTTGCCGATATACTATGTAGGAGCTCATTCGCAAGCTTAATTTAAAATTAATCAGTTTAACCTTAACTTATTTAACTATTAGAAAAACTATGATGAAAACTATAAAATTACTATTACTAACTATCCTTTGTTCCGCTGCAGTGTATACCGTTCGCGCAGAAGTGCCATTTAAAATTGCTTACGTGAAGTTTAACTACATTATAGACAGGTTACCAGAAATCAAGCAAGCTGAAGAAGAGATAAAAGCTTTTCAAAACAGACTTAGCAATCAATTACAAAGTAAAGCCGCGGTATTCCAAGAAGAAATGGAGGCTTTAAATAAGAACGGTGCCACAATGTCAGAAGAAGCAAAAAAGAAAAAGGAAGCGAATGTTGCACGACTTTACACAGACTTCCAAAATTTCCAACAAGAATGTCAAAACCTAATAGCAAACAAAGCAGCAGAGCTCAGGAGCCCTATAACTGAGAAAGTAAAACAAAAAATACAAGCAGTTGCTAAAGAAAAAGGGTATGATGTTGTATTAAACTATGGGTTCAGCAATGATGACGATTTAGGATTAATGGTTGTATACGGCAAAGCTGAGTTAGACATCACTAACATCGTTCTCAAAAAACTAGGTATAGATCCCACAGCTGCAAAAAAACCTGCTGCAACAGCTAACAACAAAGACAACAAACCGAAAGCTGCAGATAACAAAGACAAAAAATAAGTGCAGTAAATCAATGTTTATGATTCATTAAAGGGGAGTGTCATTCATAGTAATTATGGATGGCACTTTTTTATTACATGTGCTCAATTCTGATATGCGTAAAACAATTTACATCAGCTTCCTTATAGTTGCTAGTATTACATTAGCTATCATAGGTTTTCGCGTATTTTATCACCCCAAAGAACTGCCTACTACACACAAAAAAGTACTTGCACGTGTAGATAACGAATATCTATATGCGGAAGATATACCAGGTAGTATAGATGATAGCAGCACAGACGTTATAGCAAACCATCATCAGAAATGGCGGCAACAATACATTAAGCAGTGGGTCGCTGACAAGTTATTACATCGTAAAGCACAGCAATACGTAGTAGGTGAGCAACGCAAAAGAATCGCAAAGCAAGTCGCTGACTTTGAAACAGCCCTCTTAGGGCATACATACCTGCAGCACCTGATTGAGCAACAACTGAATCTAGAAATTAGTGAGGAAGAGGTAGAGACCTATTATCAAGCGCATGCAGAAAACTTTAAACTTAAAGAAAGTATCTTTAGGGGAAGCTTAGTGATTATACCTAAACGCGCTCCACAAATAGGAAAAGTAAAGCAACTATTGAAACAGGGAGATGGAGCAGCGCTTACAGAATTACAAGAGTATTGTGCTCAAAACGCCACCTTTTATCTGTTAGATAATATCAACTGGTTTAAATGGAATGATCTGGTTGCTCAAACCAATGCCAAGAAACCGTTCCATTACGCCCTTGAAAAAATCCAATCCTTAAAAAAGCCGTATCTGAAGGAAATACAAGACTACGCGACCTATTATTATCTGCAAATAGAAGACTACAAAGCTGTCAATGAAATAGCACCTTTAGAACTAGTCAGAGAGCAAATACATAAAATTATTTTACACAATCGCAAAATAACGCTCGCTAATACAGTAAGAGAAAATATTGTAGCGCAGGCAACACCCAATAAAGATTATACGATATATGATGATGATGAAAATGAAAATTAATGTATGCTGGATGATGCTTTTGAGCATTGCAGCGTATACAACACCTAGTTTTTCCGCTACCAAAGAGCAACTCATAGACAAAGTAATTGTGAGTGTAGATGATCAATTGATCTTCTATACCGATGTAGAAAGTGAGTACACCTTCTATCAAGCACAAGGTAAAAAACTCAAAGAAGTGCCTACCAAACAGCAGATACTAGAAAATCTCATCGCCAATAAAATATTGCTAGCTATGGCCCTTAAAAAAGGGATCCATATCAAAAAAGAAGAGATAGAAAAAAACCTGCAAGCTAGACTCGAAACCATCATCCATCAGAGCGGGGGGGTAGCAAGGCTAGAACAGCATTTTGGGAAATCTATAGAAGCAATAAAAAAGGATTTACGCACGAATATTAATGAACAACTCACGATAGATCGCATGCGGCATACTATCCTAGAAGCTGTAACCCTCGTGCCACAGGAAGTAAAACACTTCTATGAACAATTACCCTCCTCAGAAATTCCTACATGGCCAACAACCGTAGAAGCCTATCGGTTAATCCAATATCCAACTACGGTAGACAAATGGAAACAAGCCTTAGAAGCGGCAAGGGTAGAGATAGTAGCGCATGGCAAAGCATTTTCGGATGTCGCGAAAACCTTATCTGACGATACAGTTACGGCAGCAAATGGTGGAGAAATAGGTTGCTATAAACGGGGAGAATTAGATCCGGTATATGAAAAAACAGCACTTAGCCTATCTCCTGGGGAAGTCTCTCAAGTGGTAGAAACAGAAGCGGGATTTTATCTGATTCAGCTCATCAAAAAGACCAAAAAGCAATACAACACCAGACATATATTCAGGCCACATCACCCACACCAACAAACACTAGAGGAATTAATGCAGGAAATGCACCAGATACATCAAGACATTATCCATAAAAAGACAACCTTTTATAAAGCAGTAGACCTATATTCTATGGATGAGAAAGCGATCAAACAGCAAAATGGCTTATTTACAGACCATGAAGGCCGTAGCACTGCGCTAGAGAACTTAGAGGTTAGCATGATGCCCATCATCAAAAAGATGACATCAGGCACCATATCACCTCCTGCTATATACACTACCGAAACCGGAAAACAAGCCATTGCCATTATCTATATCAAAGAATTAATTCCATCCCACCGTGCCAACTTGGAACATAACTATGATTACTTTTTACAACTCGCATTAGTGAAGAAGAAACAAGAAGCGTTAGAGGAATGGTTAGCGGAAAGTATTAAAAAGGTTATCATCAAATTTGATCCCACATACGAATTGAGCAAAACGCTAGAAGAAAAGTATAGCAATCGCTAAGCCTCTTCCCACCGTTGCAAAACAATCTCTCAACATTTCCACCTTCCCCAGTTCTTGCTTGCTTGGCTAAGCCCTAGGATGCGCTTGCACAAAGACCTGCTTGATCTTCTCCATAGAATTGTGGGTATACACCTGCGTAGCAGCTAAACTAGTATGCCCTAATAGCTCTTTAATAGCTTGCAAATCAGCCCCATTATTCAATAAATGTGTAGCGAAGGTATGTCTAAGCATATGCGGACTACATTTACCCACTTGGGTGCAGTGACCTATATACTGCTTGACTATTTTTTGTATCAGAAAAGGATAACACGGTTTGTTAGGAGGGATAATGAAGAGCCGGCAAGGCGTGTGAGTAATGTGTTGCCGATGTGTACGGTATTTTTCTATCATCGTGATCGTATGCTTGGGTATGGGGATCACCCGCTCCTTATTTCTTTTCCCTAGCACACGGATCGTACGATCATAAAAGTTAATATCCTTATCTTCCAATTGCAGCAACTCCTGCAACCGAATGCCTGTGCTATATAACAATTCCAGCACTAACCTAGCTCGCCACCCTTCAAATGTATCAGGAAAAGGATGACTATCTAATAAGCGCAATAACGCTTTTTCTTGTACAAACTTGGGGAGATTTTTTTTGACCTTCAGACCCTTAATACGTTCCGCTTCACTGGTAGGGATAATCTTCTGGTTACATAAGAAAGCATGGAAACGCTTTACAGCAGCTATCTTCCTATTAATAGACGTATGCGCCAGCCCTTCCTTAGAGAGGTGCATCACCCAAGTCCGTAACATCTTATAGGTCGCTTGTTCTGGAGGAACCTGGAATTCACGAGTTAAATACGCACTTAGTTGCAACAAATCCGTATGATAACCCAAGATAGTATGTTTGCTAAGACATCTTTCGTAAGTGAGGTAAGCAATAAAAGCGTCTAGCATATGCAAGTGGATAACGATGCGGCACTCAAAGAAGAAATGAGTACGCTACAAGAGATTTACATAGCCTCCTGCAGCCTGATACGTTGTGTATAACGTGCTTTTAGTTTTGCTTCCTTGCGCCTGATAGAAGGTTTAATGTAGTATCTTCTATTTTTAATTTCTTTCAGGATTTTGACTTGATCTACCTTTTTCTTAAACCGTTTGATAGCTCTTTCTACAGGTTCATATTCCTTTACTTCAATAACAATCATATAACTAATAGATTTTGTATGTGAGGATATAGTAAAAATTATTTTCTAAATAATGCAATATGTAATGACCTAGAGAGGGTGCACATACAACACCACTATCTCGGTTACGGACAAAGATATGGGTAATTCATCAATCGTACAATAAAACTCCGCTTAACCAACCTAAACAAGGATTCATGGAACAGGGTCATAACCACTCTTTCCGCAAGGTACACAACGCAGTAACCGTTTCATAGTTAACCAACCTCCCTTCCAGACACCATACTTAATGATCGCTTCTTTAGCATATACCGAACAACTAGGCTCAAACCTACAGCAAGGCATCATCAGATAGGGAGCTATAAAAATTTGATACACGTTGATCAAACCAAGCATCAGATATTTTACGACTCTAATCATAGTATAGATCCCAAATTGATAATAATCACAGCTTAGCATATAACGCTAATGCCCTTTTTCGCGCCCATGCATGATCTATGATAGGTTTCGGGTAGGTTATTCCAAGTTGCACACCACTAGCTGCCAACACACTGCTACTCGCCTCCCAAGGACAATGTATATAGGCATCAGGCAAAGCACGTAACTCAGGTATCCAGCTTCTGATATACCTTCCAGCAGAATCAAACTTCTTACCCTGCATCACAGGATTAAAAATTCTAAAATACGGAGCTGCATCCGCGCCACAACCAGCAACCCATTGCCAGCCAGCAGCATTATTCGCCAAATCAGCATCCAACAAAGTCTCTAAAAACCATTTCGCACCCGCTTGCCATGGAATCAGTAAATGCTTAGTGAGAAAAGAAGCTACCACCATACGCACCCTGTTATGCATCCAGCCTCTTTCCCATAGTTCACGCATACCCGCATCCACAATAGGATAACCCGTCATACCCCGCTTCCACTTATTAAAGAGATCCACATCAAACTGCCATGGAAATGCCTCAAACTTGCGATTAAACGGTTCTGATGGCAGAGTAGGGAAATGATACAACAAGTGATAAGCAAACTCTCGCCAACCAATTTCTGACAGATATACACATCAGATTATGAAACACGAAAAATCAAGCTACGTTAACGATGTGAAACTTAGTTGTCATAAGCGATTT
>JALRAY010000026.1 GCA_023257955.1 Amoebophilaceae bacterium | reverse complement strand
AAACCTCCCTCAAATGGTTGCCGATGAACTACGGGTAAGAAGCGAAAAGGTCTTGAAGAATACGTAAAAACTAGATTGATCCACTCCTTGTGAAGATAAACTTATATAAGCCTTGGTTACGTTATCAAGTGTCTATAGCTGCTGAAATGGGTTATAAACGAATCAGAGATTCGCCAGGTCTATTCATATCAAACACAAAAACCATGGAAGAATTTCTTTGGCATCACAGACAATGCAAAGAAATTAATCAAGATATACTTTCTTGGAGAGCACGAGAAATATAAAGCATGCATGGACATTGATAGCCTACGAAGTGTCAACACAGAGCTCATTAAAAAAACAGAACATAAAACCGTTATAGATCCATCGAAAGAACCTTTAATCTTTTATTGAGTATTTTATAGTGGCAATCAATAAAGAACTTAACATGAAACACGATAAAGAAAAATATCAACTTCCTGATATAGAAAGCGAATTAATGATACCACACACTATAGTGATAGACCTCAATAAATTTTCTATCGAAGAATTGCATAACCATGAAACAATAGGCATATACGAGTGCTTAATGAAAAAATCAACAGAAGATACATTTTTTAAATATATCACTGAAGAAGATACTGAGTACATCCCAAAATCGTTTAAGAAAATGCCCAAATATTTAAAGAAAGCTTCAATAGAATTTATTGTAGCTTGCTTACAAAAGAAGCCGGAGGATAAGATGAGCACACAAGAAATGATAGAAAAATTAACACAAGTATTTAACAAAGACAAAGAAATAATTATGTCACTAATAGAATCTATTCAACAAGAAGAAAAATTGGATATAGCTAAAAATATGCTACACGAAGGCGCTGAACCAAGTTTTATAAAAAGAGTAACCGGGTTACCAATGAAATCTATCCGAGAATTGCAAATAACGTAGAAGGGAAAGCAGCGTAATCTATAGCCTCAAAAGTAACTGCTCCAGTACTTACACAGACGAAAGGCTTCCAACCTTGCATTTATAAGTAAAAAGAAAAATTACAGCAAAGGTTCAATCAATCTTTACCAATGTCGCATCATACAATCCACATTACACTCCCTGATGGTTCCTTCAACGCATATCCCAAAGGCATCACTGGGTTAACCATAGCACAAAAAATCAGTAACAGTCTCGCTAAAACAGCATTAGCCATCTTGGTTAATGGGTATGTATGGGACCTTTCTAGACCTATTGATGAAGATGCTTCCGTACAAATACTTACTTGGCAAGATGAAGAAGGAAAAAAAACGTTCTGGCATTCTACTGCCCATTTGATGGCGGAAGCTTTAGAAGCCCTTTTCCCAGGCATTCAATTTGGTATTGGCCCTCCTATTAGTAATGGCTTTTATTATGATATTGACTTTGGTACGCATACCTTTAATGCCACCCACCTGCCTATGGTGGAAGAGAAGATTTTAGCACTTGCTCGCCAAAAGAACACTTATCAACGCAGGGAAGTATCTAAAGCAGATGCAATCGCATTCTTTGAAAAAAAAGGCGACGTCTATAAACTAGAACTCCTGCAAGACTTAGCAGATGGAGCAATCACATTCTATCAACAAGGCAATTTTACAGACCTCTGCAAAGGACCACATATTCCACATACGGGATTGATTAAGGCCGTTAAGCTGCTGAACATAGCAGGGGCCTACTGGCGCGGCAATGAAAAGAACAAACAACTGACCCGCATCTATGGCATTAGCTTTATGCAAACGCAGGCGTTGCAAGATTATGTAACGTCCTTAGAGGAAGCTAAAACCAGAAATCATCAACGGCTCGGGAAGGAATTGAAACTTTTTACTTTCTCCGACAAAGTAGGCATTGGTTTACCCCTTTGGTTGCCAAGAGGAACCATATTTCGCGAACGCTTAGAAGCTTTTCTTCGTAAGGCACAGCTAGAGGCAGGATATCAACCCGTCATCACCCCGCATATTGGGCACAAAGCTTTATACGTTACCTCTGGGCACTATGACAAGTATGGAGAGGATTCCTTTCAGCCCATTCAAACGCCACATGAAGGGGAAGAATTTTTCTTAAAACCCATGAATTGCCCCCATCACTGCGAGATTTATAGCCATGAACCACACTCTTATAAAGATCTCCCCATTCGGTTAGCAGAGTTTGGGACTGTATATCGCTATGAACAACATGGAGAGTTGCATGGCCTCGTACGTACAAGGGCCTTTACCCAAGATGACGCGCATATCTTCTGTCGTCCTGATCAAGTACAAGCAGAATTCGCTAAAGTCATTGACCTGGTAACTTATGTCTTCAGTAGCCTTGGATTTAGTGACTACACAGCGCGTTTATCTTTTCGAGATCCACAGCAGTTGAGCAAGTATATAGGCGATATGGCAGATTGGGATAAGGCTGAACAAGCCATTGAGGAGGTAGCTACACAAGGTAGTTTGCGTACCGTAAAAGCATTAGGAGAAGCCGCTTTCTATGGCCCCAAACTGGATTTTATGGTGCAAGACGCATTAGGTAGAAGTTGGCAATTGGGGACAGTGCAGTTAGACTACCAACTCCCCATCCGGTTTGACTTAACCTACGTAGGGGCGGATAATCAAAAATATCGACCTGTCATGATTCACAGAGCTCCCTTTGGGTCTTTAGAACGATTCATAGCCATTCTATTGGAGCATACAGGCGGAAAGTTGCCCCTATGGTTAGCACCAGACCAAGTAGCCATCTTGCCTATCTCGGAAAAGTATGCCGCATACACTGAGCAAGTGCATCAACAGTTGCGGGGAAAAGGTATAAGAGCGATAGTGGATCATAGGGATGAAAAAATAGGCAAGAAGATACGAGAAGCGGAGCTGATGAAGATTCCCTATATGTTGATTATAGGGGAAAAAGAAGCAACTACAACGACTGTGGCGGTACGCAAACAAGGCGCTGGTGACCAAGGGAGTTTATCGATCCCTCAGCTAGTGGAAAAGCTCATGAAGGATGTACCCAATAGCAGCCCTCAACTGTAGTTAGCGGATAAAGTCTGGCCAACGTAGCACTTAAAAGCAATACCAAAACAACCAAGCATAGTTCCACACAAGCATCATGCATAACGATAGCCCATACGTACGCATAGGAACTTTACTACATACGCGTGGTGTTCATGGGCAGCTAGTAGCCCCACTAGAACTATCCATTGAATCCCTAGATCCTATCACATGTATATTTATACAAGTCCTTGGGAATACCCATGTACCTTACCAGCTAGTAGACAAAAGATTAATAGAACCGGATAAAGCTTGGTTGAAACTCCGCAACATCACCTCTAAAGAAGCCGCCCACAGCCTATTAGGAAAAAGCATCTGGCTGCTGCAAGACACCTTGCAACAGCTCACCATTACGTCAGTATTTCCACAGCCATTGATCGGTTATGAGGTATGCGATGTGCATATCGGTAGCTTAGGGGCCGTTATAAACATAGAGAAATTTCCCCAACAACATTGCTTGGACGTAGCATATAACGATCAATCATTGCTTATACCCTATATACCCGCCTTTATCCAAAATGTAGACCATCAAAAAAGAAGCATTACAGTATGCTTGCCGGAGGGATTTTTAGAAGCGTTAGGACTCAAAACATAACGCGCAATGTATGAAAGTCGGCCTACACAATAGCGGAGGGGATAGTAGCACCATCCATCATCATACAAACTACAAGCGAACCACATGAATTCGCTAAGTTAAAAAATCAATAATTTTCCGTCTTTCGCTCCTGGATAATGTATCTTTAGCGCTATCTAACGCATATAGCGTTCGCGTTTCAAAGTAAAATTTATAACCTTTTGCCATTAATCGTGTTTTCCCGTTTAACTATTTTTTTCTGCATCCTCTTTGTGATCCTAGGCACACCTATGCACAAGGCAATAGAGCCAAAACCCAAAGACAAAATTCCTGAAGCAACCAAAACTGAAGATGACGAAGTGCCGGCACAAGAAAAACTATTCTTAGACACCAGTCCGCAAGATGTCTATGGGGTACATACCACTACATACACCACTCCCTATCAACTCAAGTTTAACTACACCACTCAAAACCCTGTAGAGATCAGCATAGAACAGATAGATCGGTTTACATGGCGGCAAAAGTTTGCCTACAAGCTGCAAGATTTAGGAGGTGATGGAACAGCTGCCAAACATATCTTTTATCAAATTCCCCAAGAAATAGGCCTGAGAACTGGCTTTTATGTCTACGACCTATACTTTAACAGTCCCTGGCATCAGAAATATTACGATGCCAAAGCCCCTTACACGGATGGTACCGTCTCCTTTGGTAACTACGGCTGCTTTACGTTTGATGTCATCCATGCCAGAAGCTTCAATCACAACTGGCACTGCGGCATTGCCTATGACAGTATGCTCACAGATAGAGAATTTATCCCCATAAAAATTCCATACGATAGACAAGTGATCTCCTACGCCTTTACATGCTTTGGAAACTATACCTCTACCAACAAAAGATACCAGGCATACGTCAGTTTCTATAGAAAAAACCATAGACAACGAGAAACAGGAGGTATTTATAATGAAGACCGCCCCACAAAAAAAATACCCGAATGGCTCGGCCCTAAAGTTAGGACTGACAACAACCTACCTATTAGTGAGGAAATCACCAGCAATGAGCTTCGGCAGCAATACTTCCTATACCACCAGGTAACCATTGCCCCCCCTTTGCAGGTTTATAATGAGATGCTCATCAGCAATAGTTTTAATCACTTAGTTAGCAACAAAGACAAAGACCTATCTCCTAAGTCAAAAACATTTTTATCCGGGCATTCCGCTTCCAGTCTAGGGAAGTTCAACAATGAAACCAACATGCACGCCTATACCATGGAATGGGGACTAAAAACCCAGATGAAGCGCGTGTATTACCAATTCTACCACAAAAGAAAATACATTCACCTAGAGCAAGTAGGCTGCGCACCTAGTGAGCATGCCCCTCCTAAGCACTATGTAGAACCCTATCTAGGTCTCTATACCCGCATCAACTTGCGGAAAGCAATAGACTTTCTGCAACTGCATGGAGAATATCTGCAAGGGGATCTCTATAAAATCCGGACAGCGTACCAAGGCAAATTCCTAGAGATTGCTTATGATCAAGTGAAATACCTCCCTTCATTACTCAGTCAATCATACCATAGCCCCGGCCGTAAATGGGACAATGATTTTAAGCCCACCACCGATCACCAAGTAGAAGGCATCCTTCACATCCCCCTACCTGGCGTTACCTTCAGACCCTATACCAAATTCGTCCGTACAAAGGAGCCTATCTATTTCAAGAAGCAAGCTACCGGCGTAAAAAATCATACCGCTATAGCACCCGTACAATCTAAAGGATATGGCAACTTGGTGGTATATGGCAGCGCAGTAGACATTGCTATCTCTGTTTTTCATATCGATACGGAACTACTTATGACAAAGGTCTATGGGAAAGCTGCAGAATTTTTTAGAGTTCCCAAGTGGTATACCAACTGCCGATGTTATTATGCAGATAGCTATAAGGACAACAAAGCCGCCATTGAAACCGGGATAGAGGTCAATTTTAAAGCCAGCTACAAAGCAGACGGTTATGACCCGCTCACCCAACAGTTCTATACCCAAAACGCATTTTCCGTCTATGCATACCCTGTTATAGAACTCTTCTTCAACTTCCGGATACACACCTTTAGAGGATTTGTGAAAGTCGTCCACCTCAACCAAGGGTTACCGCTAGAAGGTTACTTTGTAACTCCCTATTACCCCGGGCAGATCAGATCCATCGATTTTGGTGTCAGCTGGTCACTGTTTAACTAATTGCCGCAAGGAAGACGAACTATAATTATCAGGCATAGACATTATCACTCTTCCTCGCCTTTCGTGATATACCGCTTAATCCCATAGACACTCGCATACACGATCGGGATACTCATGATGTTGAAAAGTACTTTTAAGAAATACTCATTGCGGATGATCACATATAAAGTATGCCATGCGATAGGATGTAGCACCTGCGTGTTATCGATGAAGGGAAAGACAATCCACGCTACCGTCGCAAACATGATGGTATCCACCAGCTGACTCAGTAAGGCAGATACATGCGTTCTCAACCATAGATACTTGCCTGAAGTAAGCCGTTTGAGGCTAGAGAAAACATACACATCAAGCAATTGAGAAGTCAGGTAAGCTACCAACGAGCCGACAACAACCCCTGGCGTAAACCCTACAATCGCTTCAAAAGCCTCCTTAGTGAAGGGGGAAGACGCATGAATGGTGAGATGATGGCAAGAAGCTAGCATACCCATCATCAAGATACTAGCTAGAAAACCTAAGGAGATGGCTACCTTCGCCTTGCTTTTACCATATAGCTCCGTAATCAGGTTAAAAACCATCAACATCAGAGGATACGTCATAGCCCCCGCGGTAAAGACGAAACCCTGTACCTGAACATATTTACTGGTAATGACATTCGTGAGGAGTAATAACCCTATAAACAAGCTTACCAATAAAGTATATACCTGCTCCGCTACCGTGAACTTTTGATCTCTAACGTGTTCTAATGTCATAAAATTAAGCTTTACACATTGTGGTTATAAGGGTGACGACAATCAATGATGGGGCAAAAGTAAAGCATTTATGCCGAGAGAACGATATCAGTAAGCAAAGTCTTGCACAAACCCTCATACACTGTCCGCATATAACACCCTCATGATCGCACCTTGATGTAAGCACGAAAACAATATGGGAAACAACCTTTCAACTACATGGTCTGCAGCAGAGATAGCGACCGCATTACACACCACCTGTGGCGGTAGCTGGATAGCTAATGGTATCTCCAAAGATTCCAGAACCCTACAACCAGGAAACGTATTTATTGCCTTACAAGGCCCCAAAACAGATGGGCATCACCACCTGGAAGCTGCCTTTGCAGCAGGCGCCGTAGGAGTGATCGTAAGCGCACTACCAGCCTCTCTTTCCAAAGATGATCCACGAATTATTCTAGTACCAGATACCTTACAAGCCCTGTATGACTTGGCCACAGCAGCTCGTGCACGCACGCAAGCACAATTGGTTGCCATTACAGGTAGCTTTGGGAAAACCAGCACCAAAGACACCCTCGCCTCACTCCTGACTGCTTTTGAGAAAGTATACGCCAGCGAACGCAGCTTTAATAACCATTGGGGCGTTCCATTTACCCTTGCTAACCTACCGACCGATGTCGCCTTTGGCGTGATTGAAATAGGCATGAATCATAAAGGTGAGATAGCACCCTTAGCGCAACTGGTATCTCCACACATAGCCTTAATCACTACCGTACGCGCTATGCATATGGAAAACCTAGGTTCACTAGAAAATATAGCGGATGAAAAGGCGAATATCTTTGCCAACATGCAACCCAATGGCGTAGCAATTATCAATCATGATGATGCTACCTTTGAGCGCGTAGCAAATAGGGCCAGAGAGCGAGGACTTACCATCATTACCTTTGGCAAACATCCCATCGCCAACTTCCGATTGATAGACTATACCACTACCGCTATGGAGACTCATATAAAAGCTGATATACATGGTAACCCTTTGGCATATAGCTTACCCGTAATAGGCGAGCACTGGGTATCTAATAGCTTAGCCATGCTAGCAGTCATACACGCTTTGGGAATCGATATACAACAAGCAGCAAGCGGGTTGTGCAACATGGCTTTACCAGAAGGTCGTGGTATGCGACACCAGGTTTCCGTAAGCGGAGGCGAAATAGTCGTCATTGATGAAAGCTATAATGCAGGTCCAGATTCTATGCGCGCAGCCATTACCGTATTAGGCACCATGCAACCAGCAGCCAACGGTAGAAGGATCGCTATCTTAGGCGATATGAGAGAAATAGGAGAACAATCAGCAGCCAAGCACGCTTCCCTAGCACAAGATCTAGTAGCCAATAACATCCATTGCGTTTTTACCTGCGGTAAAGAGATGACCCATCTCTATAATACCCTTCCAAAAGACATGCGGATCATCCATAAGTTACAGGCAGCCGATTTACTCCCGGAGCTTCGTGATTTTGTGCAAGCCGGAGATGTGTGCATGATTAAAGGCTCCAAAGGGCAATATGCAGATAGAGGACATATGTATGCATTAGTAGAAGCCTTGCTAAAGCTCTCTTAGCAACAAGCCTTGTATAGAAGTTTTATTTCTCTAGCAATACGTTTTATCTTTGTCACCGTTGAGCATTGCGCCACATCAACAACACACATACAGCCATAGCATCATGAAGCCAGTCATCTTAAAGACTTTGTACACCATCATTTGCCTAGGCATATTAACCGACAATGTACTAGCAAGCCCTGATGATTATACAGAAGATTTATCTAAGCACCGCAGCATATTCACTGCACCTGCAACAGATGTGGAGCCGCCTCTCCATAAGAAACACAAACCCAAAAAGAAGAAGCACCTTACAACCGTATATGATATTACCCCCCAGCTAGAAGCCTTGCTCTTGGATATAAGAGCCTATCATGAAATGACAAAGACGATAGCAGGCTATACCATACAAAGTTATAATGGCACCAATCGTAAAAAGGCCTTTCAGATTCAAGCACAACTGCAGGACGCCTGCTATCCCTTAAAGGCAGAAGTCAAGTACAAACAGCCAAATTTTAGTGTAGAAATAGGTGTCTTCTTAGACATTTTAGAAGCCTATCCATTGTACTTTCGAATAAAAAAACGCTTTCCCCAAGCTATCATACGGCCAACAGCATTCCCCAACACAGAGAACCTCTTTGATGTGGTAGCAGAAAGCGAAAACCACACAGCACCGCTGAATGCAGAAATTCCATCATCATTACACAACTCCAAAGAAGTTGAAACAAATCCACAAGACACATCATTAGAACACCTTGCAGAAACTCTTGAAGACCACCCTGAAAGCCTAATCGATTATCTACTAGACGAAATAGATGATTACAGCAGCGTTGAAGACCTGCATTGAGAAGGAGATAGTTACTTTTAAAAATTATACAACTGTTAAAACTGATTTACTATGAAACAAACATTGACAAACACTTTACCTAAAGCACAAAAGTTATTACTAGCCATATTATGCAGCCTTACACTCACACAAATCGATGCCGTATGGGCGAACACGCCTCCATCCACCACAGCCTGTACCCTACCTATCACCGTCGGAGACGCCTATATCCGTGCTTTTGATAGTAAAGACTTAGACAACCTCGATACACAAACTGCAGAAGCCGATAACAAGCAAGCGTCCCATGAGATCCGACCTGCGCAATTAGATTCTCATACCATCCGCAGAACCATTTTTAACAGCATCCTCGCAAAGAGCGCGAAGCTACAAGCTGTGCAGCAACAGATGGAACCCATCCTGAACCACTATGCTTGGTCGGATCTAAAACTTTTCTATGGTACCACTACCGCGCCGAGTTACCACCTTATGTCGCGCATAAACCGTACGACAACGATATTAGGAGAAGCTGTACTAGCCATACTCTTAGTAACCCCTACCAGTGACATCGCCACCCTACAAGCCAAACAGCAAAAGCTGAAGACTTTATTAACCAACCACACCCAGCTAGCAACCCTCAAATCACATCTCAAAGTCTACCAAGAGGCAGAACAAAGTGTGACTTCTTTCTGGACTACCAGAGATCCTCTTTACACCAAAGAATACATCAAGTATATGGAAGATAACTTTTATGCCTCTGGTAAGGCTGCTTCCAACAAATCTGCCGGTTGGTTAGAGTTTAAGAAACGATTTTTTAAAGACTTCTGTTGTATTCAATACCGGTTTATATACCCAATCACATTACCATTGGTGGGGGAAATCTTCTTCTCTAGGGACCTAGATTCGGATGATCTCAGAAAAGAGCTATGGTTAAAAACTATTCCATATTACGGTGGATGGAGAGAAATCCAAAAAAATTATGACAGGAAAAAAGCAATGGAAAGATTGGGCAACAAGGATACCTCTAGTATGAATTGGGCGTACGTAGTTCCTGTTATATCAGAGCTGGGGTGGACATTATCTGCCTACAGTGGTATCAAAAACTACCTAGAGTATTCCTCGGTCTTACGCAACCTAGCCATGCGTATGGCAGATGTACAAACCTTTATAAAAACTGCTGCCAAGGTAAGTAGCACAATTGCTGCTTCCCCAGAACTAGAAGCAGCCTTTGGAGACCATGTAGTAGCCATTCGCAAATTGCTAGCACAATCCAAAGAAAAAACCGAATTAGGGAGGCTCATCCGCTACCTACAAAAACTACCCTTCAACAACTGGTCCTACTTCTTCAACAATGCCGGTAAGCTATTGGCAGCCCACACCCTGTTTGTAGAACACAAAGACGCTTTTGCAGATGCCATGTATGAACTAGGATTACTTGATGCGCATTGCTCGTTCGCAACTTTAATGCAAGAAGCCCAGGCATATCATAACGAGCATGCTTACGTCTTTGCAGAATTTATAGATCATGCAGCAAAGCCCAAACCTTATATAGCAGCTGAGAATATGTGGAATTCATTCTTAGATAGCAAACAAGCCGTAGGTAATCACCTCACCATGGATGCAACAAAGCCAGGCGGGATTAGAAATGTGATTCTAACGGGTCCCAATGCAGGCGGTAAATCTACCTTCTTAACAGGCATCACACAGTCCCTGCTATTAGCGCAGGTGATGGGTATAGCAGCCGCAGATAAGTTTGTCTTTACCCCCTTCCACAAGATTAATACCTACATAGACATAGCCGATGATATCGCCGCAGGTAAATCCCTCTTCTTAGCGGAAGTGGATAGAGCACAGCAACACATCCAAATTCTTAAAGACTTAAAACCTGATGAGTTTAGCTTCACCATTTTTGATGAACCATTCAGTGGTACCAATCCCATAGAAGGAGCAGCCGCAGAGTACAGCGTGTTGGAGTCCTTAGCTGATTACACCAATAGCTTTACCATAGTCGCTACACACTATCCCCTCGTGATGTTGCTGGAAGAAAGAGCAAAACATAAAGGCTTTGCCAACTACAAAGTATACATTACCCGCCAAGGCACCGCACGCAAACTCAACTATACCTACAAAGTAGTTCCTGGTAAGTCTAATCAAACCATTGCCATAGATATACTGGAAGAGATGGGGTATGATACCAAACTCCTAGATAAAGCCAGAGAGATTATAGAACATCCGGAGAAGTATCAAGCTAAATTTTAGCACCTTGCTTCCTTGCTTGAAGACGCTGTTTTTCTTCTTCTTGCAGGACTCTACGTAGTATCTTTCCTATGTTGGACTTAGGTAAAGTCTCTCTAAACTCTACGTATTTAGGTCTTTTATAGTTAGTAAGCCAGTTTTCGGTATACTTGATCAACTCCTTTTCTGTTAATGAGGGGTCTTTTTTGACGGCGTATAACTTGACTACTTCTCTACCATCTTCCTCCCATGTGGCTACTGCAGCTGCTTCTAAGACTTTCGGGTTGGTAAGTATTACGTTTTCTATTTCATTAGGATATACATTAAACCCGGATACG
This sequence comes from Amoebophilaceae bacterium, assembly GCA_023257955.1. Taxonomy (GTDB): domain Bacteria; phylum Bacteroidota; class Bacteroidia; order Cytophagales; family Amoebophilaceae; genus Amoebophilus. Next base: position 1,730 of record JALRAY010000026.1, on the reverse strand, counting down.
TTTATCATCTCTTTCTTGCGATCTAATATTTTAATGAATCCATCGGGACTGATGCTTGCAATATCACCTGTCTGCAACCAGCCATCTACAAAGGTTTTTGCCGTTTCTTCTTCATTATTCCAGTAGTTATCCATCACCTGAGGACCTTTGGCTAGTAGCTGCCCTGGTTCACCTGGGGGTACGGGTTGATTGTTGTCATCTACTATTTTCACCTGTGTGCTAGGTAGTGGAATGCCAATAGTACCTCTGCGATGTGTACCATTAGGGATATTAGATGCTATGCAGGGGGATGCTTCTGTGAGTCCATAGCCTTCTATGAGTGGGTTGTCGGTTAATGTTTCCCATCTTTCAGCAATAACATCCTGTAAAGCGACGCCTCCTGCTAGACTGATTTTAACATGCGAGAAGTCTATAGATGCAAATTGCGGATCTGATAATAAAGCATTAAAGAGAGTATTTACCCCCGTGATGCAGGTAAAGGGATGTTTCTTCAGTTCTTTAATCATGCCTTTGATGTTTCTAGGGTTGGTAATTAAAACGCTTTTGGCGCCTATTTGTATGGCAGACAATAGATTTACCGTTAGGCCGAAGATGTGGTATAGTGGAATGGGGGTAATGAATATTTCCTTGCCTTCTTCTAACCGAGTCTTCATGAAGGTGAGCATTTGTTTGATATTGGTAAGCATATGTTTGTGCTTTAGCACTACACCCTTAGAGACCCCTGTGGTACCTCCTGTATATTGTATAAAAGCAATGTCTTCTTGCGAAGGTTTTACAGGTTCAAACACGGAGTCTTTACCTAATGATAATACTTCTTTAAAGGTAAAATGCCGTAGATCTGCTTCTGGGAATTGGTATAAGGGGACTAAGCCTTTGATATACTTGGCTACAAAGTTGGTGATAGCTCCCTTAAAGCCGCCTAGCAAATCGCCTACTTCGGTAATGATGACGGTATGTACGGAAGGTGTTTTTTTGATAATAGATGCAGGTATATCTGCAAAATTGGCTAAGCAAATCAGGCCTCTAACGTTGGCATCATTGAGTTGCTGCTCTAGTTCATGGGCCGTATAGAGAGGACTAATGTTGATGACGTGCATACCCGCGCGAAGGGTGCCTAGCATGGCAATAGGATTTTGTAATAGATTTGGTAGTTGAACCACTACATTGTCACCAGGTTGTAAGCCTGTATATGTTTGTAGACAAGCCGCAAATCTTTGAGTAAGAGTATCTACTTCGCCATAGGTTAAGATTTTATCCATATTTTCTAACATGGGTAAGTCTTTGTATTTTCTAAAGTTTTCTTCTAAACAAGTAATTAAAGTCTCGTCTGGAGCGAGCGTGATTTCTTGAGGTACAGAAGCTGGATAGTGTTGTAGCCAAGGGCATGATAATGATTTTTCCATAGTATGAATGTTTAATGTGAGTACTAGTATAACATGTTGGTAGCAACCGCGGTTAAGTTCATCAGGATACAAGCTATCGTATTTATGCTTGCAATTGCCGTATTTCTTCAGCAGATAACCCGGTTAGCGTTTGGATGAAGGGTATATCTAAATTTTTTTGTAACATATTTTTAGCGATCTCTATTTTGCTTTTCAATTCTCCTTCTGCCATCCCTTCTGCTTTCCCTGCCTCTATACCTTCTGCTTTCCTCTTCTTTCTGCACAGGCTAGGTTACTATGCAACGTATCTTGCTCTTTGCGATATAGATCATATAACGCTTTTTCTTC
>JALRAY010000025.1 GCA_023257955.1 Amoebophilaceae bacterium | reverse complement strand
AAATCGCTTATGACAACTAAGTTTCACATCGTTAACGTAGCTTGATTTTTCGTGTTTCATAATCTGATGTGTATATCATCTCCCAAAACAACATTTATAGAACAAAGCGGCGTGGTAAGATTTAGAAATTACAAGGATGCAACAGGGAATTACATCCCTGTACCTACCTATAAGATGGTATAAGGAATATTTTTTCCCTTGTAATCAGGCAATGGCATGTTTGTTTACGCCTGCAATCACACTAATGCAATGCCTATGGTGAATAATACAGTAGTGCAAAAAATCAGTAAGACTAGGTTTTGCAACACCTGCGTGAGCTTTTCCGCTGGGCGCACCATTGTCAGGATACCATTCCGGATAAGCAATGGAAAAGTAACGACATACAGCCATTGCCAATAACTGTGATAATGCCAATAGGTAAAAAGCAATAAAGCGCCCATACCACTCAGGAGTAAAGACCACTGATAGCATATCCCAAACCTTCGCCCCAAACGTACCACTAAGGTATTTTTAGCTACCTGCTTATCGGACGCTATATCCCTAATATTGTTCACATTCAGCACCGCTACGGCAAAGCAGCCAGATGCTATCATCGGTAAGGCATAATCCGCATACAACACCGGCTGATGCAAGTAAGCAGTGCCTGCCACGCCCACAATGCCAAAGAAGAAAAATACCGATACATCTCCTAACCCCATATACGCATATGGTTTAGTTCCCATGGTATACGCTATAGCTGCCACAATAGATAAGCCGCCCAAGAACAAAAAACGCAATGAGCAAGGCGTAGGTAAATGAGCCATATACTTAGCTACTCCCAATAAAATCAACCCAAAGACAATCGCCAAAACCACCAATAGCACTAAAGTACGGCGGATTTGTGTTAACGTAAGCCCATGTGTACCCGCTGCAGAGACTCTTTTATCTACATTAGCACCACGTTCAAAATCACCATAGTCGTTAGCCAGGTTAGTGATTAATTGTAGCAGCGAGGCTGTAATCCACGCCAAGAAACTAATAGCAGGGTGCCATTGATGCGCTTGTATCGCCAACGCGCTACCCATCATCACACTAGAGGTAGCTAAAAGAATGGTAGGTAGACGTAGTGCCGTCAGCCAAGTATGTATCGGAGATGGATGCATTGCAAATAATGTAGATAAAGTGATATAAAGCCCCTCTTGCAAATAACAATACAGTTGCATTGCAGCGCTTTAAGAAGCACACAAAGCTACTCCTTTTTCATAACTTATAACTTATGCCATAGTCTATAAGCGAGATTTTCCCTAAAATCGACATACGCTAGGAAGATAAACCACCGAGAATCGGAAAAAGCTCATAAATTTGTTTGCAAGCAAAATACCAACCCTTGCAAGTAGCAACAGGAAGATAAAGGGAAAGATGATACAAGCCTTCCGCATACTATCGAGAAGATGCTCGTTCTTCCAAAAATTTCATGTAGCTTTATACAAAGAATATAAAATCAGAAAACATATGCCAGAAAACAAACCCAACAATGTATATACTGCAGATAGTATACAAGTCTTAGAAGGCCTCGAAGCCGTCCGCAAACGTCCTGCCATGTATATTGGAGATATAGATGTAAAGGGACTCCACCACCTCGTCTGGGAAGTCGTTGATAATGCCATCGATGAATCATTAGCCGGTTTTTGCACCCACATCAAAGTGCAAGTTCATGAAGATAATTCTATTACCGTAACAGATAATGGCAGAGGAATTCCCGTAGATATGCATGCCAAAGAAAAAAGATCTGCCTTAGAAGTGGTGATGACTGTCTTGCATGCAGGGGGAAAGTTTGATAAGGGCTCCTACAAAGTATCTGGAGGATTACATGGTGTAGGTATTTCCTGTGTAAACGCACTTTCCACCCACCTAAAAGCTACTGTATGCCGCGAAGGCAAGCAATATGAGCAAAGCTATTCCCGTGGTGCGGCCCTAGCAGCTGTCAAAGAAATAGGGGCTACAGAACAACAAGGTACTACCATTCACTTTAAACCTGATGATACCATTTTCACCACCACCACCTACAACTACAACACCATTGCTGCGCGGTTGCGAGAACTAGCCTATCTGAATGCAGGCCTCACCTTAGAACTTATCGACTCCCGCTCCAAAGACGAGGCAGGCAATGACTTACAACAAACCTTCCATTCCGCAGGGGGACTCAAAGAATTTGTGGAGCACCTAGATCAAAACCGAGAAAAAATCATCCCAACTCCTATTCAAATAGAAGGGGAGAAGAATGAAGTACCTGTACAAATAGCCCTCAGCTATAACAAAGGGTATACGGAGAACGTGGTTTCTTATGTTAATAACATCAACACCATTGAAGGCGGTACCCATGTGACAGGTTTTAGAAAAGCGCTCACCAGAACATTAAAGACATATGCTGAAAAATCTAATCTGCTAGAAAAAGCCAAAGTGGAAATTATTGGAGACGACTTTCGAGAAGGACTCACCGCTGTTATCTCAGTCAAAGTAGCGGAACCTCAATTTGAAGGGCAAACTAAAACGAAGTTAGGCAATGCAGACGTACAAGGGGCAGTAGAAACATGTGTTAATGAAGCTTTGCAGACTTTTCTAGAAGAAAATCCACAGGAAGCAAAAACAATCGTTTCCAAAGTGATCATTGCAGCACAAGCACGACAGGCTGCTCGAAAAGCACGTGAGATGGTACAACGTAAAAATGTCCTAACAGGAGGGGGGCTACCAGGCAAATTAGCCGATTGCTCCGATAACGATCCCCTCGTGTGTGAATTATTCCTCGTGGAAGGAGATTCTGCAGGAGGTACTGCCAAGCAAGCCAGAGACAGAAAATTCCAAGCTATCTTACCCCTACGCGGTAAGATTCTCAACGTAGAAAAAGCACAAGAGCATAGGATATACGACAATGAACAGTTGCGCAACATGATTATGGCCCTCGGTATCACCTTTGGTACTGCAGAAGATAACAAAGCCCTCAACCTAGAAAAACTCAGGTATCACAAAATCATCATCATGACTGATGCCGACGTAGACGGCAGCCATATTCGTACTCTCATCCTCACATTCTTCTACCGCTACCTACAACCCTTGATCGAAAAAGGATACCTCTATATAGCCTTGCCTCCTTTATACAATGTAAAAAGAGGCAAAGATTCCAGATACTGTTGGACAGAAGAAGATCGCATGGCTGCCGTACAGGATTTTTCCAAAGACAACAAAGTGGATGCTGTGAACGTACAACGTTATAAAGGGTTAGGAGAAATGAATGCCGAACAGCTCTGGACAACGACCATGGACAAAGATGCTAGAACCTTAAAAAAAGTAAGCATAGAATCTGCCGCAGAAGCAGACTACTTCTTTTCTATGTTGATGGGTGATGATGTGCCTCCTAGAAGAGAGTTTATAGAATCGCATGCCAAATACGCGCAAGTGGATATTTAACCTTATAAATATCCTATCAGGTAGTATGTGGAGATAGCACTGTAGTTACTATCTTTGCTTACTCAGTTTAGAGAGACTACTATCATCATTACGCAATACAACTATAGCTTAGTGACTATTGCGGGTTAAGCAAAAATCACCATTATGAACAATAACACAACCCTAAATAATAATCAAGAAAAACTGCAAGCGCTGAAGTCTACCGTTGATAAGCTCGAAAAAACCTATGGCAAAGGCACCATCATGAAATTAAGTGATGATAAAGTAGTCGATATTCCAGCTACATCTACCGGCTCCCTAAGCTTAGATATTGCATTAGGAATTGGCGGCTTACCCAAAGGCAGAATTATTGAAGTCTATGGGCCAGAGTCATCCGGCAAAACAACACTAAGCTTACAATGTGTAGCAGAGGCACAAAAAGAAGGAGGCATGGCAGCGTTTATCGACGCAGAACATGCTTTTGACAAAGGATACGCAGAAAAACTAGGCATAGATACAGAGAACTTATACATAGCGCAACCAGATAATGGAGAACAAGCGCTAGAAATTGCAGAACACCTCATACGGTCTAGTGCTATTGATATTATTGTAATAGATTCCGTTGCAGCCTTGGTGCCTAAAGGAGAATTGGAAGGCGATATGGGAGATAGCAAAATGGGATTACAAGCCAGACTGATGTCACAAGCCCTGCGTAAATTGACTGGCGTTATTAATAAAACAGGCTGCGTTTGCATATTCATCAACCAATTACGGGAAAAAATAGGTGTTATGTTTGGTAACCCCGAAACAACAACTGGCGGTAATGCATTAAAATTTTACGCCTCCGTAAGGTTAGATATCCGCAAAGTTGCGGCTATTAAAGATAATGAAGGCAATATGACAGGTAACCGAACACGTGTGAAGGTTGTGAAAAACAAAGTGGCGCCACCGTTCAAGGTAGTAGAGTTTGATATCATGTATGGGGAAGGTATTTCTAAGATTGGAGAAATAATAGATTTAGGCGTAGAACTAGGCATCATACAAAAAGCAGGCTCTTGGTTTTCTTATGAAGGTAATAAGCTTGCACAAGGAAGAGACGCCGTCAAAACCTTATTGCAAGATAATCCAGAACTAGTCAATCAGCTAACTACCCAAATTAAGCAAAAAATAAATACGGGCTCTGTGATAGAACAAGTACCTTCTACCGCTGATGCTAGCCAAGAAGAGGTCTCAAAGTAGCAATGAAGCTTGATTATAGGTACAATTGTATGATAAAATTTTTAATAGTGTAACATTAATTATTCAGAATAAAATATTATGAATAATAGAAATAGATTTTTTCTACTAATAAGTATCATATCATTCATTTGTGTTCAGGGATGTAGAGGAGTTGAACAGGGCACACCAAGCGTACCAGGTGTACAATCCTCATTTATTATAAGCATAGAACCTGAAACAGAAGATGTGGGGGCTTCGGGACCTTTGGAGGAAGTAAGAGATCCAAGAATCGAATTACCTCGTAAGAAAAATCAGGAAATTGATGCAGCTTTTGCAAAATTTAATAAAGATATTTTGCAAATGAAAGAAAAAGAAAGATATACTGAATTTAAAGAGGTTTTTGATAAAATATTCATGGAAGAGGTTCCTGCTGCAATAAGGAGATTAAATCAATGCAAAGCCCTGGAGCATGATGGTAGGAATTTTTTTGAAGAATTTTTTTGGAAATACATAAGAAATTCAAAACCAGAGTTAGATAATGAAGCATTGGTCAGCTACCTGTCTCAAAAAAAGCCTACAAGCAAAGAAGAAGAGTTGTTTAATAGCCTTTGTTACATTTTCCAAGACCTTATGGTTAATGTTTCTCGTGCGTTCCAAACTTTAAGAATAGGAAATGATAAGGGCTATCCATCCAATAGCCCTTTGTATGCTTGTCTATCACAACATGGTTTTGAGAAATCAATAACGTATTGCCCTACACATAATGTTACTTTACGCGTATTGCCAAATGATCATGAGATGCCTAGATTCCCTGCACGCATTGAAGGAATCCTTGTCCATTATACAGCTGTTAGTACTCAGTCATGTGTAAATACTTTTAGAAATTTAGCTTATCAGGTAAGTGCACACTATTTAGTAGATCCAGATGGCAATGTTATTTGCTTTAGTGATCCAGCTTTGAGAACACATCATGCAGGTTTGGGTAGTTGGCGTGGAAGAAAAGATGTAAATGCTTGGACACTTGGTATAGAAATAGCAAATTTTGGCTATGTGGAAAAGGGGAAGGGCTATGAAGAGCAAGATTTGAGTAAGACAATTACTCGTGATGGAGATCCAAGAAAGTGGTTCCCGTTTACTGCACCTCAAGAAGACGCTGTCAGAAAAATGTTACAACACTTTCAGGCATATTACGAAATTGATCCTAGAAATGTAATCGGACATAGTGATTCAGCTGTTGGTAGAAAAAGTGATCCAGGACCTTTATTCCCTTCGGAAAAATTCTATCAAGATTTTAACATTGGGGCCTATCCTGATACTGAGCATGATTGCAAGTTAACGCTACCTGATTTTAAAGATCCTAGATCCGTTCCATGGGTACAGGAACATTTGGAGAAATATGGTTATGCTTGCCCGCAATCTGGTGAATTAGATTACGCAACAAAAGATGCGATTAAAGCATTCCAAATGCATTTTAGGCCTGAGAATATTTCAGGGGATATTGATGAGGGCACAATCAAGGCCTTGGCTGTTTTAGTAGAGAAATACTGTTAAATTATTTAGATGAACAAAGTTTTATTTGCACTCCATTATCCCTCAGCTGCAGGATAATGGGGTTTTATTTTTGCCATACGTCATATAATCACAATATGTTTAAATCAATGACAGGCCGATATATCAAAAAATTTCTTTCTCTAATAGCTACAGCATACACATGAGCCTCTACCATTTACCTCCACCAACCTGCTGATCCCCCATCTACATGAATGCCAAACAAACCATTGTATTGCGGACTAGGCTTGCTTTTCTAAGTCTATTTATCTTTGGCCTAGTTATCATTGGCAAATTAATCCATATACAAATTTTCCAAGGCAAACACTGGAGACAGCGCGCCAAAGAAATTACACTAGCCTTACGTCCCATCCCTCCCACACGTGGCAGCATATACGCACAAGATGGAAATCTATTAGCCACCTCGCTCCCCTTTTATGAGTTAGCTATCGACCCTTGCGTAATCAATGAAAAATCATTTTCCAAACAGATATCTGCATTAAGCCATCAGCTAAACAGTTTCTATGGAGACCTTCCTGCTCAAACCTATCAAACCCTCATCACTCAAGCGCGTGCCAAGGGGAAGCGATATCTACTACTTAATAACAAACATGTCACCTACCAAGAAAAGCAACAGATCAGTCAATGGCCTATTTTTAGAGACGGCCGTTTGCATGGAGGAGCTATCTTTAATAAGATAGAAAAGCGCTTTAAGCCCTTTCAAGAACTAGGAGCCAGAACGATAGGTTTTATCAATAAAGAAGGCAAAGGCGTAGGACTAGAACTCAGTTTTGATACAGCACTTCGCGGTATCCCTGGCAAAGCCTTATACCAGAAACTAGCCGGAGATAACTGGAAAATCATTACCGACAGTAGCACAAAAGATCCCATACATGGTTACGATATTATCACAACCATAGACATTCACCTACAAGACGTAGCCCATGCCAGCCTGCTTAAAGTCTTACAAAAAAGCCAAGCTAACTACGGTGTAGTCATCGTGATGGAAGTACAAACAGGGGAAATAAAAGCCATGGTTAACCTCAGCAAGGTAGGTAACGATCAATACAAAGAAGTGTATAATTACGCCATAGGTAGCCATGGCACTACAGAACCAGGCTCCAGCTTCAAACTCGTAGCCATGCTAGCCCTGCTAGAAGAAACCAACATGCAACTAACCGATACCGTAGATACGGGGAATGGCAAACATCAATTCTATGGACTGACCATGCGAGATGCGAAAACAAACGGCTACGGTGTGCTAACCATCCAAGAAGTATTAGAAAAATCATCCAATATAGGCCTGGCTAAGCTCGTAGATAATCAATTTTCGGTCAATCCAGAGCGCTTTCTAGCCTACATATACAAGCTAGGACTCCATCAACCCTTAGGACTCCCCTTAAAAGGGGAAGGCATGCCATTAATAAAACACCCTTCCCAATCCAGTTGGAGTAAAGTAACGCTGCCTTGGATGTCCATGGGCTACGAGTTACAACTATCCCCATTGCAAGTCTTAACGCTCTATAATGCGGTAGCCAATGGAGGAAAGATGATTCAGCCTTTACTTGTTAAAGAAATCAAAAACGCTAATACAACCTTGCAAACCTTTCAGAGTCGTGTTTTGAATGAGAAAATATGCTCCGATAGCACCCTTAGCAAACTCAAAACGATGCTAGAAGGCGTAGTAGAGCGAGGTACAGCTAGCAAATTTAGACATGGCTTTTATCAACTAGCTGGCAAGTCAGGAACCTCCAATAAGCTAGTCAACGGCAAATACAGCAGCGCCACCTACGCTTCCTTTGTGGGATACTTTCCAGTAGACAATCCCCGCTATAGCTGCATAGTTGTGGTAGACGATCCACAAGGAGAACAATTCCACTTTGGAGGACAAGTAGCCGCACCAGTTGTAAAAGAGATAGCCGATAGATTGGCAGGCAAGGACTTGGTATCCGCACCTGCTGTAGCAACAACATCAACACAAAAAACAACCCTGCCTGCCACGAACCAAGTATGCCTACCACAAGACTGGATCATCATTAGCGAAGCGCTACAAATACAACTTCCGGCATCATTTCCTACAGCAGCAACAACATGGATAAAAGTTATCCCAGACGGCAAACATAAACGTTATCAAAAACAAAATCTTGGTAGCGATACAGAGATCCCTGACCTTTTTGGCATGAACCTGAATGACGCGCTCTTTATTTTGGAGAACAGAGGTATAACGGTCAAAAGACAAGGCCCTGCTAGTGGCTATATCACCTCTCAATCCATTATGCCAGGCACAACGATTGCCCCAGGCACTGCCATTACATTATACCTACAATAGACTTCTTCTGAATTTCCTTGTATATATGCATTCCTGAGTATAACAAGGCCATTGCTTGTAAAATTTTGCCTATAGTAAAAATTTATACGGCATAACATATACATCCTTATCTTTGTTTCATCAAGAAGCTATCATCAATAGATGCAGAATGGCTTCGGTTCCACTGTATCATACCTAATAGCAATTAAAAATCAATCATATGGCACAAGTCAACCCAAAAGTAGATATCGCCTTTAAGAAAATATTTGGCGTGGATGAGAATAAAGATTTACTGATATCCTTGATTAACTCGATTTTAGGGAAGAAAGACCAAGTATCAGACGTTACGCTACTTAATCCTTATAACCCCTAAAAACTTTAAAAACGATAAGTTGTCCGTATTAGACATCAAAGCCACCAATCAGGATGGGACAAGGTTTAACATAGAAATTCAAATTAGTGATGAAGCCTATTATGACAAAAGAGCTTTATACTACTGGGCTAAACTCTATACCAAGCAGTTACAGGTAGCAGAAGATTACTCCAAGCTTTCCAAAGCCATAGGGATTCATATACTCAACTTAACCTCTATACCAGAGGTTAAGAAATACCACAATGTATTTACGGTTACCGAGCAAGAAACAGGGGAACCCTATTTTACAGATTTAGAACTGCATACAATAGAACTTAAGAAATTCAGTAGTAATTCTGATGAGGAACTATCCGATATTGTCTTTAAAGTCAAGAACGCACTGGACATGTGGCTAGCCTTTCTAACCAGAAACGATTTACTAATTACAGACAAGCTACCCAAAGAATTAAATGATGCGAATCTTAAAAAAGCCATCAACGTACTCAGCGTAATGAATTTTACCCCAGCGGAAAGAGAAGCTTATGAAGACCATCTTAAATTTCTGCGAATAGAAGCAAATTCACTAAAGAAAGCTGAACAGAAAGGCATGGAGAAACGCACCTTAGACATAGCAAAAAACATGCTCGCCAAGAACTCAGATATAGATTTTATAAGCGATATAACAGGTCTATCAGTAGATCAAATAAAATCCTTGCGTTAATAGACTTCTTCTGTATCTGTGGTAATTCTTATGAATCGATTCCCCTGTGAGCGTCAGATTACGGCATTTCCGGTATGGTGAATCTTAGCATAGTATATCTTTCCCTACTGGTGTATAAATATATCTCCAAATGGTATGATAGTATGCAAGCAAAGAATCAAAAATTTATAGTAGAAGATTGGGGCTTAATGGATTATAAAACGGTCTGGGCCAAACAGGAAGCATTGTTTAACGAGATTATCACTATTAAAACAGCTAACCGAGGCTTAGATAGTCGTCGGCAGCAGCCAACGCCTAATTATCTAATTTTTTGTGAACACTTGCCGGTGTATACGCTAGGAAAGACGGGAGATAAAGCGCATTTATTACTTTCCGAAGAAGGATTAGCCCAAAAAGAGGTGTCTTTTGTGCCGATTAATAGAGGGGGGGATATTACCTACCATGGGCCTGGGCAGTTAGTGCTGTATCCTGTGTTGGACTTGGAGAATTTTTTTAATGACATTCATTTATACTTGCGGGTACTTGAAAAAGCCGTTATCCATACTTTGCAGGCCTTTAATGTATCGAGTAGCTCTCTACCAGGGTTAACAGGCGTTTGGGTGAATGCGGAAGAACCTGACAATGCACGTAAGATTTGCGCTATAGGCATTCGACTGAGTAAATGGGTAACGATGCATGGTCTGGCGTTGAATGTAAATACAGATTTAAGATACTTTCAACACATTATACCCTGTGGCCTACAAAATGTTCGAGTCACCTCTATGGAAGCAGAGTTAGGTTCTCAAGTATCTGTGGAAGAGGTGAAGACACAGCTGCAACAAAGTATCATTCAGTGTTTGCTATCATCATAATAAATGATGGGAAGCGGTATTACGTTTCTTTTCAGCAATCATAGCGGGGGAAATGACTATTTCAGCATTGTGCTTCATAATAATATCTAGGATTGCTAACCGGATACGTTGTTGAATATCTTGGTACTTATGCCAATCGATGGTATAGGTGAAAGCTTGAAAAGTAATTACGATAGCAAAATCCCCAAATTCACTTAAAAAGGCAGCTAACCTGCGTGATTTATCTAGTTCAGGATCTGTTTTTAACATAGCATTAATTTCTCCTACAATGTTATTAACGCTAGGCGCATCTGCATACCTTATATGAATGGTATCCTTAATCTCTCGATTAGTCATTCTACTCCCATTGATTACAATAATGGAAGAAAAAATAGAATTGGGTACATATACTAACTTTCTATCTAAGGATCGTAAGTGAGTGGAACGCCAACCAATATATTCTACTACGCCTTCTATTTGCCTATCCGGCGAGAAAATCCAGTCTCCAACTTTAAAGTTACTATCTATCAACACAACGATACCGCCGAAATAATTGCCTAAAATTTGTTGGGCGGCAATACCTAAAATAATCGCAGAACCGCTTAGGAAGGCTACAATTCCTGTAATCTGAATACCCAGAAAGGGTAATAAAAATATGGCTACAATAGCGTAGGCGATTACGCGCAGCATCTTACTGGCTGCGTTGATGGTATTCTGATCTGTGTTCGTAGTCTTAAAATGTCCTGCTAACAGTTGTTGCTCAAAAAACTTAATCAGCCTAAGCACTGCCCATAGCGCAAGCAAGAAATTAGTAGCTATACGTGCTTTATCTATGATGAGCAATGTATCACTTTCTATATCCCTTAATAGACTTTTGTTAGCCACTACTTGCAACCAGATAACGATAATAGAGGGTAAATAAGTGGCAGCAACGAACGTTTGTAGGATTCGGTACTTCTTGGTCCGAATGGTGTATTTACTCAGCGAGACATGGATGCGGGATATACCATAGGTGAGAAATATTGCCACACTTATAATCGTGAGGATATACAAATGCCAGGAAGAATGTTGGAAAAATTCCATATTGAGGAAAAAAAATATACTATGTGTGCATACATGGGTAGTGACATATATCCACATGCTGTGTAAAATGTTTATGGGATCTATCATCCTTTCTCACCTTACATCGCTGCTTTAAACGCTCTCACTACTGAAAAAATCTGTAATAAAGTGTATAGCCTGTAATGAAGCTATATAAAAGAAGTTTATTTGCCTTGCTTTGACTTTTCAAATAGCATTTTGATATACATTATTCGAATGTCTACCTTTGTGTAGCTATCGTTAAGCGCTTTGTATGCATGATAAATCTTATCTTCTGGCACTTGCGTGAGCAAATGTTGTATTTCTTGCTGTTCTTCAGCTGTCAAAATACTATTCACATAATAGTTTAAATTCAACTTGAGGCCCATACAATAAATAGCTTCTATATCATCCAATAGTTCTTCCATACTGATATGTTTACAAGCAGCAATTTCTGGTAAATCTACCTTGCGATCTATCTGCTGTACAATATATACCTTGTCCGTAGTCTTGCAGGGTTTAATATTCACAGGAACATCCAATGATGTGCTTGTATGATTATCCGATAGGTATTTTTTGATGGTTGCTAGCAAAGGAGTAGCTAGGTCAATATTGAGTTTGGTTACTTGTGTTAAATAATCTAATGATGTGGGAATAAACGTAGCTATTTCCTTGAGGGTATCATCCTTGATAAGGGTATCAACATTGGTATCTGTGTTCATTTCTTTAGCCATGTTCTGGCATGTCTGCTTCAGAAGATTGTATAAATTTTCATCGAAATCGTGATGTGGGATCATAAGCGATATATTATATAAGGATAAGGTTGAAGTAAAATGGTGGTTGCACTACAGCTAACAAATAATGTTAGCATGCCTGATGGGAGCATACTGTTAAGCAAACGGAAAAAAATTACCCATGCTTAATTTTACTGCCCTATGTTAGCCACCCTGATGTAGAAGGAACTATCCTTTCATCTAAATATGGAACTAAAATAATGAATATTTTTTTGATTTCCTGTTGGTGGTGCTGGGAAATGGGTTAACTATCGCAGTTCCTCTGGTAATTATGATATTATAGATCCAATAATAAGAGCTGTAACTGCCGAATCTATATCTCTAGGTCTTAGTGTTATAGATTAATTAATTTAAATCAATATGCGATACTATCTCATAGCTGGCGAAAAATCAGGAGATGTGCATGCAGGCAAGCTGATGCAAGCGTTGCAAACCTGCGATCAAACGGTCGTTGCGAGAGGCATAGGGGGAGGGCACATGCAGCGTGCTGGTGTTCAGCTGCTTGTACATTACAAACAATTAACTTTTATGGGCTTCAATATTACAAAGCTCTTTAAAACTTTGCGAACATACCTTACGCATTGCAAACAAGACATTCTCATCTTCCAACCCGATGCTGTCATTCTGGTGGATTATGCAGGCTTCAACTTTCGCATAGCCAAGTTTGCCAAAGCCCATCATCTGAAAGTCTTCTATTACATTCCCCCAAAAGTATGGGCTTGGCATACCCAAAGAATCAATACCCTTAAAGCCTACGTAGATTGGATCTATACCATCCTCCCTTTTGAAAAAGCGTTTTATCAAAAACATAACGTAACCAACGTAACCTATGTAGGGCATCCCTCATTAGAAGATATAGCTACCTATCAACAAACTATACCAATGCCTAGACTGGATGACGCAGTCTCTACGGCATCTATAGCGTTATTACCTGGTAGTCGCCCACAAGAGGTAAAAAAAATACTGCCTACCATGTTGGCTATCGTGAACAAACTACCTACATGCCAATTTGTAGTAGGGGCTGTGAGCGAACTGCCGGTGGATTTATATCAAGCAGCAAAGGATACACCCGGTGTTGAGGTAGTGTATGACAGAACCTATCACATTCTGTCCCATGCCAGTGTAGCGGTGGTCGCTTCTGGCACTGCCACCTTGGAGGCAGCCTGCTTGAAGGTTCCACAAATCGTCGTCTATAAAACAGATCCGCTGACGTATTGGATCGCCAAGCATGTACTAAAAGTCAAGTATATTGCTATAGTGAACATATTAGCTGACAAAGCAATCGTGCCAGAGTTGATACAGCATGCCTACACGGCCAAACAGTTATTACATACACTTGAACATATTCTCCAGCATCCCGATACGAGAGAAAAGCAACTCAGTCACTATGCACACATCTTAAATACCTTAGATAAGTACAATACTTCCATGCGTACAGCCAAGCATATCGTAAATTACTTGCAACAGCGTATCAATCTAGTGGAATAAAATAGATAATATGGCAGTACTTCCGGGGGAGATTATGTACTTTTAGATGTAGATCTTCCTTATCTTCTCAATAACTTTGTAAGGTATAATAGGAGGCAGTCAAAAGGCTTGCTTGCGTCAATAACCCGAACCTAATACTCTACTTGCTTACCATGAAAAATAAAACTATTAAACATCAGCATCCGAAAGTAGCCCTTAATGAAGATCCTTGAAACGAAGACAAGCTACTAAGCTTCGACTTTGCTCTCAAGTTTTTGCTAAAAAGTAAATCAGACTATGAAATAATAG
>JALRAY010000024.1 GCA_023257955.1 Amoebophilaceae bacterium | reverse complement strand
TATTAAAAATGTGCGGCACTATTTGTTGGGCATCTACGTTAGGGAATAAAATCAATGCTGAAAAAGCAATGATCACAAGCATCCATTGGAAAGCAGGGTCAAAGCAAGCGACTATTAAGTATTGATTACGTAGATCTTTGCTGGTTTTTCCCATCAGTAATCGCTGAATAATGGCAGGATCTATCATACCTGTAGGGAAAATGCTCCATATCAAGAACAGGGTTAAATAAAGAGAGAAATCTTCATGTGAAGTGACCTTAAAGCGCTCTATAGGAATGTTCGTAAATACATGTTGTATCCCTCCTGCTTTATAAAGCATAAAGTAAGCAATACAAGGTAATCCTATGCTAAATACGACAAATTGAAACACATCTGTAATCGTTACTGACTTGATTCCTCCGTGTGCAGAATACATAGCTAGCAGTATTCCCCCTATAATAATTGTCCACTGCGCTGGGATATTTAATATTTTTTCGCTGATAATACCTAAGAGCACCAATTCCATCCCCACTAAACAACTAGATTTTATAAATCCTAAGACTCCAGAAATGATTTTGCTTGTTGTGCCATATAACTTTTCCATGAGATCCCCCATAGTCATGCAACCTGGGAAATTAACAGCTTTAGGAGCAATAAAAATGCCAACCACATAAGAGATGGAAAAAGCAAGGAAGGTCATAGCCATGATAATACCTTCGGAAAATATATAAGGTATCGTATCGAAAATACTAGCAGCAGCTATGTTGGTGGCTAATAAAGTAAGTACTAATGCTCCAGTACCAAAAGATCGATTAGCAATGACATACTCCTTCACATCTTTCACTCCTCTTCCAGCCCGTAATCCTATCAGTAGGCTAATGGCTAAAAAGACATATATAATCAGGTAATCGATACTTAGGTATTGTTGCATATGGGTACAGTTTAAATGGTTGTAGTTAGTTTTTCTACAAGATGTTTTCACTGCTTATCGGTAGTGCTGCTGATGACGCTATACGGGCAGCTGTCTACTAAGATACTTTAAAAACTTTTAAAGCCAATAGTTCAGCACACGCGTTCGTCATTGCTGTATGTGTAGATGTGTAGCGTATTTCCTTAACAGCGCTTTTTTTGCCATCGTACTGAAATGGTTTTAGGCGGATACTTAAGTTAGAATACGATTTCTCTTGCGGCTCTTTGTGTTGCGTGCCTATAAAAGCGCATATTCTGCTATAACAAGGCAGGCCTTTGTAGTTATAATGGGGGTTAAAGCTATTGTTGAGCCAAATGTATGCCAAGAGTGTGACAAGGCATTAGATAACAGATAGAGCAATGACGGGGAGTGAGGGGGCAATGGCAAGTTAGAACTGCTTCGCATTTATATACTTCACTTATTTTCTCTAACTTCGCGTATAGTATCCATACAAGTATTTCAGCACAGGCATGTACAACACATACAAAAATCTCTCTGACACACCTTCTCAAGCGCCACGTATGCAGCGCTTCAAGCAATTGTTTACCATCGATCGCCGATTCAAAATAGCCGTAGGGATTATCCTGCAAGCCAGTGCATTATGCTTGTTGATAGCGTTGATAGGTCATTTAGTGCATGGGCATACAGATCAAAGTACCATAGAGGCCTTGCAGCAGCTGAGCATTCGGTCAGCGGGGAAGTCTATCAACAATTGGCTGGGGATAGCGGGGGCTACCATCTCCTATTATTTGATGTATAGGTGGTTTGGCATTACGGCTTTTTTGTTGCTTCCGCCATTATACATAGCGGGCGCTAAATTATTAGAACAACGTCTTTGGCAAAAAGTCAGCTTGCTGAAAGTGATGCTACATGCTGTCATGGGCATGTTATGGTTTAATACGGCCTTGGGGTATGCAGACTTATGTTTCCCGGAAACTAAGTACATGTCCCTCTTATTAGGAGGGCTTGCATTTGAAGCTGGCGAGTTAGTGAATAGTCTCTTGGGGTGGGGAACTATCATTATGCTGATGGCTGTCGCTTGCATCCATATCGTTTATATGTTTAATGTCACCGCCTTCCCTAGTTTGTGGGGGTTTTTCGCGAAGTGCTTCCACAAGCTGCCGAAGCAAGTAGGGAATGTGCCGGAATTCATCGATGAATGCAATGCTCCACCTTATCACACCTTAGACCTCGATAAGACCATAGCCCTGGATAGCCTTGAGCATGGGGAAGATGCCATCAAGGAACCTTCATCCAGCCTCCATCATAAGGACATCCCCTTATCTGTAGAAACCCATAGCGAGCAGGAAGCAGTAGATCCGCTAGCTACCGACCCTTCTATGTATGATACAAACCGCGAAGAGGATATAGATGCGGCTTCTCCTACCCTATTAGTTGATTATGACCCCAAACTAGATCTAAGCGGTTACCAATACCCAACGATTGATTTATTGGAGGATGTGGAAACGGCACCCAAAGAGGTCACACCCGAAGAATTGCGGCAGAATAAAGATAGAATTGTACAAACGCTTACAGACTTCAAAATAGGCATTGCTAGCATCAAAGCAACCATAGGACCCACCGTCACATTGTATGAAATTATTCCGGAACCGGGTGTAAAGATCTCTAAAATCAAAAACCTGGAAGATGATATCGCCTTGAACTTAGCCGCATTGGGGATTCGCATCATCGCACCGATCCCTGGCAAAGGAACGATTGGTATAGAGGTTCCCAACAAGCAACGCGAGATGGTTCCCTTTCGGGATATATTGGCGACGGAAAAATTTACCAAGAGCGTGATGGAGTTACCGATCATATTAGGGAAAAGCATCTCTAATGAAGCCATCATCATGGACCTGAGTCAAATGCCGCACGTACTGATAGCGGGGGCTACGGGGCAAGGTAAATCTGTTGGCCTCAATGTGTTATTGGCATCCTTGATCTATAAAAAACATCCTTCCCAGTTGAAGCTGGTCTTAGTAGACCCCAAGAAAGTAGAGCTTTCCCTCTACAGTCATTTGGAAAAACACTTCCTAGCGACCCTCCCTAACACGGAGGAAGCCATTATCACAGAGACTAAAAAAGTAGTCGATACCCTCAATTCACTATGCATAGAGATGGATCAGCGGTATGACTTGCTCAAGAAAGCAGGTACACGCAACATCAAAGAGTATAACCAAAAGTTTATCAAGCGGAAGCTAACCCCCACGCAAGGGCATCGCTTCTTGCCTTACATTGTCCTGGTGATAGATGAGTTTGCGGATATGATGATGACGGCAGGCAAAGAGGTGGAGTTACCCATCGCACGCCTGGCGCAATTAGCCCGCGCTATCGGCATACATCTGGTATTAGCGACCCAAAGACCTTCCGTAAATGTGATCACAGGTATTATCAAAGCTAATTTCCCCGTTAGGATATCCTTTAGGGTTACCTCTCGTATTGATTCTAGAACGATCCTAGATACAGGGGGAGCAGAGCAATTGATAGGGCAGGGCGATATGCTCCTCTCTACCAATTCTTCGATCATTCGCTTGCAATGTCCCTTCTTAGCTACCCAAGAGATAGAAGACATCTGTCACTTTATAGGCCAACAGCAAGGTTACCCCTCCGCGTACCTCTTGCCAGAATATGAAGCAGAAGACGATTACTCCAAAGTAGAGCTGGAACCTGGAGAAGAAGATCCGCTCTTTGAGGAAGCAGCCAGACTGATTGTAATACACCAACAAGGTAGCACGTCCCTCATCCAACGGAAGCTGAAGCTGGGCTATAATAGAGCCGGACGCTTGATAGATCAATTGGAAGTTGCGGGCGTAGTAGGCCCCTTTGAAGGTAGTAAAGCAAGGGATGTCTTGGTGCAAGATGAACGTAGCTTGGAGCTATTGCTAGCCACCCGCAGGGAAACAGAATGACGCATACATCCCACGTATAGGCTGCAACAATACAGTCATTACACGCTAAAATCACCTGACTTTTAAAAAATGTAAATCCATTAACACCTATTAACCATGCTAGAAATCAACTTTATAGAAGCAAATCAGGAACACGTCATCAACCTGCTAACCAGCAGGCAACTAAAAAACGCAGCGGAACTGGTAGCGCACGCGATAACTATCAATAAGGAAAGGAAAATAACCCAGCAAGCTTATGACTTGGTCGCTTCCAAGGCCAAGGAGGTGAGTAAGGAGATAGAGCAGCTCCTCAAAACGGGGCAAAAAGATGCGGCAGAAGCGCGAAAAGCTGACTCTATGCAATTCAAAGATGCGTTAAAGAAACTAGATACAGGCCTGAAGCAGCATCAAAAAGATTTGCAAGAGACCCTCTATAACATCCCCAATCTACCCCATGCAGGCACCCCGATAGGTAAAGACGAGCAGGATAATAAAATCATATCCGAGGTTAAGCCATTGCCTACGGCAGCCGCAAACACCTTGCCGCATTGGGAGTTGATAGAGAAATACGATCTCATAGATTTTAAGCTAGGTAATCAATTAGCCGGTGCCGGATTCCCCGTGTACAAAGGCAAAGGCGCTAGACTACAAAGGGCCTTGATTAACTTTTTTTTAGATGAAGCACGCGCAGCTGGCTTTGAAGAAATACAACCCCCTATTCTTACCAATGCCACCAGTGCCTATGCTACCGGGCAGCTGCCTGATAAAGAAGGGCAAATGTATCAGCTAGCCGGTGAAGACCTGTACCTGATCCCTACCGCAGAAACGCCTATCACCAATCTATATCGAGGTAAAATCTTACCAAAGCAAACTATCCCCATTCAGCATGTGGCCTATACCCCCTGCTTTAGAAGGGAAGCCGGTTCTTGGGGAAAAGACGTCCGTGGCCTTAATCGGCTTCACCAATTTGATAAAGTAGAACTCGTGGTGATCACCTTACCTAGTCTTTCGTACCCCACTCTGGAGACAATGCGGCAGTATGTAGAAGGTCTTGTCACAAAATTAGCGCTCCCATATAGGGTGTTATCCCTCTGCACAGGCGATTTAGGCTTTACCTCCGCTGCTACCTATGATATAGAAGTATTCTCCATAGGGCAAGATCGTTGGCTAGAAGTCAGCTCTATCAGCAACTTTGAAACCTACCAAACTCATCGCATGCAAACACGCTACAAGGAGGCAGATGGCACCACCCATCTACTACATTCCTTAAATGGCAGCGCCCTGGCATTGCCTCGCATTATGGCTGCTTTACTAGAGCTCAATTATGATGGGGACAAGATTACCATGCCCAAAATCCTCACAAAATACCTGGATTTTGAGTGTATTAGGTAATTTTTGCGTATATTGGAGTGAGGATGAAGTGTTGTGTCCCCGACCTTAGCTATCAATAACCGCAAAGGCGCCCTACAAAGGGTGCTTTCTCATGGTTTCAACACCTCTCTCTTGGATATGAAAAAGTAAATTACTGCTGATATATGTAACAGGCATCACCTAACACATTATCAGCAATCACTCAATGACGTAGTTTGCCATTCCTTCAACTCATATCCACCAATCAGAGTAAATAAATTTCTTATCATCATCTGTTGTATCCCTACAACTACAGATGATGTGTCTTTTTTTGCAGAAAGCACACATCATAGACAGGCAGTATGTAAAACCAAGGAACTACAACAGGAAGCAAAAAACAACTAACATGATCAACATAGTATTATTAGGCCCCCCCGCTGCAGGAAAAGGAACGCAAATCGCGAAAATCACAGAGCATTATGATAACCTGATACAAATAGGACCAGGCGAACTCATGCGCTCGCACGTCAAAAAAAAAACCCCCCTTGGAGAAATGATTTCTGACTACATCAACCAAGGCATGTTAGCGCCTACCGAGATTGTGATAGGCTTAGTAGAAGAACAGATGAGAGCCAATCAAGAGGGTACACAATTTTTGTTAGACGGCTTTCCTCGATCTATGGCGCAAGCGAAGCCCTTGGATGAATTATTAGAAAAATATGACCATCCATTAGACGGTGTCATCTTTTTAGAAGTACCAGATAGCATAGTCAAGAAGCGCATTCAAAAAAGAGCCCAAAGCTCCAAGCGTGCCGATGATCAACGTGAAGACTGCATCGCAAAGCGGCTACAAGTATATCACGAAGAAACCTTGCCCGTCATCCGGTATTATGAAAAGCAGAATAAACTTTACAAAGTGCCCGGCGTAGGCTCTATAGAAGATGTATTCGCAAGAATTATGGACGTAGTCAAAACCATACATCAGCAACAGTAATCCCCATACCATCATCATCATGGCTTCACCTAACTTTATCGACGAGCTAAAACTCTACGTTCGTGCCGGCCATGGTGGCGCCGGAGCCGTACATTTTAGGCGAGAAAAATTTATTGACAAAGGCGGCCCTGATGGCGGAGATGGCGGACAAGGCGGTGATATCATCCTCAAATGCAATCCACAACTATCCACACTCCTACACCTTAAATACCACAAACATATCCGCGCCGAAGATGGCGGCAATGGCACAGCCGCTTGCTGTAGGGGCGCTAATGGCGCAAGCAAGATTATAGAAGTCCCCAAAGGAACCATAGTCACCAACGTAGATACCCAGCAGACGCTTGCAGATGTAACAGCAGATGCCCAAGCCATCACACTCATGGCAGGAGGCAAGGGAGGCAAAGGGAACGTACACTTTAAAACCCCTACTCATCAAACACCCCGCTATGCACAACCAGGCATACCTGGCGAAGAAGGATGGATACACCTAGAACTCAAGCTGATGGCTGAAGTAGGGCTAGTAGGCTTCCCTAATGTAGGAAAGTCCACCTTGCTTTCAACTCTTTCAGCTGCCAAACCCAAAATAGCTAACTACCCCTTCACCACACTCACACCACAGCTAGGCGTAGTCCCGTACAAAAAATATAATGCCTTTGTGATGGCAGACATACCAGGCTTAATCCAAGGTGCTTCTCAAGGGAAAGGATTAGGCATACAATTCCTCAAACATATAGAAAGGAACCTCTGCCTCTTGTTTATGATAGCGGCGGATAGTGAAGATATCTATCAAACCTATGACGTGTTGCAGCAAGAATTAAAAACCTACAATCCTGCTATGCTGCAAAAACGGCGCCTGGTAGTAATCTCTAAGTCCGATATACTAACCGCAGCAGAAAAGGATATTATTCGTCAACGTTTCTCAGCAACAACCTGCACTCCCATATTTATTTCCGCTCTTACCAACGAAGGCTTAGAACAATTAAAAGACCAGATATGGCACCTGTTGCATGAGCATTGAGTATAGGGGTACCTTGCGGGAAACTATTACTGCAGCCCTCTTGTAAACAATCTTTACGCACACAAGCCGGAAGTTATAGTTTGCGGCAGCCTCGCGGTTGATGGCGGTATATTTTGTATATTTGTGCTATAAACAATCTCTGATCATACTGCACAAGTACGCAACCACTTCCATTCAACATGCCAAATTTAAAAATACTCTATGCCGCTAGCGAGATAGCGCCTTTTGTAACTACCTCTAGCGTAGCTCCCTTCTTTAGAAAGCTGACACAAGCTATGCAACATAAAGTAGACTTACGTATCCTCGTCCCCAAATTCGGTACCATCAATACTAGAAAGTATAACCTGCATGAAGTAGTACGGTTATCTAACATAGATATCCCCATCGGCGAAGACCTCCAAACCATTTCAGTACGCGTAACCTCCATACAAGGCATCAGGCTGCAGGTATACTTTATGGATAATGAATTATACTTTAGCAGAAAGCATGTTTTCCGCGACGCCGCATCCAACTTCTTTGAAGACAATGACGAACGCTTGATTTTTATGTGTAAAAGCATACTCGAAACGATCAAACACTTGAACTGGACGCCAGACATTATTCATTGTCACGACTGGATTACGAGCCTTGTACCCTATTATCTACAACAAAGCGCTGCCACAGACCCTACCCTCAAAGATATAAAGGTGATTTTCAATTTATATAATACCGCCTTTCCGGAAACCTTGCATGCCGACTTTGTACAAAAGGCAGGCATCGCAGACATAGCCCAATCATACCCTAGCATAGGATTTAATGAGCTCATGCAAATCGGCGCCGAATACGCGGATGTTGTAGCACACTCGGAGACTACTCCCCTACCGGAGACCCTTACAGAGCGCATCACCAAAGATATTCGCTGTATCAATGATGATGACGAAGGCATAGCGCAATACCATCAAATCTATCAAACGTTACACAGTCCTGTGTAGCTACAATCCAACATCCTATTCATGATAAAAGACGATACCTCCAGCTTGCTTTCATCGTATCGTTTATCGCCCTCCAACAAATACCCCCACGTCAGCATATTGTAATACACAAGTCATTTAAATTGAGTATGCTCACCGGCGTTGTTGCGCATAGGGAACGCTTATGATAACCTGATGTTTTTTTCCACGTTTTGCGCCCCTCTTCTTGGGTCTTAGCTTTCGATATTTCTTCTACTGTCTCATTTCTATCCTTATACCACGGTGCTTTTTCAAGATCTTTAGCTTGAGAATTCTTGCGCGGTGGAATGACGCTTGTGATACCTTTTTTTGCAGGGCTTGATATACAGGGCCTTGATCATAGGCTCCGTCTGCCAATACTTGCTTTACACTCTCTGGAAGGTGTGTGATCATTTTTTCACATACCTTACCATCTGTTTCAATGCTTTCCGTTAATTCACTCATGATGATTTCATGGGACTTAGGGCATATGGCAAGGTGTACCTTCCTCCATGTACGCCGTTTCCCTTTACCATGTTGGCGTACTTTCCATTCGCCTTCTCCATATACTTTAACGCCTGTTGAGTCAAAGACGATATCTGTTGGTGTTTTATCACTAAGTTTTGCAAGTGATTTACCTAGGTGAGTAGCTCTGCGGCATATTTGCGTATAACATGGAACTGGTAAGGTTGATTGCATGAGTTGAAATATAGATGTTATAAAGCCTTCTAGTGCTCTTAATGGTAGATGATAGATAGATCTAAGGACTAGGGAAAGTAATATGGCGTCACCTGAATAGGTCTTAGGCCTGCCTTTTTTACCTGTTTTGTGGAAGATATCCATTTTGAGGATGTATCTGCAACCCAGATAGTAAGGTTACCTCTTTTTACTAATGCCTGATTATATGCTGAAAAATTACGTATAGCATGTTTTTTTGTTGATTGAGCCATGATGAGGTGAGTGATTAAGTATCTTTATAAAATAATCCTGATTAAATAACAAGTTCAGTATTCTACGTTATATACGACAACATCGCAAGTAGACTCTTAAATTTATAGCATGGCAAACATTGTAACAATCGTTGGAAGACCCAATGTAGGAAAATCAACACTTTTTAATCGTATAGTAGAAGAACGTAAAGCCATTATGGCTAGTGAAAGCGGCACTACCAGAGACAGGCACTATGGACATGGCATATGGAATGGCAAAAACTTTACCATTATCGATACCGGCGGATATGTAGAACATGGAGATGATATTTTTGAGCAAAATATCCGGCAACAAGCGCAAATAGCTGTAGATGAAGCTACCGTAGTCTTATTAATGGTAGACTGTGAGGTAGGCGTAACCGCCTTGGATGCCGAAATAGCGCAAGTCTTGCGTAGATCTACCAAGCCCATATTGCTAGTGGCAAACAAGGCAGATGATGCTAACAAAGGCTTGATGGCAAGTGAATTTTATCAACTAGGACTAGGAGCGGCCATTCCTATTGCCGCCATCAGTGGCATGGGAACGGGGGATTTGTTAGATCAAGTAGTGACGCATTTTCCAGAAGATCAACAAGTGACCACAGACCTACCAAAGATTGCTATTATAGGTAAACCCAACGTTGGCAAATCTTCCCTCCTCAATGCGTTGCTAGGGGAAGAACGAAGCATCGTAACCCCTTTAGCAGGGACTACCAGGGATGCGATTGACACCGTTTATAATCTCTTTGGGAAACAGTTACTCCTCACAGACACAGCCGGCATCCGAAAAAAAGCGAAGCTAAAGACAAACATAGAATTCTATTCCACCCTGCGTTCCATCAAAGCCTTGGAAGAGTCTGATGTATGTATGATCATGATTGATGCAGAAAAAGGCTTAGAAGGGCAAGACCTTTCGCTACTCTCTTTAGCCCATAGGTATAAAAAGGGCATCATATTACTCGTCAATAAATGGGATTTGCTAACAAAGGATAGCCAAACCAGTGCAACGTATAAGAAGCAACTACAAAAGCAACTCGGCCTCTTGAGCTACATCCCCATCCTATTTATCTCTGCCCTCAACAAACAACGCATCTATCAAGTCTTAGATAAAGCCCTCGAAGTACATGCCAATAGGATGCAAAAATTGTCTACCACAGCATTAAATAAGATTATGCTTCCCGTTATTGAGAGATATCCACCGCCAGCAGTACAAGGGAAGTACATCAAAATAAAGTATGTCACCAAACTGCCTACACAAACACCTGTTATTGCTTTCTTCTGTAATCTACCGCAATACATACAACCTACCTATAAACGGTATCTAGAAAACCAGCTCCGTAAGCATTTTGACTTGGAAGGCGTACCGATACAATTGGTGTTTAGGAAAAAGTAAAAGCACGCTACCACACTACTTGCTTTCAACCCTATTGAATGATGCATGTGGGCAGGAGCCAGGAAATTAGTAAAATAGTTTGTGCTGCTCAGGTTAATGTACACGCGCCTCATGCTTACTTATATTTTTGCAAAACAGATGCGAGTCTGCAACAAGAAGAAAGCAAAATGATACGAACCTATGTGATAAAATATATAGCGCGATGGGTTAAAAATACTTTCAGCGTATCATGCCTTACGACACAAAGCATATCTCGGGTTTAGTATATACTGAAAAAAATGTTTATTTTTGACCGCAATACAACAAACGCCAGTATCAGGCACCATTCTTACAGAAATTTAAAGCTTAAAAACATATGAATACCCCCAAAGACCCAAACGTAGATAATAAATTTGGACTACCTAGAGAAGAATTTAGGCCCATGGAAACAACCAGCAACAGAAAATGGTTGAGAGTAACACTCCTGATCGCCGGCGTAGTGCTAGTAGCAGGCGCTGCTATTGTTTGGTGGTTATTGCAAAGCACTCTCAAGACAAAGCTTACATCCCTCTATAACACCCAGATAAGTAAAGAAGAAGCACCCGATGCTTCTTTGGAGTTAGACATGATCCCAAATTTGGAAGATGAACTCCTAGCTGATTTGCAAGAGGCAGCAAAAGAAGCGCCCATCAAACAAGAAGTGATTATAACCCCTACCATAGAAACCATCCACGCTCCTACAGGCTTATACCACGTTATCGCAGCCAGCTGTATCGATCATGATTTAGTGATGGACTATGCGAAGATACTCCTCAAAAAAGGCTTCTCTACTCAAATAATTATGCCGAAACAAGCTAAAAACTTCGTAAGACTTTCCATCGCGCAAGCAAACACATGGCAAGAAGCTTCCAAACATAAAAATGAGTTACAAGCAGAATTCGGAAACAAAATATGGATCATGAGATATTAGCACTTGATCTATAGCATAGCATAGTTGCTGCTTATTCCACAATAAGATAATATAATCATGAAATTTTCCTGTTGCACTGCCCAAATCGCAGATTGGCTTCTCAAAGGAGGCTGGCTAATGGCACCTCTCCTACTCCTATCTCTGTTAGCTGTATACGCATGTATTGAGCGTTTTATAGTTCTTACCAAACAGACTTCCTTCTCCAAGAAATGGCTGCATAAAGTATATGATCTTGTAGCCCAAGGGAAGCTACAGGAAGCCGTTGCCGCTTGTAATGCACGCAAAACAGCTATCGCTCGCGTCCTAGAAAAAGGCCTACAAAGCCTTATCAAACACACAGCTAGTTCGCTCTCCAAAGAAGAAGTAGCAATCGTAGAAAAACCGATGATGACAGCATGGCACTACATACTCCCCAACTTAGAAAAAAACACCTCCCTCCTATCCACAATAGCTGCTATAGCACCCATGCTCGGGTTTTTAGGAACCGTTCTAGGCATGATAAAAGCCTTTTATTCACTCTCCACTACTACATCCGTCGTGCCGCAACAACTCTTAGCAGGCGGAATTTATGAAGCCATGATTACAACCGCTGCAGGATTGATAGTAGGGCTGATCGCCGAGATAGGGTTACGATATTGCATTACCCGCATCAACACCACTGCCAAACGCATAGATCAAGCAACTTCACGACTCGTAGAACTACTGAACCTAACATAATTCTCAAACGAGGCTAAAGTATACAAACCCATCACGTATGCCATTCAATCGCAGTAGACACTCAGAAGCTTTAAAAAGCAACTACCTGATCTCTTTAACAGACATCATGTTACTGATACTGCTGTTTTTTATCCTCACCCCCTCCTTCAACCACTCCAGCCAAGATGATGGTCAAAAAAAAGGTCTGATGATAGACATTCCAGATAGCCACAATGCTACTACCATTGCTTCACCCATAACAATCACCATTGATGCACAACTAAGCTACTCCATAGATGGAGAACCTATCCTTCCCGCAGATATACAAAGTGCCTTGCAAGACAAGTTAGCGCAACAACCCAAAAGTATATTGCTACGCATAGACAAAACCGTCCCCATTCAACATATGATTTCCATCGTAGACATCGCCTACACCTTGCATGCACCCATTGCCGTAGAAACTAAGCAAGCAGATTTGCCTAATGAATGATTTTACATTTGATTCTCACAAAAAAACGGACTACCTATCCTTAGCGCTATCTATCGCCCTGCACGGAATAGTTGGCTGCCTCCTATGCTACTGGTTTATACCTTCTTCAACACCACAAGCAGCTGCAGAA
The DNA here is from genome assembly GCA_023257955.1 of Amoebophilaceae bacterium. Taxonomy (GTDB): domain Bacteria; phylum Bacteroidota; class Bacteroidia; order Cytophagales; family Amoebophilaceae; genus Amoebophilus. The sequence continues at coordinate 1,824 of JALRAY010000024.1, read as the reverse complement.
CATCCATATAGCGTAACCTTAGACCTACAATCCTTTACTAAAGCTCCCCAAAAAACACCTGCTAGCCCTATCCCTGCAGCAAAACCCAAGCAGACCACACCACAACCAAGCATAACGCCTGCAGAAGCGCCCACAAGCCCAAAAGAGGAGAACCTCCCTCCTATCAACCCGCAGTCAGATGAGCAACCCAGCAATAAACCACTTGTGGATAAGAATGAAGACCTACCAGATACCCCTCTTGCAGAACCCGATATCGACACACGAGGTCTATATACAGGGACTGATAGTGAAAGTGGTGAGAACAAAAAACAGACCAACGCCGCTTTAGAACTCCCTGGCTGGATATGGGATACCGCTCCAGCTCCCATAGATGACACCCCGGAAGTCGGAAAGCTGGTATTTAAAATAACCATTGACGATGCTGGCGAAGTAATAGGCATAGAGACCTTGGAAACAACCGTCAGTCCTATAGTAGCGCAATGCTATAAAAACGCCATCGCCACACTCACCTTTAGCAAAACCAGTACAGAATGGCAGTATACCAGCACCTCTGTAGGAAAAATAACTTTCATATTGCAATATGCGTAAAAGCCCCAAATAGGCTCGCAAAGAACTTGACTGTAGCATTAAGTGATGAGTAAATCACTCCATACATTACACCGTATAGCCATGCCTAAACGTCGCAAACGTACAAAATTTATCCCTTTTCTCCTTGTTATAACATTTCTAGGAGGATATTTGATAGGCAAACAAGATACGCTTGCACCACAGCCCTTGCCTGCACACACCATTGCCAAGCAAGCTATCAAAGTGCAGTTTAGCCCTAACGGTGAATGCCTCGCCTTAATCAAAGAAACCATCAACTTAGCTAATCATCAGATTCTGGTGCAAGCCTATTCATTCACCTCCGCGGAGATAGCAGAAACACTCGTACAAGCATACAAAAAGGGGATAAAGGTGCAGGTTTTGGTTGATAGATCACAACTCACAGCGAAAGGATCTCAAGTGCAGTATGTAAAGAAGCAAGGTATTGCTGTTGCAGTAGATAATGTAAGTGACGCCACAAAAAAGAAAAGTAAAGGAATTGGCGGCATAGCACATAATAAGGTGATGATTATTGATGATATGCATGTATTAACCGGTTCCTTTAACTGGAGCGTAGCAGCTGCTACGATAAATGCCGAAAATTTATTATTGATCACCGATAAGGAGATCAATAAGCTTTATACCTCCAACTGGCATACGCGCGCTAAGTATGCACAACCCATCCACTAATGCACGGAGATGCTCTTGCGTGCGCTCCACATGTTTTTGCGAAGATTTAACCCACACGCAATACAGCCTACAGCCTGTTGGGATATGTCTTACTTAGTATCGCTTAGAGCACTTGTAGCTCCAAAACAACGACTCCATATGTAGCTTCATCTGCTGGCGAATACCATGTATAATATCTTTCCCATGGCGGTTTCATTCGTTCATTTGGCAACAGATAATTGCCGTACATTACATATGCCGCTTTAAAACTTTCCAGAGACACCACTGAAATGATTTTGATAAGGTAAGGTACGTTATCCTTGCAGCGTACTTGATACATATGCCCCGATTGTACGGTCTTCCATTTATCTCGGTAAAGTCTACATTCAAAAGTTTTAGCGCCATTATATACCTGCGTAAAGTATGGTTCGGATAAATTAAACTCGGTGAAAGCTTGCATAAGGTGTGTACTATGAAATCTATGGCTTAGATCGGACATTCCGCACCTGAAATTTTTCCCAAAATAGGTCAATACATTCATTAAACGTTGTTTTTAGAAATTTACTCTCG